>CAISEB010000001.1 GCA_903884235.1 uncultured Pseudomonadota bacterium
GCCGCGGCGGTCGCAGCCATCGCCTCTCGCCAGGATCCTCAGGTCGCGAGGGACACCTCGGCCTTCTTGAGGGATCAGTCCGAGCTGCTGAGAGTCCAGAAGCGGCACCTCGAGGCGGAACATGCGCTGCGCTTGACTCAACTCCGGGGCCAGACGCGCGAGGGCGAACTGCGTCGCGCCGGAATGCGCTTGCGGTTTGGCTTTCAGACCTTTCTCGGGCTCGTGACAACCACCATTGCGGTTGGCGCGGTGATGTTGCTCTGGGATGCAGTCACCGCGCGCAAGGTGACGATTTCGGCCTTCGAGGTATCGCCCGCGCTCGCGACGCGCGACCTGAACGGACGAATTGTCGCCAGTGCCGTTTTGGACGAGCTGGTAAGCCTGCAGGCCGCGACTCGCAGTTCGACCGAGAAATCCGAGCTTCGCAGCGGATGGGATGGCGAGATCCGACTCGAAGTTCCGGAAACAGGACTCTCCGTCGGAGAGATCTCGCATTTTCTGCGAAGTCAGTTCGGCCACGACGTGTCCATCGAGGGCGACCTCGTGTCGATGCCTGCGGGAGGCGTCGCGCTCAGCGTGCGTGGTACCGGCTTAGTGCCGAAGCGGTTCATTCAGCCGGATGGCGATCCACACGCCGCGGCTCGGGCAGCTGCGGAGTACATCTACGGACAGGTGCGGCCGGCGCTGTGGGTCGCGTACCTCGGTACCCAGTTCCGGAATCGCGAGGCGATGGAGTTCGCGAAGGCTGCGCTCGGCCGCACGACAGGTCCGGATCGGGCGAGGCTGCTCGACGTCTGGGCCGGCGCACAAATAAACGAGACCGGGGACTTCGAGAGTTCATTTGAACTGCTACGCGAGGCCCTTCGGGCTAACCCCAACGATTGGGGTTCGCACGAGGACGTCATTGAATTCACGAGGGCCAGCGGACGTGAGGAAGAGGCCTGGCGCGCGGGAGAAACGCTGCGCAGTCTTGCAGGTGGCCGGCCGGGGCGCGCGCCCGAGATCAGGTACAGCGTATGGGACCAGATGACGTGGAACTTGGGCGATCTGCTGCGGGCGTTCCGAGCCGACTTCGATGCGACTGCGGGCGCCGGCACAGATTTCGGCCCGACGTGGGTGTTCATCCCGATGGCCGAGGCGCTGCTGCATGATCCGGCGGCGGCCGAGCACGCGCTTTCGCTGGTCCCCGCCAACGGCGATGAGGTCGGCGAACAGTTTGCCCGGCACTGGGCCCGCGCGCTGATCGCAGACGAAAGGGGTAATGCAGAGATCGCGGCTCGCGAGTGGCAGAACGCGCTGGCCGACTACCACGTCCCTTTCAACCATATTATGGCGCCGACGGCTCCCTGCTACGCGGCGGTCGCGCTCGAGCGCACGGGTCAGCACGCCGCAGCCGATGCGGCGCTCGCCTTGCCGGGCGAACGTCGGTACGTGGACTGCCTGCGCTTCCGCGCTGACATCACCGACGGGCGCGGCGATTGGGCCGGGGCTCAGAGGATGTACGCCGAGTCTGTCGCGATTGCTCCCGATTTGCCCGCCGGACGCTACTCGTGGGGACTTGCGCTCGTCCGGCACGGTGACCTGGAAGGCGCTGCGGCGAAGTTCAGGGATGCCAATGAAAAGGGCCCGCACTGGGCCGATCCGCTCAAATCGTGGGGTGATGTGCTCGTGAAGCTGGGCAAGCCCAACGATGCGCTCGCGAAGTACTACGAGGCGCTGAAGTACGCCCCTAACTGGAAGCAGCTTCACGAAGCGCGGGACGC
>CAISEB010000002.1 GCA_903884235.1 uncultured Pseudomonadota bacterium
AGCGAGTGCCTGAGCAGCATCGCGGCCGAGAGGATCGTCGCGTCGGGGTTCGCGACGCCCTTGCCGGCGATGTCGGGGGCCGAGCCGTGGATCGGCTCGTACATGCCGCGCGTGCCGTCGCCGAGCGAGGCGGACGGGCACAGTCCCAGCGAGCCCGGCAGCATCGAGGCCTCGTCGGTCAGGATGTCGCCGAACATGTTCTCGGTGATCACGACGTCGAAGTCGGACGGCCGGCGCAGCAGGTGCATGCAGGCCGCGTCGATGTACATGTGATCGAGCGCGACGTCCGGGAACTCCTCGCGCATCACGCGCACGACCACCTCGCGCCACAGGCGCGAGGTCTCGAGCACGTTGGCCTTGTCGACCGAGGTGAGCTTGCTGCGTCGGCCGCGGGCGAGGCGGGCGCCGAGGCGCACGATCCGCTCGACCTCGGGCACCGTGTAGGTGCACACGTCGGTCGCGGAGGTCGGGGTGCGGGTCTTCTCGCCGAAGTAGATGCCACCGGTGAGCTCGCGGATCACCATGATGTCGACGCCGGCGAGGAGCTCGGGCTTCAGCGGCGAGGCGTCGATCACCGACTCGAAGCACACGGCCGGGCGCAGGTTCGCGTACAGGCCAAGCTCGGTGCGCAGCTTGAGGATGCCCTGCTCGGGGCGCACCTTGAGGGTCGGGTCGGCGTACTTCGGCGTGCCGATGGCGCCGAACAGGATCGCGTCCGAGGCCTTGGTGAGCGCGAGCGTTTGATCCGGCAGCGGGTTGCCCGTGGTGTCGATCGCGATGGCGCCCACGGGCGCCGCCTCGAACTGGAAGTCATGGCCGTAGCGCCGCGCGATCGCCTCGAGGCACTGCTGCGCCTCGACGATCACCTCGGGGCCGATGCCATCGCCGGCGAGGACCGCGATCTTCGCCTTCATGCGCCCGTCCTCGCCTCGTAGGCCTTGATCGCGGCCTCCTGCGAGAGCAGGTAGCCGGTCTCGTCGACGCCATTCAGCAGGCAGTAGCGCGCGAACGCCTCGATCGGGAACGCGACGCTGCGCCCGTCCGGGAGCGTGACGGTGCGGGTCTCGAGGTCGACCGCGACCTCGACGCCCGGGTTCGCGAGCAGCCAGGCGTGGGTGTCGGCGTCGACCACCACCGGCACGAGGCCGTTCTTCAGGCTGTTGCTGCGGAAGATGTCGGCGATCTCGCTCGAGATCACGGCTCGGAAGCCGTAGTCGTACAGGCCCCACGGCGCGTGTTCGCGCGAGGAGCCGCAGCCGATGTTGCGGCCGGCGACGAGGACGCTGCAGCCCGCGGCCTCGGGCTTGTTCAGCACGAACTCCGCGATCGGCTGGCCCGCGGCGTCATAGCGCCAGTCGGCGAACAGGTGCTTGCCGAGGCCCTCGCGCGAGGTCGTCGTCAGGAAGCGGGCCGGCATGATCTGGTCGGTGTCGATGTTGGTGCTCGCGAGCACGACGGTGCGCGAGCGGATGGTGCGGATCGGTTCCATGGGGTCCTCAGGCGAGCAGCGTGCGCGGGTCGGTCACGCGACCGGTGACGGCGGCCGCGGCGGCCATGATCGGGCTCGCGAGCAGCGTGCGGGCGCCCACGCCCTGGCGGCCCTCGAAGTTGCGGTTGCTGGTGCTGACGCAGTACGCGCCCTTGGCGACGAGGTCGCCGTTCATGCCGAGGCACATCGAGCAGCCGGCCTCGCGCCAGTCGGCGCCGGCGTCCTTGAAGACGCGATCGAGGCCGGCGGCCTCGGCGGCGAGCTTGATCTGCTGGGAGCCGGGCACGACGAGGAAGCGCACGCCCGGCGCCACCTTGCGCCCGCGCACGATCGAGGCCGCCTGCTCGAGGTCGGACAGCCGCCCGTTGGTGCAGCTGCCGAGGAACACTTCCTCGATCTTCTGGCCGAGCATCTGCTGGCCGGGCGTCAGGCCCATGTAGGCCATCGCCTTGGCGAACACGGCGTCGCCCGTCGCCGGGATCGCCTCGCCGAGCGCGACCGACATGCCCGGGTTGGTGCCATAGGTGATCATCGGCGCGAGCGTCGAGGCGTCGATCGAGACCTCGGCGTCGACCTTCGCGCCGGGGTCGGTGACGAGCGTGCGCCAGCGCGCGACGGCCGCGTCCCACCCCGCACCCTGCGGGGCGCGCGGACGGCCCTTCAGGTAGGCGAAGGTCGTCTCGTCGGGGGCGATGAGCCCGGCGCGCGCGCCGGCCTCGATCGACATGTTGCAGACCGTCATGCGCTCCTCCATCGAGAGCGCGCGGATCGTGCTGCCGCGGTACTCGATCACGCTGCCGGTGCCACCGGAGACGCCGAGCTTGCGGATGATCGCGAGCACGAGGTCCTTGGCGGTCACGCCGCGGGGCAGGGCACCCTCGACGTTGACGGCGAGGGTCTTCGCCTTGCGCTGCAGCAGGCACTGGGTGGCGAGCACGTGGCCCACTTCCGTCGTGCCGATGCCGAAGGCGAGCGCGCCGAACGCGCCATGCGTGCTCGTGTGGCTGTCGCCGCAGACGATCGTGGTGCCGGGCTGGGTGAGGCCGAGCTCGGGGCCGATGATGTGCACGACGCCGCGGTTGGGGCTGTGGATGCCGAGCAGTTCCACGCCGAATTCGGCGCAGTTCTTCTCGAGCTGGCGCACCTGGTTCGCGGCGCTCTCGATCTTGATCGGCACGCGCCCGAACAGCTGGTCGGAGTCCGTGGGCGTCGAATGATCGAGCGTCGCCAGCGTCCGGTCGGTGCGCCGCACGCGCAGCCCGCGCTCGCGCAGCACCGTGTAGGCCTGCGGGGTCGTGACCTCGTGTGTGAGGTGCAGGTCGATGTAGAGGATGGCCGGGGTGTCGGCCGTCTCCGCCACCACCTCGTGCGCCCGCCAGATCTTCTCGAAGAGGGTCGTTGCCGTCATGGGTTCGCCTGGACGCTGTTCGAGTCGGCCGACAGCTGGGCGTGCGCGGGGCGCGCCAGCGATCGGCTCGACAGGATCTGGTTGATGGCCTCGAGGAACGCGTGCGCGCTCGCCTCGATGATGTTCGTGTGCAGTGCGGCGCCGCGGTAGCTGCGCTCGTTGTAGAGCACGTTGACGATCGCCTCGCCCTGCGCGTCCTCGCCCTCGGTCACGCTGCGCACTTCGTAGCTGCGCAGCTTCACCGCGGTGCCGGTCACCGACTCGATCGCCTTGAACGCGGAATCGACCGGGCCGTCGCCGGTCGCGCCCTGCTCGACGACGCGGCCGTCCTTGTGGGCGAGCCTGACGACCGCCGAGGCGATCGCGCCGGAGGTCGCGGAGGTCCAGAGCGCCTCGAGCGCCCACGGGCCCTCGGCGTGCTCGCCGGCGCGCAGCACCAGCGCCTCGATGTCGCCGTCGAACAGTTCCTTCTTCTTGTCGGCCAGCGCCTTGAAGTCGGTGAACACGCGGTTCAGGTCCGCCTCCGAGAGTTCGTAGCCGAGGTCCTTGATGCGGTCCCTGAGCGCGTGCCGGCCGCTGTGCTTGCCGAGCACGAGGTTGGTGCGCGACAGGCCCACGTCCTGCGGTCGCATGATCTCGTAGGTCGAGTGGTGCTTCAGCATGCCGTGCTGGTGGATGCCGGATTCGTGCGCGAAGGCGTTCTCGCCCACGATCGCCTTGTTGCGCGGCACCATCATGCCGGTGATCGTCGACAGCAGGCGCGAGGTCGGGTAGAGGCGGGTGGTCTGGATGCCCGTGTGCAGGCCGTAGAAGCCCTCGCGGGTCTTCAGCGCCATCGCCACTTCCTCGAGCGAGCAGTTGCCCGCGCGCTCGCCGATGCCGTTGATCGTGCACTCGACCTGGCGGGCGCCGGCGTGCACGGCCGACAGGCTGTTCGCGACGGCCATGCCGAGGTCGTCGTGGCAGTGCACGGAGAGCACGACGTTCTCGATGCCCTTGACGTGCTGCTTGAGGTAGCCGAAAAGTTCGGCGTACTCGATGGGCGTCGTGTAGCCGACCGTGTCCGGGCAGTTGACCGTGGTCGCGCCGGCCTCGATGACGGCCGAGACGACCTCGGCGAGGAACTCGAGCTCGGTGCGCGAGGCGTCCTCGGGCGAGAACTCGACGTCCGCGCACAGGCTCTTCGCGTAGCGCACGCCCTCGACGGCCGCCTTCAGGATCTCGTTCTTGGCCATGTTGAGCTTGTGCTCGCGATGGATCGCACTCGTCGCCAGGAACACGTGGATGCGGTGCCGCGGCGCATCCTTGATGGCCGAGTAGGCCTTGTCGATGTCATCGCGGTTGCAGCGGGCGAGGCCGCAGATGATCGGCCCATGCACCTCGCGGGCGATCGTCTGCACCGACTCCCAGTCGCCCTGCGAGGCGGCGGGGAAGCCCGCCTCGATCACGTCGACCCCGAGATCCGCAAGCGCCTTCGCAAGTCGAAGCTTCTCCGGCGGGGTCATCGAGCAGCCAGGGGACTGCTCGCCATCGCGCAGAGTCGTGTCGAAAATGATGACGCGGGTCGGATCCGGGGTCGGCATGGGGTTCTCCTAGGCGGTCTTACTTGCCCTGTTCCAGCCAGGGCATGCGGGCGCGCAGCTGCTTGCCCACCTTCTCGATCGGGTGACGCAGGTCGGCATTCATCAGCTTCGTGTACTTCTTCTTGCCGGCCTTCGTCTCGCGGATCCACTGGCGCGCGAACGTGCCGTCCTGGATCTCGGTGAGGATCTTCTTCATTTCCTTCTTGGTGGCGGCGTTGACGACGCGCGGGCCGCGCGTCAGGTCGCCCCACTTGGCGGTCTCGGAGATGAACTCGTGCATCTTGGCGAGCCCGCCTTCCTGCAGCAGGTCGACGATCAGCTTCAGCTCGTGCAGGCACTCGTAGTACGCGGCCTCCGGCTTGTAGCCGGCCTCGGTGAGCACCTCGAAGCCCTTGACGACGAGTTCGGTCGCGCCGCCGCAGAGCACGGCCTGCTCGCCGAAAAGGTCGGTGACCGTCTCTTCCTCGAAGGTCGTCTCGAGCACGCCGCCGCGGGTACCGCCGATGCCGTCGGCGTAGGCGAGGGCCTTCTTCTTGGCCTTCTTGGTCGCGTCCTGCGCGACCGCGATCAGGCACGGCACGCCGCGACCCTGCTGGTACTGGCGGCGCACCAGGTCGCCCGGGCCCTTCGGCGCGATCAGCACGACGTCGAGGTCCTTGCGCGGCTTGATCTGGCCGAAGTGGATGTTGAAGCCGTGCGCGAACAGCAGCGTCGCGCCCGTGGCCATGTGGCCCTTGATCTCGTTGTAGACCGCGGCCTGCGTCAGGTCCGGCGTCAGCAGCGCGACGAGCGCGGCGCCGACGACGGCGTCGATGGGCTCGGCGACCTTGAGGCCGTCCTTCTGCGCCTTCTTCCAGCTCGCGCCACCCTTGCGGGCGCCGACGACGACGTTGTAGCCGCTGTCCTTCAGGTTGAGTGCATGGGCACGGCCCTGGCTGCCGTAGCCGATGATCGTGATGGTCGCGCCCTTGAGCGCCTTCTGGTCAACGTCCTTCGCCGAATAGATCTTCACGTGTGGTTCTCCGAATGAATCTGCAATGAAGCCCAAAAAACCAAAAAAAACCCCGCCTCGGGCGGTGCCGGTGCGGGGTTCCTGTTGTTCGAAAAGCGACCGTTACGTCAGCCGTGGATCCCGCACCTGTCAGTGCGTAAGAAGGAGGCCCGCAAGGAGTTCGACGCGCCGCGCGGCGGGCGTCGAAGCAAAGACTCGGGCGAACTGGATACGGACGGGCATGTAAGGTCGCGCTTGAGGTAACTTTGTGATGTCAGCACATGGGCGCGAAGCTTGTCAACGACTGTGCCCGATGCCGGACCCCGACCCACGCCAAAGGCGAGCGCGCAATGACCGATTCCAGCCCACCGATCCCCCCGAACCCGGCGCCTGACTGCCCGCTGTGGCTGGTCGCCGAACGCGACGCAACGACCTGGACCGCTCGCCTCGGGGACGGGGCGGGCGCCGCGGCTGCCTGGGCGGCAGCGCAGGGCTTCAACGGCGAGCGCGGCCGCGTCCTCGCGCTGCCGGCGCCGGATGGCAGCCTTGGCGGCATCGCCGTCGGGCTCGGCGCGCTGTCCTCGCCCGACGAGGTGGCCATCGCGCACCTGCAGGGCGTGCCGGACCGGGTGCCGGCGGGAACGTACCGGCTTGCCGATCCACTGCCGGCTGGCGCCGCGACCCGCGCCGCGCTCGGCTGGGCGCTCGGGCGCTATCGCTTCCAGCGCTACCGCAGCGGGCCCGAGGTGGCCGTGGCCACCCTCGCGCTGCCGGACGGCGCCGATGGCGCGCACGTGCGTCGCGTCGCCGCGGCCGACGCGCTGGCCCGCGACCTCATCAACACGCCGGCCGCGGACCTCGGGCCGGCCGACCTCGGTGCCGCGGTCGCCCGGGTGGCCGAGCGGCACGGCGCCAGCGTCCGCGAGTTGGTGGGCACGGCCCTGCTCGCCGAGCGCTTCCCGGCGATCCATGCGGTCGGCAGGGCCGCGGCGCAGGCGCCGCGGCTCGTCGAACTGCGCGCCGGCGCCGAGGGGCCGAGGATCACCCTCGTCGGCAAGGGGGTCTGCTTCGATACCGGCGGCCTCGATCTCAAGCCGGCCTCCGGCATGGCCCTCATGAAGAAGGACATGGGCGGGGCCGCCTGCGCACTGGCGCTTGCGCAGCTGATCCTCGATGCGCGGCTGCCGGTCCGCCTGCGCCTGCTGGTCGCCGCGGTCGAGAACAGCGTCGCTGGCAACGCCTACCGGCCGGGCGACGTGCTGCACACGCGCAAGGGCCTTACCGTCGAGGTCACGAACACCGACGCCGAGGGTCGGCTCGTGCTCGCCGACGCGCTGGCCTATGCCGACGAGGAGCGCCCGGACCTGCTGGTGGACCTCGCGACCCTGACCGGCGCCGCGCGCGTCGCGCTCGGCCCGGAGCTGCCGGCCGCGTTCGGCTCGGATCCGGCGCTCGTGCAGGAACTCGTCGCGGCCGGGGAGGCGGAGGGCGACCCGCTGTGGCCGATGCCGCTGTGGCCCGGCTACGAGGACGAGCTCACCTCCAAGGTCGCGGATCTCGCCAACGCGTCCTCCTCGGGCTTCGCCGGGGCGATCACGGCGGGGCTGTTCCTGCGTCGCTTCGTCGGCCCCTCGACGCCCTGGCTGCACGTGGACCTGTATGGCTGGAACGGCCGCGAGCGGCCGGGTCGTCCGGTGGGCGCAGAGGCCCAGGCCGTGCGCGCCCTGTACAGGATGATCGCGACACGGCATCCCGGCCCACGCGGATGACCCACCTGGCGGGGCGCCACCTCGCGTTCCTGGTCTTGATCAACCTGATCTGGGGCTTCAACCTGATCGCGAGCCGCATCGGCGTCACGGCGCTGCCGCCGGTGTTCTTCACGGCGCTGCGCTTCACCGCGCTCGCGGTGTGCCTCGCGCCGTTCCTGCGCTGGCACAAGGGCATCATGCAGTCGCTGCTGGTCGCCGCGGCGCTGTCCGGGGGGCTGCAGTTCGCGCTGCTGTTCATGGGCGTGAAGCTCTCGCCGGACGTCGGTTCGGTCGCGATCGCGACCCAGCTCGGGGTGCCGTTCGCGACGCTGATGTCGATCATGGTGCTCGGCGAGGTGATCCACTGGCGCCGCACGCTCGGGATCGCGCTGGCGTTCGCGGGCGTCGCGCTGATCGCGGTGCGGGCCGACATGTTCGACCATCGCGCGGGGCTCGCCCTCGTCGCCGCCTCGACCTTCGTCGGCGCGCTCGGCCTCGTCGCGGTCAAGCGCGTCGGCACCCGCCTCGGCGCCCTCGAGATGCAGGCCTGGCTCGCGTTCGCGGCGCTGCCCGTGCTCTGGCCGCTGACGCTGCTGCTGGAACGCGACCAGTGGCAGGCCGTGCGCGCCGCCCCGGGTCTCGCCTGGGCGGCCCTCGCCTACACGGTGCTGATGTCGAGCCTCGTCGCGCACTCCGGGTACTACTGGCTGGTGCGCCGCTACCCGGTCACGAGCGTGACGCCGCTGACGACGCTCTCGCCGGTGTTCTCCGTGCTGTTCGGGGTGTTGCTGCTCGGCGAGCGGGTCACCCCGTCGCTGCTCGCCGGCGGCCTCCTGACGCTGGTCGGGGTGACGATCATCGCGCTGCGCGAGCCGACCGGCGCGCGCGCGGGCAGTTGAGGATGGTGGCGCGCGCGGGGCGCGCAAGGCCACAATAGTGGGCCCGGCGACCCGCCGGACCCCGTTTCCACCGTGCAGAGCGACCATGACCCGCAAGAAGACGACCGCCCCGGACCCGCGCCAGCATTCCCGACTCGTGACCGACGGTGTCAAGCAGACCCCGAGCCGCGCCATGCTGCGCGCGGTCGGCTACGTCGACGGCGACTTCGACAAGCCCTCGATCGGCGTGGCGACGACCTGGTCGAACATCACGCCGTGCAACGTCCACCTCGACGGCCTTGCGGTCGCCGCCGCTGCCGCCGCGGACGGCGCCGGCGGCAAGAGCCGGATCTTCAACACCATCACCGTCTCCGACGGCATCTCGATGGGCTCGCCCGGCATGCGCTACTCGCTGGTCTCGCGCGAGGTGATCGCCGATTCGATCGAGACGGTGACCGGCGCGCAGGGCTTCGACGGCCTGGTCGCCATCGGCGGCTGCGACAAGAACATGCCCGGTTGCATGATGGCCATCGCGCGGCTCGATCGGCCGGCGGTGTTCGTCTACGGCGGCACCATCCGGCCCGGCGCCAAGCGCCGGGACATCGTCTCGGTCTTCGAGGCGATCGGCGGTCACGCCAACGGGTCGGTCAGCGATGCGGAGCTGCACGAGGTCGAGGCGACGGCGATCCCGGGGGCCGGCAGCTGTGGCGGGATGTACACCGCGAACACCATGGCCTCGGCCATCGAGGCGCTCGGCCTCAGCCTGCCGAACAGCTCCGCCCAGGAGGCGGTCTCGGCGACCAAGCTCGAGGACTGCCGCCGCGCCGGCGAGGCGGTGGTGCGCCTCGTCAAGGCCGGGATCCGCCCGTCCCACATCCTGACTCGCAAGGCGTTCGAGAACGCGATCACCGTGGTGATCGCGCTCGGCGGCTCGACCAACGCGGTCCTGCACCTGCTCGCGATCGCGCACGCCGCGCGGGTGCGCCTGACGCTCGATGATTTCACCCGCATCGGCAAGCGCGTGCCAGTGCTCGCCGACGTCAAGCCGAGCGGCAAGTACCTGATGTCCGAGCTGATCGCGATCGGCGGCATCCGGCCGCTGATGAAGCGGCTGCTGGATGCGGGCCTGCTGCACGGCGATGCCCTGACGGTGACCGGCGGGACGCTCGGCGAGAGCCTGGCGGGCGCGCCCGACTACCCGGCCGGGCAGGCGATCGTCCGGCCGATCGCCGATCCGATCAAGAAGGACAGCCACCTCGTGATCCTGTACGGCAACCTCGCCCCGGAGGGCGCGGTCGCCAAGATCACGGGCAAGGAGGGGCTGCGCTTCGAGGGCACGGCGCGGGTGTTCGATTCGGAGGAGGCGAGCCTGCAGGCCATCCTGGACGGCACGGTCCGGGCGGGCGATGTCGTCGTGATCCGCTACGAGGGGCCGAAGGGGGGCCCTGGCATGCGCGAGATGCTGAGCCCGACCGGGGCGATCATGGGCAAGGGCCTCGGCGACAAGGTCGCGCTGATCACCGACGGCCGGTTCTCCGGCGGCAGCCACGGCTTCGTCGTCGGGCACGTCTCGCCGGAGGCCGCGGTCGGCGGGCCGCTCGCCCTGGTGCGCGATGGCGACCGCGTGACGATCGACGCGCGCAAGCGCGTGCTTGAACTTGGCGTGAGCGCCGCGGAACTCAAGCGCCGCGCCGCGAAATGGCGTGCACCGAAGCCGTATGCGGAGCGCGGGGTGCTCGCGAAATACGCGCGCGAGGTCACCAGCGCCTCGCTCGGCGCGGTCACGGACCTGGAGCCTGCGAAGGCGCCGGCCGCGCGCCGCAAGCGCTGAGCGGCGCAGTCCGGTGCACTTGACGGCACAGCGGGCGGGCAACCTGTACGGACATGCCGGGCGGGAATTTGAGCAACCGTCAATTCAGGCTTGCAGACCCGCGCGTCCGGCGGTATCGTCCGTTCGCGTCGGCGACGTCGGTCTGACTCGCGCTCGTTGACGAGAATTGAGAAGACAGCGGTCTGGTGTGACGCCAGACGTCCTTTCGGTGAGACGGCTCCGGAAGGGGCCCGGGACACCGGGAATCAGAAAGGCGTTTCCGGGAGATAGGGGCTCCCTGCTACATGGCAAGCGGACAATATTCTCGTAAGACCATCGTTGGATTCACCGTCATCGGTATCCACGTGGCGTTCGCCCTCGCGATCATCATCGGCACGGCCGTGAAGTACGTGCAGCAGAATGCCGATGCGCTGGAGATGAAGCTCCTCCACAAGGAGGAGGAACTGGACAAGCATGCGCCGCCGCCGCCGCCGCCGCCTGACTACGTCCCGCCCCGGGTCGACACGCCGATGCTCGAGATGCCGACCGTGACGGGTCCGCCGCCGGTCACCGCGATCGTGAAGCCGCCCGCGCCGCCGCCGGCGCCCGCCAAGGCCGCCGAGCCGCCGCCGATCATCCAGGCGAAGGTCGCCAAGGGCTCGAACCTGGGCGAGGCCTGTGGTTCCTACTATCCGTCAGCGTCGCGCCGCCTCAGCGAGGAAGGCTCGGTGGTGCTGCTGGTGTTCATCGCGCCGAACGGCAAGGTGACCGACAGCAAGGTGGAGACGTCTTCCGGCTTCCAGCGCCTCGACGAGGCTGCTGAGAAGTGCGTCAAGGCGCAGGGTCGCTTCGAGCCGCAGAAGGTCGGCAACGAGGCGGTCGGGTCGTGGCAGCGCATGAAGTGGACCTGGCGTCTCACGAACTGAGCCGTCCTTGCGACCCACGATTCTTTGAACAGTCCGTTCTTCCTTTTTACCGTTACCTGAACCTATCAGAGGTCTTTGATCATGGCCGACGCAGTAGTTGCTCCTGAGAATCACAACTTTGGCATTCAGGACCTCTGGGACTCCGGTCCGGTAAGCAAGGTTCTGCTCTCGATCCTCGTAGTCATGTCCCTCTACTCGTGGTACGTGCTGATCGTGAAGCTGCTCGACCAGAACGCGCTGAACAAGTACGCGTCCACGGTCGACAAGGACTTCTGGGGCGCCCCGTCGATCACCGACGGCATCGCGCGCCTGAAGGGCGGCGATGAGAACGTCTTCCGCGCGATCGCGTCGGACGCCGTCGAGTCGGTGTCGCACCACGAGAAGAACAAGGGCAAGCTGACCGAGACGATCGACCTGCACGACTGGGTCTCCGGCCACATGCAGCGTCGCGTCGACCAGATCAACAGCGACCTGAACTCCGGCATGGCCGTGCTCGCCTCGGTCGGCGCCACCGCGCCGTTCGTCGGCCTGCTCGGCACCGTGCTCGGCATCCTGAACGCCATGCGTTCGATCGCCATGTCCGGCAACGCGTCGATCGAGAAGGTCGCCGGTCCCGTCGGCGAGGCGCTGTGGATGACCGCCGTCGGTCTCGCGGTCGCGATCCCGGCCGTGCTCGGCTTCAACTGGCTGACCCGCCGCAACAAGGCGATCAGCGACGCGGTCAACCACTTCGCGCACGACCTGCACCAGGCGGTGCTGTCGGGTGGCCGCGTGTCGGTCCCGAAGACGGCCGCGCCTGCCGCTGCGGTCAAGAAGTAAGTTTCCGCGAAAGACCTAGACGAGGAGCACGAACATGGCAGGCGGTGGTGGCCCGATTAAGGAAGGCGAACTGAACAACGAGATCAACGTTGTCCCGCTCGTCGATATCATGCTCGTGCTCCTCATCATCTTCATCATCACCATCCCGGTGGCGACGAAGGCGGTGCGGGTCAATCTGCCGGTCAACTTCAACCAGCCCACGGAGACCAAGCCCGAAGACATCAGTCTGTCGGTCGACTTCGCCGGGCAGGTGTACTGGAACGATGGGCCGATCACGCTCGACAACCTCGCGCTGATGGCGCGGGAAGAGGCGCAGAAGAAGCCGGCCCCGCAGGTCCACATCCGCGCCGACAAGCGCGTGTCGTACAACTATGTCGCCGACGTGCTCACCACCCTGCAGCGGAACTTCCTGCTGAAGGTCGCGTTCATCGCTGAACCGCCGCACGCCGAGTAACGGGTACCAGGAGCACTATTCGAATGGCAATGGCATCGAACAATGACACCGGCGACTACAACACGACGATCAACGTCGTGCCGCTGGTCGACATCATGCTGGTCCTCCTGATCATCTTCATCATCACGCTGCCCGTGATGACGCACGCGGTCAGCCTCGACCTGCCGCGCGCGACCGACCAGCCGCCGCCAGACGTGCCGCCCGAGGTCATCTCGATCGAGGTGGCCTACAACGGCTACGTCACCTGGAATGGCGCGGCGATCACGCCCACTGACATGCGCGCCAAGATCATCGAAGAGGCGGCGAAGGATCCCCAGCCGGAGGTCCACCTGCAGATCGACCGGCGCGCCAAGTACGACTACGCGGCGACGGTGCTGTTCGCCGTGCAGCGCGGCGGCCTCAAGAAGATCGGGTTCGTGGCTGACGCCAGCGGAGCCCTCTGAGCGGGGCAGGGGCGCTCGGCGCTGGCCGCACAGGCTGAAATAAAAAAATGGGCTGACTTCGTCGGCCCATTTTTTTTGCTAAGTTCAACTGGCGGGAACCCGCTGGGTCCGTCGAAGTCGAAATCTTGTGGTTTTGGAGTCAACCGAGGTATCCGATGAGCACGCTCGTTCACTTCCTGCCGCGCGCCGGGCGCGGGTTTCTCCTGGCGGGCCTGGCGGGCGCGCTCCTGGCGCTCAGCTCCACCGCGTACGCCCAGAGCTACTCCGAGGAGTTCTCGCAGAAGTACAACGAGGGCGCGACCGCGTTCAAGGCCCATGACCTGAACAAGGCCTTCTCCGCGGCCAGGGCTGCGCAGGGCGTCGCCAAGGGCGGCGCCGAGAAGAATGCGGCGGCGCTGCTGATGGTCAACGTGGCCGGTGCGGCGAGCAAGTTCACCGAGCAGGCGGAGGCCCTCGAGCAGCTGATCGCCTCGGAGAGCGTCCCGGCCGGCAGCAAGGGTCAGATGCACAAGGCGCTGGCCAATGCCTATGCCCACCTGAACAAGCTGGACAAGGCGATCTTCGAGATGAAGGAAGCCCTCAAGGGCGGCGGCTCGCCGGCTGACCTGGAGGCGCTCGCGACGATGTACTTCGGCGCGCGCGACTGCAAGAACGGCATCGAGACGCTCGACAAGGCGCTCGGCGGCAAGGAGCCGAACGTCGCGCAGCTCAAGTTCAAGGACAGCTGCTACTTCCAGGCCAAGGACAACGACAAGCTGCTGGCCGTCGCCGAGGCGCTGCTGCGCAAGGATCCGAGCAAGAACTGGTACAACCAGATCCTGTCGATCCACCAGGACAGCAAGAAGGACAAGCTCGACGACCTCGCGCAGCTCAACCTGCTGCGCTACGGCTTCGAGCACGATTACCTCGACCAGGAAGCGGACTACATCAAGCTCGCCGACAAGGCGCTCGACGTCGGCACCACGGCCGAGGCACAGCGCGTGCTCGAGAGGGGCATCTCGAAGAAGGTCATCAAGACGATGGATCGGGCGAACCGCCTGCTCGACCAGGCCAAGGCGCGTGCCGTGGACGATGCCAAGACCGCGCCGCAGCTCGACGCCGAGGCCCGTGCCGGCAAGAACGGCGACACGGACGTCAAGCTCGGATTGCGCTACTACAGCATGAAGCAGTACGACAAGGCGGCGGAGGCCCTGTCGCGCGGCCTGTCGGCGGATCGTGTCGCGCGCGTCAAGCGCCCGGACGACGCCAACCTGGTGCTCGGCATCGTCTACACGCAGCTGAAGAAGAGCGCCGAGGCCGCCAAGGCATTCGGCGCCGCGAAGGCCGATCCGCGCATGGCGGTGGCGGCGAAACTCTGGCTCGGTGCCTGAGAAAAATAGAACATTACGAGGTGGGTCATGGCTAGTTGGGAACCGCGCGTCAAGGCATCCCTTGCGGTCGTGTTGAGTGCGATCGTCGCGTGGGCGGCCGTCGCCCCCGCCGCGACCGCTGCGGAGGACAAGAAGGGTCCGTCGCTGTCGGCGGAGGTCTACAAGTTCGCGAAGCCCGCCCAGGAGGCGATCACCAAGGGTGACTTCGACACGGGTCTTGCGCAGTCGAAGCTCGCCCTCGACGCCGCGCGCGGCGCGAAGGCGCCGAAGGCGTACGACATCCTGACCTCGCTCAACCTGCTGGCCGCCTCGCTGCAGGGCAAGAAGGACTTCATCGGGCTTGCCGATGCGCTCGAGCAGATCAACGCGACCGAAGGCGCCCCGGCCGACCAGAAGATCCGCAACTACCATTCGCTGGCGCAGATCTACGGCCAGAGCGCGATCTACGACAAGGCCGTGACGAACACGAAGCTGTGGATCGAGCAGGGCAACGGCGGCACGGAGGCATGGGGCTTCCTCGCGAAGCTCTACCTGATCCAGAAGGACTGCACCAACGGCATCGTCGCGCTGGAGAAGTCCATCGAGGGCAAGGAGCCGACGGAGACGGACCTCAAGCTCGAATACCAGTGCTACAACACGCTCGGCCAGAAGGCCAAGGTGACCCAGGCGCTCGAGGCGCTCGAGTCGCGCTTCTTCACGCGCGAGTACCTGATCAGCCTGATGGCCAACTACGAGACGGACACCGACGCCCACGCGATGATGAACCTGTGGCGGCTCGCCTTCGACCGCGAGTTCATGACGCGCGAGAGCGAGTTCCTGTCGTATTCGGACATGGCGCTCGAGGCCGGTTCGCCTGCGGAGGCGCTGAAGGTGCTCGAGACGGGCATCGCCAAGGGCGCGGTCAAGATCATCTCGCAGACCGACAGCAACGCCCGCCGGCTCAAGCAGGCGAAGGACCTGACGGCGGACGACAAGAAGATGGTCGCCTCGCTCGACAAGGAAGCCCGCGCCGGCAAGAGCGGCGAGGCGGACGTCAAGGTCGGGCTCGCGTACTTCGGCCTCGGCGAGTACGACAAGGCCGCGGAGTCGATCGAGCGCGGCCTCACGCCCGATCGCGTCGCCAAGGTCAAGCGCGTCGATGACGCGTACATGAACCTCGGTGTCGCGTACTACAAGCTCGGCAAGAAGGACCTGGCGGAGAAGGCATTCAAGTCCGCCGAGAGCGACCCGCGCATGGCGCGGGCCGCGCGGGTCTGGCTGCAGGCGCTGCCGAAGCTCTGATCCGCATGCGCCCGTGGGCTCTGGTCACGGGCGCATCCTCCGGCATCGGGCGGGAGCTCGCGCTGCTCGCGGCCGCCGACGGGCACGACCTCGTGCTCGTCGCCCGCGGTGGTGCGATCCTCGCGACCGTCGCCGAGTCCCTGCGCGCCCGCCACGGTTGCACGGTCATCGTGCTGCCCATGGACCTCGCCCGGCGCGACGCCGCCGATGCACTCGCCGATGAACTCGCGCGGCGCGGGGTCGTGCCGGCGTTCCTCGCCAACAATGCCGGCGTCGGCGCCTGGGGCCGCCACCAGGACCTCGAGCTTGCCGCCGAGCTCGACGTGCTCGACCTCAATGTCGTCGCCGCCACGCGGCTCCTGAAGCGCCTCCTGCCCGGCATGCTGGCCCGGGGTTCGGGGCGGATCCTCAACGTGGCCTCGACCGCGGCGTTCCAGGCGGGGCCGTGGATGGCCGTGTACTACGCCAGCAAGGCCTACCTGCTGCATTACTCCGAGGCGCTGGCCGAGGAACTCGCCGGAAGCGGGGTGACGGTCACCGCGCTGTGTCCGGGGCCGACCCCGACCGGGTTCCAGTCCGCCTCGGGCATGGCGCCCTCGCGGGGCCTGCGCGGGCTCGTGCCGCACACCGACGCCGCGCGGGTCGCGCGGGCCGGCTACGAGGCGGCGCGGCGGGGCCGGCGCGTCGTTGTGCCGGGCCTCGTCAACCGGCTGCTGGTGCAGGCGCTGCGATTCGTGCCGAGGCGCGTCGCCAACGCCGTCGCGGCGCGGGCGAATCGCCCCGCCTGATTCAGGTGCCGGCGGCGGAGGCGACCGCGTCCGTCTCGACGTGCAGCTCGCCGCGCATCATGACGTTGTGGCCGGGCGTCGAGCAGAAGAACGCGTAGCTTTCGCCGTTCCTGAGCACGCTCGTCGGGATGCGGATCGTCGAGCTCTGCCCGCCGGCGATGACCGGCGTCGAGGCGAGGATGCGCGGGTCCCCCGCCGGCAGGTAGCCGTGCTCGCGGCCCGCCTTCATCCCGGCCGCCGCGACCGGTGCGAGGTCGGCACGGCGCACCAGCACCCAGTTGTGGACCATGCCACCGGCGCTCGCGGCCCCGGTGTGGCGCAGGGTCAGTTCGACCTCCGGGCAGCCGCCCGGCACGACCAGCTTCTGCTTGGTGAACTGCATCATGTCGGTCGCCTCGAGCGACAGCGTGCAGCCCCCTGCATGTGCCGCGAGGGGCGCCGCGAGCAGCAGCGCGATGCAGGCCAGGAACGTCGGGGTGCGCATGGGATTTCCTCGGGGACGGGTCAGAGAATGATCCACAGGTAGGCGAACAGCGTGTTGTTGTCCGACGCCGAGCGGCCGTAGCCGTCGTAGTTGGAGCCGCCGCCGTTGAACTTCGTGTAGCCGGTGTACTGCAGGCCCGTGCGCACGTTCAGGAACGGACGCCACATCGAGTCCTGCTTGCCGAACGGGATGTATTCGAGCTGCAGCGTGTAGCCGCGGCTGTCCGGCGAGCCTGCGAGGCTGCCATCGAGCGGCGCGGGTGCGTACAGCAGCGCGTCGCGCGTGCCGTGGCTGTCGAACACGCTCGCCGCGAGCGACCAGGTGCGATCGTAGGCGTAGGTCGCGTCGATCGAGGTGAACGTGAGGTCCTGGCCCGGGCTCTCGGCGCCCTCGTCCGCGTAGGTCGCATCGAGGCTGCGATGCTCGTGCGTGACCGAGGCGTTCACCGACAGCTGGTAGCGGCTCGCCGGCAGGTACTGCCAGGTCGCGTCGAGCGCGACATCCGTGTAGTGGTCGCGCGCGGCGAGGGTCGCATCCGGCGTGACCTTGGCGCCGAGCGCGACGAGGCCGATCGAGCCGTGCTGGACGGTGCCGTCGTACTGGTAGGCCAGGCGCGCGTAAGGCGCGGCGCCCTCGAGGTTGGCGTTGGCGTCGCTGTCGAGGCCTGCGTTCTTCAGCCAGCGGTTCGACAGGCCCTTGTAGGCGCCGGCCTCGACGTACCAGTGATCGTTGAACATCGCGTAGGCGGTCGCCCCCAGCACGCTCTGGCCGAGTCCCGAGAGCAGGGGCCCGGCGGCCGGCGCCGGCGCGAGCGCGGAGCCGATGTACGGGTAGCCCCAGGCCGGGGTCGAGTTCCAAAGGTCCTGCACGGTCGGGTTGTTGTTGAGCGTGACGCCGATGACGGCGGCGTTGTCGCCGAAGGTGAGCGCGCGCGCATAGCGGATGTCGAGGTTGTCCCAGGACGTCGCCCGGTCCGGGCCGCTGTAGGTGATCTGCGCGAAGCCGCCGGCGTGCTCGCTGATCCGACCGGCGATGAACACGCTGACCTGGTCGAGGGAGAGGTTGTCGTTGACGCTGGTGTGGTCCGCCGGGGGCTCGGGCAGGTCGCTCGAGGTCCGCGTGTAGCCGCCCTGCAGCATCAGCGCCACCGGCATCGTCTTGCCGTCGCCGAAGGTGTAGCCGTTGAGCTTGAACTGGCGGCCATAGGGCGTCAGCGCCGGGCCGTAGCCGATCGTGTGGCACTGCGCGCAGGGCATCCCCGTCTGCGACGCGAAGCTCGGCACGGCGTGCGCGGCCGGCGCGAGCACCACAGCGGCGCCGAGCGCGAGCACCGAGGCGGCGACGCGCCGCCAGCGGGCGCGCGGGGATGGGCGGCGGGCGGCAAGCGTCATGCAGGCGTCTCCGGGTGGGCGAGGGCGCGGTGACGCCAGGACAGTGGCGAGCGGGTGGCCACCCGGCAGCTCATCGAGTGCGCTCGTCCCATCCTGGGTCCCCTACAGCAGGTCGGTCATCGACCCGTTCTGGCGTGGACTGTAGAGACGCATCGGGCCCGTCAGAAGTGGGTCGATGTGGTAAGCACCGGGGGTTAATACCTAAGAACGGTTCTCATTTGAACCGTTCGCAGCGGGATGAACACTCACCGGCCACGTCGCCTGTCCTGCACCGCGAGCCAGTGCCGGTGCGCACCGATACGCGAGGTTACGGCGATAACTATCGGATTATGCGAGGTGCATTCCCAAGCACTCCGTCCGGATCGGTGCGCGAGGCCAGGGGCCGGGCGACGGGCGGGTCATACCGGCCCTCCCTCCATTGCAAATACGTTACATTCGCACTCACGGGGCCGGCAAGGCCCGGAACCCGCCCGCGCCCACGCGCGTCGAACGACCGGGGCGGCGCGCACATCGCTATGATGACCGCCCGCACTCGATGCCCGACCCACATCCCAGGAGTCCAAACCAATGACCATCACCGTAGGTGCGCAGATCCCGGCGGCGACCCTGAAGCACATGACGAAGGACGGTCCGTCGAACATCACGACCGACGAACTGTTCCGCGGCAAGACCGTGGTGCTGTTCTCGGTGCCGGGTGCGTTCACGCCGACCTGCCACGCCAAGCACCTGCCGGGCTTCGTCCAGCACGCCGCGGAGCTCAAGGCCAAGGGCGTGGACACGATCGCCTGCCTCGCGGTCAACGACGTGTTCGTGATGGCCGCCTGGGGCAAGGCGAGCGGCGTGGACGACAGCATCCTCATGCTCGCCGACGGCAATGCCGAGTTCACCAAGGCCCTCGGCCTCGAACTCGATGCGACCGGCTTCGGCATGGGCATCCGCGGCAAGCGCTTCGCGCTCGTCGCGCGCGACGGGGTCGTCCAGCACGTCAATGTCGAGGCGGGCGGCGAGTTCCGCGTCAGCACCGCCGAATACGTGCTCGGCCAGCTCTGACGCGGTGGACACGCCGCCGCTGATCAGCGCCGTCTACGCGGCGCCGCTCGGCCTGCTCGCGGTCGGGCTCGGCGTGCGCATCGCGCTGCTGAGGGTCCGGCTGCGGGTCGGCATGGGCGATGGCGGCAAGCCTGAGCTCGCGCGCGCGATCCGCGTGCACGCGAACCTGCTTGAAAGTGCGCCGATCGCGCTCGTGCTGCTGCTCATCGCCGAGGCGACCGCGGCGCTCGGGCCGACGGCCCTGCACTGCAGCGGTGCGGCGCTGGTGGCCGGCCGGCTGCTGCATGCGTTCGGGCTCGGACGCCATGCGGGCGCCTCGCCAGGTCGCTTCACCGGGATGGTGCTGAGCTGGGGCGCGACCCTGCTGCTCGCGGTCGCCGTCGCCGCGCGCGCGCTGCGCTGAGAGCGGCGATCAGCCGAGCGGGGAGACGCCGAACAGCACCCGGTGCAGTCCGCCGACGAACAGCGCGTAGACGCCGAGTCCGGCGACCACGGCGATGACGTCGTTGAGCGGGCGCGCCGGGGCCATCGGCAGGGGGCGAGCCGGGCGGCGATTCAGCGAGATCCGTTCGACGACCGCCCAGGCGAGCAGCGAGCCGAACAGCAGGACATCGGCGCTGCTGCCGTTGGCGAGCAGGTGGGCGACGGCCCAGGCCTTCGTCGCGACCAGCATCGGATGGCGCAGGGTCGCCTGGATCTTGCCGGGCAGGTGGCTCGCCAGCAGGCACGGGAACACGCCGAGCATCAGCAGCACCGCGGCCCAGCGCATCGGTGCCGTGGGGATGTACCACGTCGTCGCGACGGCGCGCGCCGGCAGGAAGCCGCGCACCACGAGCACGAGCCCGACGGTCGCCGCGAGCGCGTACAGCCCCTTCCACGGACCGGTACCGAGGCGGGCGGCGAGCCGGTCGCGCAGGCCCGGCGACAGGATCGCGATCGAATGGACGCCGAGGAACAGCAGCAGGCCGGCGATCAGGGTGGACATGGGGGCTCTCGCGGAATATGTACAAGGATGCTACCTGCGCGGCGCCAAATGTAGGAATCTCCAGCCTGCGGCGCGCGGCGAAGAGGGCGGGATGCGCAAGCGGTCGAAGTTCGATGTTGGATGGCAGGACTGGGCGCTGGCCTTGGCGCTGGCCGGTCTCGTGCTGCTGTTGATCGGACTGGCGGTCGTCGCCTGGGGCGGCTGGAGCCACCAGCGCGACGTGACCCGGGCCATGGAAGCACCGCCGACGCCGGCGCCGGTGACGCACCGGCGTTGAACGGCCGTTCAGCCTGTTCTCGAAACGACATGAAGTGCAAGATTTCTGAATGATCAGCGATCTGCATCGATGATCTGAGGTCGAATCGAGAGCTGGCCCGATCGGCCGGGCAAAAAAAGAGGCGCCCGAGGGCGCCTCCCTGCCGGCTTGCGGCGCCCCCGGGAGGCGCCCGGACTCAGCCGAGCAGCTTCTCCATCTCCGGCAGCACCTGGAACAGGTCACCGACGAGGCCGAGGTCCGACACCTCGAAGATCGGGGCTTCCGGATCCTTGTTGATCGCGACGATCGTCTTCGCGTCCTTGATGCCGGTCAGGTGCTGGATCGCGCCCGAGATGCCGACCGCGATGTAGAGCTCCGGCGCGATGATCTTGCCGGTCTGGCCGACCTGCAGTTCGTTCGAGGCGTAGCCGGCGTCGACTGCGGCGCGCGAGGCGCCGACCGCACCGCCGATCTTGCCGGCGAGGCTGAAGATCAGCGCGAAGTTTTCCTTGCTGGCGAGGGCACGGCCGCCCGAGACGACCTTCGCCGCCGAGGACAGGTCCGGGCGATCCGTCGCCTGCGGGGCGCTGATCGACACGAAGCGCGTGTGGGTCGGCAGCGTCGCCTCGACGCTCGCCGCGCTGATCGGCGCGTTGCCGCCGGCCGTGGCGGCCTCGAACGAGGCGGTGCGCACCGTCGCGACGACCGTGCGGTCCGCCGGCGCCTCGAGGGTCACGATCGCATTGCCGGCGTAGGTCGGGCGCTTGAACCTGTGCGTGCCCTCGACCGACATCGCGTCGGAGATCTGCGGTACGCCGAGCAATGCGGCGACCCGCGGCATCAGGTCCTTGCCGAATGACGTCGAGGGGCCGAAGACGTGGCTGTAGCCGGCCGCCAGCTTGACCACCTGGGGGGCGAGGGTGGCCGCGAGCGCGTGGGCGTTGTGGCCGGCGGCGACGGTGACCACCGCCGCGACGCCGTTCAGGGCGGCGGCCTGGGCGGCGACCGCGGCGGGATCGGCGGCAAACACGGCGACCGTGACCTCGGCGCCCGGAACCTGGCTCGCGCAGGTGACGCAGCGCGCCGTCGCCTGGCTCAGCTTCGTGCCGTCGTGTTCGGCAATGACGAGAATCTTGCTCATCAGACCAGCCCCTTCTTCTTCAGCGCGTCGACGAGTTCCGCGACGTCCTTGACCATGATGCCCTTGGCGCGCGGCTTCGGCGGCTCGACGAGCACGCACTTGAGGCCGGCTTCGGCGCTGACGCCGAGCGACGCGAGGTCAATGACGTCGAGGGGCTTCTTCTTCGCCTTCATGATGTCCGGCAGCTTGACGTAGCGCGGCTCGTTGAGGCGCAGGTCGGCGCTGATGACGGCCGGCAGGTCGACTTCGATCGTCTCGAGGCCGGCATCGACCTCGCGGACGATGGTGGCCGTCGTGCCCTTGATCTCGACCTTCGAGGCGAACGTCGCCTGCGGGCGGTCCCAGAGCGCGGCGATCATGGGGCCGGTCTGCGCGGCGTCGTCGTCGATCGCCTGCTTGCCGACGATCACGAGGTCCGGGTTCTCCTTGGAGATCACGGCGAGGAACGCCTTCGCCGCCGCGAGCGGCTCGAGGGCCGCGTCGGTCTTGACGAGGATCGCGCGGTCGGCGCCCATGGCGAGCGCGGTGCGCAGCTGCTGCTGGGCGTCGTCCGGGCCGATGCTGACGGCAACGACCTCGGCGGCCTCGCCGCGCTCGCGGATCCGCAGCGCCTCCTCGAGCGCGATCTCGTCGAAGGGGTTGACGCTCATCTTGACGCCGTCGGTGACGACGCCGGAGCCGTCGGGCTTGACCCGGACCCGGACGTTGTAGTCGACGACTCGTTTGATCCCGACCAAAATCTTGCGCATGAGGTGCTCCGCGAACGCCATTTTTTGCGTCGCGGCACGCTATTCAAAAGCCCTCGTGGTGTCAATCCACGGGTTTCACGTGGAGGGCCCTCCGCCGGGCGCTGATCCGGGTGCGCCACCCGCGGGCCTGCCCGCGACAGGGCGGGGTGGCGGGGCCTGGACGCTGCGCCTTTTGCGCTGCAGCTTTACGCGCGCGGGGGACGGTGCTAGCGTGCCTCCCGCGTTGAACTGGACACGTCCCGCAGCAGACCTAAAACAGAATGCGGGACGCGAGGGGAGCACCGGTCGTGCCATGACGGCGACGATAGGTGAGTGACAAAGCGGCGCTTTCGGCCGCTTTCTTTTTTTCAGGCCCTTGAACCGCGCCCGCTGCACCCGGCGGCGCTGCGCTATTCTTGCCCGATGACCACCCAGACCCTCCGTCCCGCGAGCGCCCTGGCCGGCGTCCGCTACGAGATCCGCGGCCAGATCGCGCGGCGCGCCCACGAGATGGAGCGCCAGGGCTACGACATCATCTCGCTGAACATCGGCAATCCCGGCGCCTTCGGCTTCCGCACGCCCGAGACGATGCGCCTCGCGATGATCGAGAACCTGCGCGCTGCCGAGGGCTACGTGCACCAGAAGGGGATCTTCCCGGCGCGCGAGGCGGTCGTCATGCAGCAGCAGGAGCGCGGGCTGCGGGATGTCACGGTCGAGGACGTGTTCATCGGCAACGGCGTCTCCGAGCTGATCGACCTCGTGCTGCGCGCGCTGCTGAACGACGGCGACGAGGTGCTGGTGCCGAGCCCCGACTACCCGTTGTGGACGGCGGCGACGATCCTCAACCGCGGCCGCGCGGTCCACTATCCGTGCCATGCCCACAACGGCTTCATGCCCGACCCGGAGGAGGTCGAGCGGCTGGTCACCAAGCGCACGCGCGCGATCGTCGTCATCAACCCGAACAACCCGACCGGGGCGGTCTACTCGCGCGCCGTGCTCGAGGGGCTGGCGCGGATCGCCGAGCGCCACCGGCTGCTCGTGCTCTGCGACGAGATCTACGACCAGATGACCTACGACGGCGCCGAATTCGTGCCGATGGCCACGCTCGTGCAGGACACCCTGTGCGCGACGCTCTCGGGGCTGTCCAAGATCTACCGCGCCTGCGGGTTCCGCGTCGGCTGGGTGTCGTTTTCCGGGGAGCGCGAGGGTGCCGCCGAGTACCTGCAGGCGCTCGAGCTGCTGAGCTCGCTGCGGCTGTGCGCCAACGTGCCGGGGCAGTGGGCGGTGCAGACCGCGCTCGGCGGCTACCAGAGCATCCGCGACCTGGTGCGGCCGGGCGGGCGGCTGCACGCCTCGCGCCAGGCGATCCTCGACGCCGTCGCGCGCAGCCGCTATCTCGAGCTCGTGCGCCCGATGGGCGCGATGTACGCGTTCATCGGCGTGCGCCCGGACGCGCTGCCCGGCTTCGACGACCGGACCTTCGCCATGGACCTGCTCGAGTACAAGCACGTCGTGGTCGCGCCCGGCGTCAGCTTCAACGCCCCGTACAACACGCACTTCCGCGTCACGCTGCTGCCGGAGCCCGAGGTCCTCGCGGACGTCTTCGGCCGCATCGAGGCGCAGCTCGACGTGTACGCGGCGACGGCGCCGGCGGCTGGCGCGTCGTTGCGGGTCGTCTCGCGCCCCTGAGTGGCGGCACTCGCGCCCCACGCCGGGATCCTCGCGGCATCCGGTGAGATCGTCACCGCGACGCCGCGCCAGGCGCGCTGGCTGCAGGCGACGCTCGGGCGCGCCGAGGCGAGGCAGGGCCGGTCCGTGTGGGCGAGCCCGCGCGTCACCCCCTACCACGCCTGGCTCGCGGCCCGCGTGCGGCCCCTCGACGACCGTCCGGAGCTGCTCGACGCGGTCGTCGAGCGGCGGCTGTGGCTCGCGGTGGTCGCCGACAGCGCGGCCGGCGCACGGCTCCTGAACCCGCACGCCGCCGCCGCCGAGGTGGCGCGGGCCTGGGCGCTGGCCCACGACTGGCGGCTGCCGCTCGCGTCCGCCGTGCCGCTGGGCCCCGACGAGGCGGCGTTCGCCGAGTGGGCGCTCGAGTTCGAGCGCCGCACCGCGGCGCTCGGTGTCATCGATGGCGCGCGGCTGGCGGCGCTGTACGCCGGCCGCATCCCCGACGGCGACCGCACCCCCGTGGGATTCCACGGCTTCAGCGAGCGCAGCCCGGACCGCATGGCGCTGGCGGCGGCCCTCGCGGCCGCCGG
>CAISEB010000003.1 GCA_903884235.1 uncultured Pseudomonadota bacterium
CGGCTAGCCCGACTTCCGCAGTTGACGGCGTGTTTCACTATTTTTCCGGCTTCGGATACGAAGCTGGTTTTGCAAGGTATTGATGCGTCGGGGGTCGGCGCTGCGTCGCCGGCGATGAGGGCCAAAACACCGATGTAGTGCCAACTTTGGTCGTTGTTCATGGGCTTTTTGCGTGCGATCTTGGGGTCGGAGGTCACGCGCCTGTACCTACGGCACACGACGATTCGCAAGGACGGCAAGACGCACACGTACTGGCGTCTGGTGCGCTCGGTACGCCGCGGCCGCAAGGTGGTTCAGGAGACGGTGGCGCAGCTCGGCGAGCTCGATGCCGAAGGCCGGGCGAGCGCCCGGGCGCTCGCCCAGTCGATCACCGGTCGAGCCGCGCAGCCGGATCTGTTCACGGTGCCTTCGGCGCCGGTCCCGGTACAGCTGGATCAGGTCCGGGTCGAGCGCTCACGCCGCTTCGGCGATGTATGGCTGGCACTGACGCTGTGGCAGGCGCTCAAGCTCGATGAGTTCTGCGCCGGGACGCTGGCCGAAGGCCGCGAGCAGGTGCCGTGGTCGACGATGGCAGCGATCCTGGTGATCGCGCGGCTGTGCGAGCCGTCCAGCGAGCTGCACATCGCCGAGGACTGGTACCGGCGCACGGCGCTCGAGGACCTGCTCGGCGTGGCTCCCGAGCAGGTCAACGACGATCGGCTGTACCGGGCGCTGGATCAGCTGCTGCCGCACAAGCGGGCGCTCGAGGAGCATCTCAAGCACCGGCTCGGCGAGCTCTTTGCGCTCGACTACGAGCTCCTGCTGTACGACGTCACCAGCACGTTCTTCGAAGGCCAGGCCGAGGGCAACCCGCTCGCCCGTCGCGGCCACAGCCGTGATCACCGACCGGACTGCAAGCAGGTCTGCATCGGGCTGGTCGTCAGCCGTGACGGCATGCCGCTCGGCTACGAGGTGTTCGCCGGTAACCGGGTCGACGTCACCACCGTCGAGGAGATCGTCGGCACGATGGAGGCGCGCTACGGCAAGGCGCAGCGGGTCTGGGTCATGGACCGCGGCATGGCCAGCGCCGACAACATCGCCTGGCTGCAGCAGGGAGAACGACGCTACCTGATCGGCGGTCTCAAGAGCGACCTCAAGAAGCTGGCGCCGCAGCTGATCGATGCGCGTCAATGGCGGCAGGTGCGCGACGGCATCGAGGCCAAGATCTGTGCCGGCCCTGATGGGGAGGAGACGTTCCTGCTGGTCCGCTCGGCGGATCGCCAGCAGAAGGAACAGGCGATGCACCGGCGCTTCTGCGAACGGATCGAAGCGGGGCTCTCAAGCCTGCAGCGGCGACTCGAGGCCGCCAGAAGCGTGATCGACCGCAGTGTGACCGAGCGCCAGATCGGCCGGCTGCTCGGCGCCAACTCGCGCGGCGCCGCGCGCTATGCGATCCGCCTCATCGACGATCCCGCCCTCGGCAGTCATCTGCGGCTCGAGTGGTCGGCTCGACCCGAGTGGGACGACTGGTCACGGCACAGCGAAGGCTGCTACGTGCTGCGCACCAACGTGCGTGACTGGAGCGCCGAGGAGCTTTGGAGAACGTACATCCAACTGTCCGAAGCCGAAGCTGCGTTCCGCATCCACAAGACCGAGCTGTCGCTGCGACCGATCTGGCACCAGCGCCAAGACCGCGTGCTGGCGCACATCCTGGTCTGCTTCCTCGCCTACGTGCTCTGGAAAACCCTCGAGCAGTGGCAGAGCCGCGCCGGCCTTGGCAACAGTCCGCGCACGCTCATCGATGAACTCGGCGCGATCCACAGCACCGACGTCGTCCTGCCGACCGCGACCTCGCCGCCTCGTGAGCTACGCATCCGCTGCGTCGCCCGACCCGATCGCGCTCAGCTCGCGCTCCTCGATCGGCTCGGCCTGCGCCTGCCAGAACGGCTCAAGCAGCCCCACCTCCGACCCCAAATGTAGTGCCAACTCCGGACCCTAAGTCCTTGATGGCATTAATCCCCACCCTCGTAACTGCGGAAGTTGGGCTAGC
>CAISEB010000004.1 GCA_903884235.1 uncultured Pseudomonadota bacterium
CGGGCGCAGGCGCAGGCGCCGGGGCGAGCACGGGCGCGGCATCCGCGGCTGCCGCGCGTGGCCCGGAATCGGCCTCGGAGTGTGCGAGATCGACGACGACGGTCCGGACCTGGGCCGGCGCCTCGGTCGCGGCCGGCGGCGACGTCTTGCGGGGGCCCGTCAGGAGCTCCGGCACGACCAGCACGACGATCAGCACGAGGGCAACCGCTCCGACCAGTCGTTCTTTCAGCCGCGTGTCCATAGGCTCGCTCAGGATTGGCGCGCAGACGAGTATAGACGATGCCATTCCAGCGCCGGGGCCACCGTGTGGAACGAACCGAACACGACGACGCGATCGCCGGGCTCGGCCTCGTCGGCGGCCCAGGCACAGCCGGCCTCGACCGACAGTGCCGTCGCGATCGAGCGGCCGAGCACGGCGCCCCAGCGTTCCGCGAGGTCGACCGCGTCGCGACCACGCTCGCCGGGCAGCGTGACGGCGCAGACGGCGTCGCGCGCGCCGAGCGCCCGGGCGAGTTCCCTGCCGACGGCGAGGGCATCCTTGTCGGCGAGCAGTCCCGCGACCACGAGCGTGCGCCCGGGACCGCGACGCTCGATCATGGTGTCGGCGAGGACCGCCGCGCTGCCCGGGTTGTGCGCGACGTCGAGCACCCATTCGACCGCGCCCGGCAACACCTGGTAGCGGCCGCACAGGCGCACGGCCGCGAGCCCGCGCGCAACGCTCTGCGCGTCCGGCAGGAGGCCTGCGGCATCGAGCGCCGCGAGCGCGGTTGCCGTGTTCGGATACTGGGCCGCCCCGGCGAGCGCCGGCGCCGGCAGGCCCTCGCGCCTTGCGGCGCCACGCCTGAACGCGAAGCCCGCCGCGCCGCGCTCGTAGCCGAACCCGACGCCGAGCCGCTCGAGGTGCGCACCGATGCGCGCCGCCTCGGTCGCGATCGACTCGGGCATCGCGAGGCTACCGAACAGCGCCGGCCGCCCGGCGCGGAAGATGCCGGCCTTCTCGCGGCCGATCGCCTCCAGCGTCGTGCCGAGGTACTCCGTGTGATCGAGGCTGATCGACACGACCACGGCGACATCGGCGTCGATCGCGTTGACCGCATCGAGCCGGCCACCGAGCCCGACCTCGAGGATGGCGAGGTCGACTCCGGCTTCGGCGAACGCGACGAGGGCGGCCAGCGTGCCGTACTCGAAGTAGGTCAGCGTCGTCGGACCGCGCGCCGCCTCGATGCGCTCGAAGATCTCGCACAGGCGCCCCTCGCCGATCTCGACGCCGTCGATGCGGATGCGCTCGGTGTAGCGCACGAGGTGCGGGGAGGTGTACAGGCCGGTCGAGAGCCCGGCGGCGCGCGCGACCGCCTCGAGGGTCGCGGTCACCGAGCCCTTGCCGTTGGTGCCGCCGACCGTGATGACGTGCGCTGCGGGACGCACGATCCCGAGCGCCGGCAGCAAGGCGCGCATGCGATCGAGCGTGAAGTCCATGGCGTGCGGGTGCACGCGCTGCTGGTGCTCCAGCCAGTCGTCGAGCGTCCGCGGTTCCACGGTCAGGCCGCCTGCGGCGGCCGCTGCATCATCAGGCGCAGGATGTTCGCGATACGCTCGCGATGGTCGCGGCGGTCGAGGATCATGTCGAGGGCGCCGTGCTCGAGCAGGAATTCGCTGCGCTGGAAGCCGTCGGGCAGCGTCTCGCGCACCGTCTGCTGGATGACGCGCGGACCTGCGAACCCGATCAGCGCGCGCGGCTCGCCGATGTTGACGTCGCCGAGCATCGCGAGGCTCGCCGACACGCCGCCGGTCGTCGGATCCGTGAGCACCGAGATGAACGGCAGGCCGGCCTGCGCGAGGCGCCCGAGCGCGGCACTGGTCTTCGCCATCTGCATCAGCGAGTACAGGCCTTCCTGCATGCGCGCGCCGCCGCTGGCCGAGAAGCACACGAGCGGCATCTTGAAGGCCCGGCAGTGCTCGACTGCGCGCACGAACTTCTCGCCGACCACCGAGCCCATGGAGCCGGCCATGAACCTGAACTCGAAGGCGCAGGCGACGATCTCGAATCCGGTCAGGGTGCCGGCCATCACCGTCAGCGCATCGCGCTCGCCGGTCTCCTTCTGGGCGGCCAGCACGCGCTCGCGATAGCGCTTGGTGTCCTTGAAGCGCAGCGGGTCCTCGGACTGCACCGCCGCGGCGAGTTCGCTCGCGGAGCCCGGGTCGAGGAAGCGCTTCAGGCGGTCGCGGCCGTCGATGCGCATGTGGTGCGAGCACTTCGGGCAGACGTTGAGGTTGCGCTCGAGCTCGGCCCGGTACAGGACCGCGTCGCAGGCCTCGCACTTGATCCAGAGGCCCTCCGGCACCGACCGGGTGCGGCGCTCGGTCTTGATCCGCGAGGGAATGATCTTCTCGAACCAGGTCATCCGGGCCCGTCCAGCGACTGCGAAGCGCCGATCATAGCGGAAAGCCCGTCCCGGACCGAAGGCGGGAAGCCGGCCGCCGCCGGATAGCGCACGCTGGAGAAGTAGAGCCCGCCCGCCGGCGCCGTCATCCCGGCCCGGGCGCGCTCGCCGGCGGCCAGCAGTTCCGCGACCCAGGCCGCCGGCCGGGCGCCCTCCCCGACCGCGAGCGCGGAGCCGGCGATGTTGCGCACCATGTGGTGCAGGAACGCGTTCGCGGTGACCTCGAGGACCACGAAGTCGCCCTCGCGGCGCACCGCGATCGACTCGAGCCGGCGGACCGGGGAATGCGACTGGCACTCCGCGGCGCGGAACGCCGAGAAGTCGTGCAGGCCGACCAGCGCCTGCAGCGCCTCGTGCATCGCGCCGGCATCGAGCGGCGCGTGCCACAGGCACACGCGCTCACGCAGCAGCGGCGAGCGGGTCGGGGCGTTCAGGATCACGTAGCGGTAGCTGCGCGCCTCGGCCGAGAAGCGGGCGCTGAAATCGTCCGCGACCGGCACCACCCAGCGCAGCGCGACGTCGCCGGGCAGGTTGGTGTTGGTGCCGAACAGCCAGCCGCGCATCGGCCGCACGGCCTCGGTGTCGAAGTGCACGACCTGGCCGAGCGCATGGACGCCCGCATCGGTACGGCCCGCACAGACGACGGCGACGGGATGGGCGGCGACGAAGCCGAGCGCGCGCTCGACCTCGGCCTGCACGGACGGCGCCGAGGTCTGGCGCTGCCAGCCCGCATAGGCGGTGCCGGCATACTCGATGGCGGCCGCTAGGCGCACGCGGTGCGCGCGCTCAGCGGGGCAGCGTCTCGATGAGCCGCTGGGCCTCCACCTTCTGCGAGGCACTGCCCTCGCTCATCACTTCCTGGAGGATGCTGCGGGCACCGTCCGGGTCGCCCATGTCCATGTAGGCGCGCGCGAGGTCGAGCTTGGTGCCGACCTCCGAGAGCGTCACCGGCTCGAGTTCCGGAAGGTCCAGGTCCTGGGGCATTCGCTCGGTCACTGTAGGCTCTCGATGATCGTTCAGCGGCGCGCCCACATCGAGATCCATCCCGGTGACCGGCGCCTTGTGTATCCCGGTCGCGAACACATCTGTCGAGAACCGGACTTCGTCGCGCCTCGGTTGCGCGACCGTGTCGTTTTCGAGCGCCCGCGCGAGCTCGTCGAGGTCGAGATCGAGGTCGGAGCTCGACAGCTCGATCTCCGCGCCCTCGACGTCGTGCTCGTCGAACGACGGCAGCAGCTCGGTGGGCGCCGCATCGCCGACGCGCGGCGCAAGCTGCGTCGCCTCGTCGCGGAAGGTCGGACGCGGCATTTCCTTGGTGCTGTCGGAATCGCGCGACGCGATCCGCGTCGTGCCCGAATCGCCCGCCGCGCCGAGCAGCGAGCGCGATCCCGCGTCGAGGCCGGCGACGAGGGTCGCGGCATCGGACGGCTCGAGCGACGGGTGATCGGTCTCGCCGAAGCCTTCCAGCGCCGTCGCCGTCGCGGTCGAACCGAGCGTGCCGGTATCGACGCCGAGGTCCTCGATGTTGATCTCGGCGGTCGGATCGGCAGCCGACGGCGCGTGCCGGCCCGCGGCGTCCAGCTTCTGCATCAGCGTCGAGTCGGACTCGTAGCCCGGCATCTCGACGGTCGGAGCCTCCTCGAACGCACTGCGGTGCAGCTGCGGCTGCTCGACCGTCGGCGCATCGGCGCGGGCCGGCAGTTCCTGCGTCGCGCCGCCGTGGTCGCCGGGCTCCGCCTCGAGCAGCAGGTCGAAGCGGTCCGGGTCGATGGTCGGCGATTCGCCGGTCTCGGTGGCCGGATCGCCGGCGGCCAGCGCACTGCCGAGGTCGAGGTCGACGCCGTCGTGGTGCACGGCGCCGGTGTGCATGGCGGCGTCGCCCAGCAGTTCGAGGTCGACGCCCTGCGTCGCACCGGAATCGAGGTCGAGGTCGATGTCGGCGCCGCTCGTCGCATGGTCGCGGGCCGCGGAGAACAGCGGGTCGTCGGCGGCGATCTGCCGCCCCATGATCGCGACCTTGTCCCACTCGGCCGCAGGCGCGTGGTCGCGGCCGCGCGCCAGCGTGCGGGCGACCTCGAGGAAGGCGTCCTTGTTGCCCCAGACGAAGTACACCTCGAGCAGCTTCAGCTGCAGGTCGCGGCGCTCGGGCTCGCGGTCGATCGCGAGGCGCACGATGTCGGCCGCCTGGTCGTACAGGCCATAGGCCATGTGGAAGTCGGCTTCGGCGAGCGGGTCGGCCTGGTCGAGCCCGATCGAGGACTCCGCGGTCAGGCGGCTGTCCACCGGCGGCGACGGCAGGTCGGGCCGGCGCATCGACTGCGTTTCGCTGGTCGACTTGAACGGTGGCGGCGTGTACTCGCCGCTCGTGTCGTCCGCCTCCTCGACGACGATGTCGTCCCGGGCAGGACGGCGCTGGGCCGCCGTCAGCATCGACTGCGAGTCGAGCGAAGGGTCGGTCTCAGTACCCGCCGCGGCGGCATGCGGCTGCAGCACCTCGTCGAGGTCGGACGCGTCGCGGCGCCGACGCCACAGGCGGTAGCCGAACAGGCCGCCACCGAGCGCGACCAGCACGCCGATCGCGGCGTAGTAGAGGCCGTTGTCCCCGAACAGCCCCTCGAGCAGGCCGGGCTCCGCGGCGACGAGCGGCGCCGACTTCTTCGGCGCGGGCTTCGCCTCGGCGGGATTCGCGTCGACCGGCGTCGCCGGCGCAGGCGCGGGCTTGGCGGCCACCGGGGCGGGCGCCGGCACGGCCGGCTTCGCAGGCACGGGCGCGGGCACCGGCGTCGGCGGTACGGCGGGCTTCTGCGCCGCCTTCGCCTGCTGCTGCTGCTGCACGCGCGCCAACTCGGCGTTCTTGAACTCGAGCAGGCGACGCGCGTCCTCGCGGGCCTTCTCGGCCGCGGGGTTGCGCGGCGCGGGCGCCGGTGCGGGCGCGGCCTTGGCGCTGCCCTCGTCCTTGCCGGTGGTCTCCTTGGGGACGACGAGCTTGAGGCGGGCCGGGCCGCTGCCGGCCGCATGCGCGCCCGCGCCGGTGCGCGCACGCCAGGCCTCGACCTGGCGGCTGACCTCGGCCGCGGCCTCGTGTGCATCGGTCGCCGCCCATTCGGACTCGGGCGGGATGCGCAGCACCGCGCCGCGGCGCAGGCGATTGATGTTGCCGTCGAAGGCCGCCGGATTGGCCCGGAACGTCGCGATCATCATGCGATTGACGTCCGCGGGCGCGGAGATGCCCTGGCGGCGGACGATCACCGACAGCGCGTCATTCGGCACGACCGTGTACTCGCCGCCGGTGGGCGAGCTCGGGCTCGGTGCCGGCGCAGGGCGCGGCGTGGGCGCGGCCACCGCCGCCGCCGTCGCCTGCACAGGCTCGGTGGGCGCGCGCTCGATCGTGCCGGAGGCCGGCGCGCTCGAGGCACCGCTGACCGGCGCCGCCATCGCCGGCGCCGCGGTCGGAGTCGACTCGAACACGGGCGGATCGAGCAGCACCGTGTACTCGCGGATCAGGTGGCCGCGCGGCCAGCTGAGTTCCACGAGGAACGTGACGAAGGGTTCGCCGACGGCATCGGCGCTGTGCACCGACAGCACGTTGCGGCCCGCGCCATCGCGCGCGACCTTGAACGTCAGGCCGGACAGGAAGGCCGGGCGGTCGATGCCGTAGCGCGCGAAGATCTCGCGCGAGGCGACCGCGGCACGCAGCTGGGTCAGCTCCTCCGGCGTCGCGCCGAGCAGTTCGATGTCCGCAGTCAGCGGCTGGTTGAGCCCTGAACCGAGATGGATGTCACCGAGGCCGACCGCGTGGGCCGCAGCGGGCGCCGCGAGCAACAGGCCGATCAGGATGCGGGATTTCATGGTCATCAACTTCACCCCAGTGCACCGGAGCCTTGAATCCGGCGGCCAGCGGCCGGCACGGAAAGCTCGTCAAATTCTGTGAAATGGATCACAAGTCCCTGATTCACAAGTCACAGAGCCATGGCGAATTTGACGAAATATAGCTTAGTAAAGAGTCGACCACCAAAACTTCGACCCGCTCACATTCTTGGCAATCCATGCCGCGCCTCCTGCGACCTCAGGACCCGTGTACCCCAGTTTGTCATAATCGTGGCCGATTTCATCCGGGGTCAATCCGGTATGTGGCGATTCGTCACCCGGCCATTCTAGCCAAACCCGGTCCCGGCCCGCCGCCCTCGGCGCCGACCCGCAGCCCAAAGCTGAGGCCGAGCGCCGCGAGCGCGAGCAGCGTCGCCGCCGCGAAACTCGCGGCCGGACCCACCGCCTCCCACAACCCGCCGGCCAGCAGGCTGCCGGCGATGCCGCCCGCACCCCAGCCGACGGAGGACACCAGCGCCTGCGCGCGCGCCGCGTGGCTCGGCGGCACGAGCTGGGGGGCAAGCCGCACGCCGACGACGTGGAACAGCGCGAAGCCAAGGCCGTGCAGCGCCTGCGCGGCGAGCATCACCGGGCGCGAGCCCGGCAGCAGCGCGCACAGCGCCCAGCGCAGCACGCTGCCCGCGAGCGCCACCCTGAGCAGGCGCACCGGACCGACCCGGGACAGCACGGCCGGCGCCGCCAGGAACAGGCCGATCTCGGCGACGACGCCGAAGGACCAGTACAGGCCGATCGTAGCCGGCGCGTAGCCCTCGCGCGCGAGGTACAGCGTGTAGAAGCCGTAGTACGCGCCGAAGCCGGTGAGGTGCAGGAACGAGATCAGCAGCAGCCGCCCGAGCGCACGCCGGTCGCCAGCATCCGCTTCGCCTGCGAAGGCGAGCTTCGGCGCGCCGCGCGGCAGCGCACCGAGCGCGAGCGCGGTCGCCGCCACCAGCGTCGCGAGCGCCCAGGGGATCGTCGAGGCGCCGTGGCGCGCGAGCAGCGCGCCGAGCGCGGCGGAGCTCGCGAGGAAGCCGAGCGAGCCCCACAGCCGCAGCCAGCCGTAGCGCAGGCTGCCGCCCGGGCGCTCGATCGACAGCGAGTCGACGATCGGCATGAGACCGTGAATCGCGATGCTGAAGCAGGCGAGTCCGGCCGCGAGCGCGAGCATGCCCTCGAGCTGCGTCAGCGCGAGCGCCGCGAGCGTCGCCGCCGCACCCAGCACCCACAGCACGGTGCGCCGGTCGTCCGCGCGGTCGGCCGCGCCTGCACACAGGTACGGCGCCGCGAGGCGCAGCCCGTTGAAGATCGCGAGCAGCACGCCGATGGCGCCGGCGCCGTAGCCCAGCGAGACGAGGTAGCTCGGCCAGTACGGCTGGAAGACCCCGATCGCGCCGAAGTAGAAGAAGTAGCTGGCCGCGATCGCGGCGCGGCCGGTCCTCACGAAGGCGAGCGGGTGATCACCGGGGTCGGCGAGTCGACGTCGGCGTTCTGGCCGCGGTGGCGCAGCCAGTGGTCCATCAGCACGATCGCGAGCATGGCCTCGGCGATCGGCGTCGCCCGCAGCCCGACGCACGGATCGTGGCGCCCGGTCGTGACCACGTCGGTCGCTGCACCCTCGACGTCCACGGTGCGGCCGGGGACCTGGATGCTGGAGGTCGGCTTGAGCGCCATGCTGACCACGATGTCCTGGCCGCTCGAGATCCCGCCGAGCACCCCGCCGGCGTGGTTGGACGTGAACCCGGTCGGCGTCAGCTCGTCGCGCGCGACGCTGCCGCGCTGCCCGACGACGCCAAAGCCCGCGCCGATCTCGACGCCCTTGACCGCGTTGATGCCCATCATCGCGTGCGCAAGATCGGCATCGAGCCGGTCGAAGACCGGCTCGCCGAGGCCGGGCGGGACGCCCCGCGCGACGACGGTGATGCGCGCGCCGATCGAATCGCCGGCCTCGCGCACCTCCCACATCAGCGCCTCGAGCTCGGCGATCCGCGACGGGTCCGGGCAGAAGAAGGGGTTCGTGTACGCCGACGGCGGATCCACCGGATCGAGCACCAGCGGGCCGATGGCGGCGAGGTAGCCGTGGATGGACACGCCGAGCCGCTCGGCGAGGTACTTGCGGGCGATCGCACCGGCCGCCACGCGCATCACGGTCTCGCGCGCCGAGGAACGGCCGCCGCCGCGGTAGTCGCGGAACCCGTACTTCTGCTGGTACGTGTAGTCGGCGTGGCCCGGACGGAAGCGGTCCTTGATCTTGTCGTAGTCGCGCGAGCGCTGGTCGGTGTTCTCCACCAGCAGGCCGATGGGGCTGCCGGTGGTGCGGCCCTCGAACACGCCGGACAGGATGCGCACCTGGTCCGGCTCCTTGCGCTGGCTGGTGAAGTGCGAGGTGCCCGAGCGCCGGCGCTCGACATCGCGCATCAGTTCGTCCTCGCTGATCGCAAGCCCGGGCGGGCAGCCATCCACGATCGCACCCAGCGCCGGCCCGTGGCTCTCGCCGAAGGTCGTCACCGTGAACAGCCTGCCGATCGTGTTGCCCGACATCCGCGTGTTACTCCAGGGTCAGCAGAAAGACGCCGCCGCCGCCGCGCTCGAAGTCGAGCCAGACGAACGGCAGCCGGGGCCACGTGGCCTCCACGGCATCCTGCGTGTCGCCCACCTCGACGACGAGGATGGCACCGGGCGTCGCGTGGCGGCGTGCGCCGTCGAGGATCCGCCGCACCGCATCGAGGCCGTCGGCGCCGGAGGCGAGCCCCATCTCGGGCTCGTGGCCGTACTCGGGCGGCAGCGCATCGACGACCGCCTGCGGCACGTAGGGCGGATTGGACACGATGATATCGTACCGCTCGCCGCCGAGCCCGTCGTAGACGTCCGACAGGCGCGTCTCGACCCGTCCGTCGAGCCCGTGGCGGCGGATGTTGTCGCGCGCGACCTCGAGCGCAGCGGCGCTCAGGTCCGCGGCAACGACCACCGCCCCTGGGAACGCGTGGGCGCAGGCGATCGCGATGCAGCCCGAGCCGGTGCCGATGTCGAGGATGCGTCGGACCCTCGCGGGGTCGATGAACGGGCTGAAGCGTGACTCGATGAGCTCGGCGATCGGCGAGCGCGGCACCAGCACGCGCGGATCGACGCGGATCTCGTGACCCCCGAACCAGGTCACGCCGGTCAAATAGGCCGACGGCAGCCGCTCCTCGATTCGGCGTTGCACGAGCTGGGCGAGCGCACGCCTCGCCTCGAGCGTGAGCTGCCAGTCGTACGCCTCGGGTGCCGCCGAATGCGGCCAGCCGGCGGCGTGGAACACGAGCGCGGCCGCATCGTCCACGGCGCTTTCGGTGCCGTGGCCGTAGGTCAGCTTGGCGCGATCGAGGCGGCGCGCGACCCAGCGGATCGCAGCGCCGGCGGGGATCGGGGGCAGTCGCGCGGTAGCCATGCGCCCAGTCTAAAGCAGCGGGGCGGCTCGCGAGTCATGGGATAATGGGCCATGTCCCGCTCCCCGCTCTACCGCCTGACGCTTGCGACCGTGCTCGCGGCCGTCGTCCTCAGCATGGCGCTCGGCGCGTGGCTCGCGCGCCGCGACGGCGCGGCCGCGGCGCCGCCGACGCTCGCGACCCTGTACCCCGTGCCGCGCCCGCTGCCGGACTTCGCGCTCGTCGCGCACGACGGCACGCGCTTCGACCGGTCGCGGCTCGCGGGGCACTGGACGCTGCTGTTCCTCGGCTTCACGCAGTGCCCGGACATCTGCCCGGCCACGCTGATGACGCTGGCCGCGGCCCGTCGCGCGCTCGGCATGCTGCCCGAGCGCCTGCGCCCGTCGATCGTGCTGGTGTCGGTGGATCCGGCCCACGACACGCCGGCGGCGCTCGCCGCCTACGTGCCGCGCTTCGACCCCGCGTTCGTCGGCGCGACCGGGGAGGCGACCGCGCTCGCGCCGCTCATGGGCGCGCTCGGCGCCTACGCGTCTCCGGTTGGTGGCGAGGCGGCCGGTCGCATCGTGCACAGCGGCGCGGTCTACCTGATCGATCCCGAGGCCCGCATCGCGGCGGTCTACACCACGCTGCCCGCGCCACTCGCGCTCGCGGCAGACTACCGGCGCGTGCTGCGCGCCCGGGGCAGCAGCTGATGTCCATGGCCGCCCACGCCTTCGTCCTGCTGCAGCGCCTGCTGCCGAAGCGGCTGCTGACGGCGGCCGTCTACTGGCTGGCCCGACGCCGGTCGGTGCCGGTCAAGAACGCACTGATCCGCGGCTTCTGCCGGCTGTACCCGATCGACCTCGCGGAGGCCGAAGGCGGGCGTGCCGAGGACTATGCCGACTTCAACGCATTCTTCACGCGCGCGCTGAAGCCGGGCGTGCGGCCGGTCGCGCCCGACCCGGCGCGCCTCGTCAGCCCGTGCGACGGCACGGTCAGCGAACGCGGCACGATCGACGCCGACCGCGTGCTGCAGGCGCGCCTCGAGGCGAAGTCGCACACCTACACGCTCGCGGCGCTGCTCGGCGATGCGGCGGCGGCGACGCCGTTCGTCGGCGGCGAGTTTGCGACGATCTACCTCGCGCCCTACAACTACCACCGCGTGCACATGCCCTCGTCGGGACGCCTGGTCGGGATCCGCCACGTGCCGGGCGCGCTCTACAGCGTGAACGCGGCGACGGCCAGGGCGCTGCCCGGGCTGTTCGCCCGCAACGAGCGCGTCGTGTGCCATTTCGAGACCGCCCTCGGTCCGCTCGCCGTGATCTTCGTCGGCGCGATGAACGTGGGCTCCGTGAGCCTCGTCGGCCTCGGCGAGATCACGCCACGCGCCGGGCGCACGCTCAGCGACCTGCCGCTCCCCGCCGCGCGGGAATTCGTGCGCGGCGCGGAACTGGGCCGCTTCAACATGGGCTCGACGGTGATCCTGCTGCTGCCGCGCGGCAGCGTGCGCTGGGACGATGGATTCACCGCTCGCGCGACCGTGCGGGTCGGCGCCTCGATCGGCCGCACGGAGCGCCCGGCGTGATGGCGGACGGCGCGCTGCGCGCCGCCCTCGTCGCACGGGCGCGGCTGCTCGAGCGCTGCCGGCACTTCTTCGCCGAGCGCGGCGTGCTCGAGGTCGAGACCCCGGTGCTCGCGCAGGCGACGGTCACCGACGTGCACCTCGCCTCGCTCGAGACACGCATCGCCGGGCGGCCCGTCCCCTACTACCTGCAGACCTCGCCCGAATACGCCATGAAGCGGCTGCTCGCGGCGGGCAGTGGCGACATCTACCAGGTCTGCAAGGTGTTCCGCGACGACGAGAGCGGCCGCCACCACAACCCCGAGTTCACGATGCTCGAGTGGTACCGCGTCGGCTTCGACCATCGCAAGCTGATGGAGGAGGTCGAGGCACTGCTCGCGACGCTGCTCGGGGCGGTGCTCACGCTGCCCGCGGAACGGCTGACCTATGCCGAGGCGTTCCAACGGGTGCTCGGCCTCGACCCGCATGCCGCGACGCTGGCCGAGCTCGAGGCGCTGGCCGCCGAGCGGCTCGGCGCAGCGGATCTCGGTGGCGAGCGCGACGTGGCGCTCGACCTGCTGATGGGCGCCCTGGTCGGACCCGCGCTCGGCGCGGGGCGCATCACCTTCGTGCACGAGTACCCCGCCTCGCAGGCGGCACTCGCGCGCACGCTGCCGGGCTCCCCCGCGGTCGCGGCGCGGTTCGAGGCCTACGTCTGCGGCCTGGAGCTGTGCAACGGCTTCCATGAGCTCGCCGACGCCGCCGAGCAGCGGCGACGCTTCGAGGCCGACCGGCACGCGCGCGCCGCGCGCCGCCTGCCGCTGCCGCCCGTGGACGAGCGCCTGCTGCGGGCCCTCGCGACGGGCTTCCCGGACTGCGCCGGCGTCGCGCTGGGCCTCGATCGGGTGCTGATGCTCGCGCTCGGCTGCGACTCGCTCGCAGGCGTGCTGCCCTTCCCCGTCGCCGACGCCTGACCGAGGACCTGCCCGTGAGCCACGCGACCCCGCTGCTGCCCGCCGACGCCGACGCCGCCACGACCTACGCGCACCTGCTCGCGGCCCTCGGCGGCCTCGTGGCGGGCGAGCGCGACGCGATCGCCAACCTCGCCAACGCGGCCGCGCTCCTCTATGAAACGCTGCCGCGCCTCAACTGGGCGGGGTTCTACCTGATGAAGGGCGGCGAGCTGGTGGTCGGCCCGTTCCAGGGCCGGCCCGCCTGCGTGCGCATCGCGCTCGGGCGAGGCGTGTGCGGAACGGCGGCTTCGGAACGGCGCACCGTGATCGTCGCCGACGTGCATGCGTTCCCCGGCCACATCGCATGCGATGCGGCCTCCGCGTCGGAAATCGTCGTCCCGCTCGTCAAGGACGGCAGGCTGGTCGGGGTCCTCGACCTCGACAGCCCGGTGCGCGAGCGGTTCGGGGAGGACGACGGCCGCGGACTGGAGGCGTTCGCGGCGCGCCTGCTCTCGGCGTCGGACCTGTAGGCCCGCCGGCGCGCTACTGCTTGGCGCGCGAGAGGTACTCACCCGTGCGCGTGTCGACGCGGATGACCTCGCCTTCGTTGATGAACAGCGGCACGCGCACGACCGCGCCCGACTCGAGCTTGGCCGGCTTCTGGCCGCCGGTGGCCGTGTCGCCGCGCAGGCCCGGGTCCGTCTCGACGATCTTGAGCTCGACGTGCGCCGGCGGCGTCACCGTCAGCGGCTGGCCGTTCCACAGCGTCACGATGCACTGCACGCCGTCCTTGAGCCACTGCGCGGCGTCGCCCATCGCGGCCTTGCCGGCGGTGTACTGCTCGAAGGTCTCGGGAGACATGAACGTCCAGAAGTCGCCGTCCGTGTACAGGTACTGCATGTCGGCGTCGACGACGTCCGCGGCCTCGACGCTGTCGCCCGACTTCCACGTGCGCTCGACGACCTTGCCGTTCTTGAGGTTGCGGATCTTGACGCGGCTGAAGGCCTGGCCCTTGCCGGGCTTGACCATCTCGTTCTCGACGATCGAGAACGGCTCGCCGTCGATCAGGATCTTGAGGCCGGTCTTGAACTCGTTCGTGCTGTAGGTGGACATGGATCGATCGCTCCGCGGGGCCGGTGTAGAGGGGCACAAAAGGGGTGCCCGGATGGCCCTCCCAAAAGGCGCTGCATGATACCGGGTGGCGCGCAGGGGGGCCAGCCGGGAGGTCCGGGAGACACCCGGAAGCCCCTGCCGGGCTTGGAAAAGTGTCGAATCGGTCCGCATCCGTCGCCTCGGGCCGGTGCTACGATCCCACGCCATACCTCCCCGCTCCCGGGTGGCCCGCTTGGCTGAGTTCCCCGTCTCGATCCCGCCCGTCGACGGCACCCCGGTGCCGGCCCTGGTGATCACGCGTCACCAGGACCACGTCGAGTCGATCAACGCGACCCTGCGCCGGGCCGGGCATGCCGTGCACTGCACGTGGCTGCCGGACGCGACGGACCTTGGTGACGCGCTGATCCAGATCAATCCGGAACTGCTCGTCGTATTCGCCGACGAACGCCTGCTGCCGCTCGATGCCGTCGCCGGCGTGCGCGCGCGGACGACCCCGCCCGTGCCGGTGATCCTCGTCAGCGCCGAGGTGAACGAGATCACCACGACCGCCGCGCTGCGTGCCGGCGCCCAGGACATCGTCTCGCTGACGCACCCGGAGCGCCTGCAGCTCGTCTGCGCGCGCGAACTCAGGGGCTTTCGGCTCGAGCGCGCGCTCAACCAGACGATCAACGCCGCGCGCGAGACCCAGCGCGCGCTCGCCGCCTTCATGGAGGGCTCGGCCGACGCGATCGCGCAGGTGCAGGAAGGCATCATCGTCGATGCGAATCCGGCCTGGCTCGAACTGTTCGGGTACGCCGATGCCGATGCCGTGCGCGGCCAGCCGGTGATGGATTTCTTCGACCACGAATCGCATGCGGCGCTGAAGGGCGGGCTGTCCGCCTGCGCGACCGGCAAGTGGGCGGATCACTCGCTCAGGGTCTCGGCCAAGCTCGCCGACAACACGATCCTGTCGCTCGAGATCGTGCTCGCGCAGGGCGAGTTCGGCGAGGACCCGGTCGTGAACTTCTGCGTGCCGGCGCGCAAGCGTGACCACGCCGACGTCGAGAAGCACCTCGGCGCCGCGGTGAAGACCGATCCGTCCACGGGCCTGCTGCATCGCGCCTACCTCGTCGAGGAACTGAAGGCGTGCCTCGCGCAGCCGGTGCGCGGCGGCGTGCGCTACATCGCGCTGATCCGCCCCGATCGCATGGAGGCGGCGCTCGCGCAGCTCGGGCCCATCGATGCGGAGGAGTACGTCGCCCAGGTCGCGGGCGTGATCCGCGACGAGGCGTCCCCGGAGGACCTCACCGGCCGCTTCACCGGCTCCTCGTTCCTCGCCCTGATCGCCCGTGGCAACGCGCGCGATGCCGAGGCCTGGGCCGAGAACCTGGTCGCGAAGATCGGCGCGCAGATCTACAAGGTCGGCACCCGCACGCTGTCCGGCAGCGCGAGCATCGGCCTCGCGCCGGTGCCGTCCGGCCAGCACGACCCGTCGCTGCCGACCCGCGAGGCGCTCGAGGCGCTCGCGCTCGCCGCGCGCGAGGGCGGCAACCAGTCGCAGCTCGTCGAGCACGCCGATGCCGGCGCGCGCGTCGAGGCCAACGACAAGGTGTGGGTGCACCACATCAAGACCGCGCTGATGGAGAACCGCTTCCGGCTCGTGCAGCAGCCGATCGCGAGCCTCGTGGGCGAGGACAGGGGCATGTTCGACGTGCTCGTGCGCATGCTCGACGAGTCGGGCAAGGAAGTCCTGCCGTCGGAGTTCATCCCGGCGGCCGAGCGCAACGACCTGATGAAGAACATCGACCGCTGGGTGGTCGGCGCGGCCATGAGCTTCTGCGCCGCGCGCAAGCCCGGCGCCATCTTCGTGCGCCTGTCGAAGGACACGGTCAACGACCCGACGCTGCCGCAGTGGCTCTCCAACCAGATGCGCGCCAACAAGTTCGAGCCGGCGCGCCTGTGCTTCCAGGTGACGCAGGAGGTCGCGGACCAGTACCTGCTGCAGACGCAGACGCTGCGCGAGCAGCTCGGCAAGCACGGCTTCAAGTTCGCGATCGAGCACTTCGGTGCCGGGGTCGACCCGCGCATGATGGTGGAGCGCGTGCGCCCGGACTTCGTCAAGGTCGAGGGCTCCCTGATGCAGGGACTCGCCGGCAACCCGGCGCTGCAGACGCGCGTCAAGCACCTGATCATGCTCGCCAAGGCGGTCGGCGCGCAGACGGTCGCCGAGCGCGTCGAGGATGCGAACACGATGGCGGTGCTGTGGCAGCTGGGCATCGAGTTCGTGCAGGGCTACTTCATCCACAAGCCCGAGGACGTCGTCCTCGGCTGAGGCGCGCGTGCAGTGCCGTCCGGGCTGCGGCGCCTGCTGCATCGCCCCGTCCATCTCGAGTCCCATCCCGGGCATGCCCGACGGCAAGCCGGCGGGCGTGCGCTGCGTGCAGCTCAGGGACGACGAGTCGTGCGCGATCTTCGGGCAGCCGGAGCGTCCCGCGGTCTGCTCGCAACTGCGGCCGAGCCTCGAGATGTGCGGCGCCAGTCCCGCCGACGCGCTGGTTGGCCTCGACCGGTTGGAGCGAGCGACTCGCCCCTAGCCCGGCATTGCGCTTGACCGTGGCTACATTGTGGCTACAATGTAGCCATGAAAGATGCCGTCATCCGCGCCCGAATCGACGCCAAGCTGAAAGCCGACGCGGTCGCCGTCCTGTCGGCCTGCGGCCTCGAGGTCAGCGACGCGATCCGCCTGTTTCTGACGCAGGTGGTCGCGCAGCGCCGGCTGCCGTTCGCGGTACGCGATGCAAGCGCCGATCCTGGGACGATCTCGGCCGAGGAGTTCTGGGCGATGAAGCGCGAGTCGCAGGCGCGTGACCATCACCTCGCTGCCCTAGAGCGTGGTCCGGCAGACCAGTCCCATCTCTGTCGCAATCTCGACCTGCGCACCGCCCAAGTGAAGTGGCCCACGACCCTGCCGGACGAGTGAGCACAGTCAGGCAGCCACTTGCACCCACGCCGAGGTCGCGAACGTTCGATCGACCAGCGTGCTGTCTGCAGCCCGGACACGCGCGGTCGAAGCCCTTGCGCTTCGATGATGAATCAAGACCGAGAACGGCTCATCTGGTCAACGGGCCATTGCTCAGGGCGCGTCGATCCAGAAGCCCCAGGCCCCGAGCGCCTTCGGTTTGGCACCGCCGAGTCCCACCGTCCGTGCCTCCCCCGACAGGTTGACGGCCACGGTCACGCCATCCCGCCCCTTCACCCGTCGGAACGCGAATACCTTGGAGTCGTCGACCGCGAGCACCTCGAACGACCCGCCGGCCGTCCCGGCCGCAAGCGCCGGGTGGGCGTGCTTCAACGCTGCGAGGCGCGTGTAGAGCGGAACGCGGTCGAGCGCCTTCCAGTCGATCGGATCGCGCTTGAAGAATTTGATCCGGTGGGTGTTGCGCATCTCCTGGCCGCTGTACACCAGCGGCATGCCGGGCAGCGTGAACGACAGCACGGTGAACGCATCGTGCGCGGGACCGTACAACTCGGCGTCGGAGCCCTCCCACGAGTTGTGGTCGTGGTTGCTCGTGTACAGCATCGGGTAGCTGTCGACCGGGAACGCGGCCCGGTCCGCCTCGAGGCGGCGCACGAGGTCCTCGCGCCCGGCCTTGCCGGCGGCGATCGCGACCAGCACCTTGTGCAGCTCCCACGTATAGCCCATGTCGAAGGCCCGCACCTCGAGCTCTGGCTTCTCGGCCTCGGCGAGCATGAAGACCGGCTTCAGCCGATCGAGCGCCGCCCGCGCCTCCTCCCAGAACGAGGTCGGCACGCGCATCGCGACGTCGCAGCGGAAGCCGTCGATGTCGGCCTCGCGGACCCAGAACTTCATCGCCGAGATCATCGCGGCGCGAAGTCCTGGCGCGCGGTAGTCGAGCCCGGCGACGTCCGACCACTCCTCGATCGAGGTGCCGTTGTCGTACCGGTAGGAGCTGATCTCGCCCTGCTTGTCCTTCTGGTACCACTCCGGGTGCGTCAGGATCCACGGGTGGTCCATCGCCGTGTGGTTCGCGACCCAGTCGATGATCACCTTCATGCCGAGCGCATGCGCGTGCGCGACGACGGCCTTCACGTCGTCGAGCGTGCCGAACTCCGGGTTCACGGCCTCGTAGTCGCGCACCGCGTAGTAGCTGCCGAGCACGCCCTTTCGGTCCTGGATGCCGATCGGATGCAGCGGCATCAGCCACAGGATGTCGACCCCCATCGCCTTGAGCTCCGGCAGGTGCTTCTCGAACGCCAGCAGCGTGCCCTCAGGGGTGTACTGGCGGAGATTCACCTCGTAGATCACGGCGTTGCGCGACCAGGGCACGTGGTGGATCTCGGTGGGCTGCGGCGCCGGGGTCTCCGCCGCGCCGAGGGCGCCGGACGAGCCGAGCGCGACGACGACGCAGCACAGCAGCGGGAACAGTCTCTTCATGGGGGCATCCCTCCGGTCCGGGGTCGCCGACGCTCAACTCGCCGCGGGCGGCATCTCGCCGAGCGCGCGCAGCTTCGGTGTCGCGACCGGCACCGAGAGCATCGTGCTGCCCACGGCCATCAGCAGCAGCGCCGTGAACATGTCGCTCGTGATCACGCCCTTGTCGAGCAGGATGTTGACGAAGATGATCATGATCAGGGCCTTGGTCTGCAGCAGCCAGCCGATCAGCGAGGCCTCGCCCGGGCGCCAGCCGAGCAGGCGCCCGGCGACTCGCAGGCCGAGGAGCTTGCCCGCGACCGAGGCGGCGAGCAGCACCCCCGCCACCAGGAACACGCTCGCGCCGCCGACGGTCCAGTGGGTGCGCAGTCCCGTGCTCAGGAAGAACACCGGCATCAGCACGAGCAGCACGTTGTGGCGCAGCAGGTCCATGCGCGCCTGGTCGAACCAGTCGCGGTCGATCAGCGCCCCGGCGAGGAACGCCCCCACCATGAAATGCAGCCCCGACCAATCCGCCCCGAACGCGCAGGCCGCGAGCCAGATGAGGCCGACGTACCAGCGGTCCGGCTCCGGCAGCCACTGCATCAGGCGCCTGACGAGGAACGCGGCGACAGCGAGGCCGGCGAGGAACAGGCCCTGGCGACCGAGGCGATTGAAGTCGAGCAGGATCAGGGCGAGCACGCCCCAGATCGCGACGTCATCGAGGCTCGCGTAGCGCAGGATCCGCTGCCCGATCGGGCGGCGCAGGATGCCGAGCTTCTCCATGAACAGGATCAGGATCGGCAGCGCCGTGACCGCGCAGGCCATGCCGACGCCGAGCGTGAACTGCCAGGACTCCGCGCCCGCACCCCGCCAGCCGTCGAAGCGCACGATCACGGCCGCCGCGGCGGCGCCGAGCGCGAGCGGCGTGCCGAGCGCGAGCCCGGCGGTGATGCCGGTCTCGCGCCGGTTCTTCCAGACGCCGGTGAGGTCGAGTTCGATGCCCGCGATCCAGACGAACAGCATGACCGCCCACCACGCGAGCCCATTCAGGGACTGCACGACGGTCGGGTTGAAAACAAAGGCGTAGTAGCCGGGGAATACGGCGCCTAGGATGCCCGGCCCGAGCAGGATGCCGAGCAGGATCTGCACGACCACGAGCGGCGCGTAGTACTCGGTGCGGCCGACCCGCCACACCAGGTACGGGATCGCGAAGATCAGCACCATCGCGATCAGGAAGATTTCGGTCGTGGACATGTGCCCCCCTGCCCGGAATCCTATCGCACGGGGACGTGCATCTCACGGCCCCAAATGAAAAGCCCCCGCCGGCTGCCCGGCGGGGGCCAATGCGTCCGTCGATCCGGACGCACGATCGGCGATGTCAGTATCCGATTACAGCTTGTAGTTCAGTCCGAGGAAGAACTGCTTGCCATAGGTCTGGTAGTCCATCATCCGCGACTCGATCCCCTGGTACGAGACGTACGGCTCGTTGGTCAGGTTGTTGATCTGGAACAGCGCCGACAGGCCCTTCAGCTTGCCTTCCTGCCACTCGTAGCTGGTCTGGAAGTCGGTGATCTGGTTGCCCTTCACGTACTGGAACGTGCGGTCGTTCGAGAAGTTCGTGATCTCACCGATGTAGTTCGAGCGTGCGCGCGTCGAGACACGCGCCGAGAAGCCGGCGTGCTCGTAGAAGAACGTCGCATTCCAGACCGTCTTCGAAAGACCCGGCAGCGGGATGTTGCCGAGGCCGTTGGTCGGGATCGTCGAGTTGCTTCCGCTCGGCGGATCATAGACCGTGATGCTGCTGTCCGTCAGCGCGAGGCTGACCTGCAGGCCGAAGTCACGCGTGACCTCGCTCAGCAGGTCACCCGGCAGCGACGCGCTCAGCTCCACGCCTCGCAAGTTGCCGCCCTGGCCGTTCTCCGGCGTGTTCAGCGTGCCGATGGTCAGCGGGTTCACGCCCGACGGGAAGTAGCCGCTCGACTGCAGCTGCCCAACCATCACCGAGAAGTCATGGTTACCGTCGCTGGCGTTGTAGATGTAGGTATTCAGCTTCTTGTAGAAGACCGCCGCCGAGACGTAGCCCTTGTTCGAGAAGTACTTCTCCCACGACAGGTCGACCGCATCCGCGCGCCACGGCTTCAGCAGCGGGTTGCCGGCGCTGCCACCCGGCAGGTTGCCCGCGCCCGTACCGATGCCCTGGTCGATCGAGGCCTTCAGCTGATCGAGGCGCGGACGCGCCATCTCGCGTGCGATGGCGAACCGGATCGTGTTCTGGTTCGGCAGCAGGAACGCCAGGTTGAGCTGCGGCAGGACGTCGTTGTACGACGTACCCTGGCTGAACGGCAGCACGCCATTCGCCACGTTCTGGAGGTTCTCCCACGAGTACGACGACTGCTGCGTGTGGACGAACTGCAGGCCGACGTTGCCCTTCAGGGTGACCGAAGAGCTCAGCTCATGGTTCAGGTTGCCACGCAGCGAGGCGGTCGTGACCGTCTCGTCGACGCCCCAGTTCTTGCCGGCGAGCCAACCATTGCCGGCGATGCTGAGCGGCGCCCAGGGCTGGAAGTACGCGCCGAGCACCGCGGGCACGTCCCACGCGAGCGCGTTGCCGACCCCGCCGTAGCTGAGATTCGTCGGCGACAGCAGGTACTTCGGATCGACCAGCGCCGAGGGGCCGAGGCCAGTCTGGAAGTTCCAGCCGCCTTCATGGTCCTGCTTGTCCTTGTTGCGCTTGGTGACATTGACGCCACCGATGTATCCGCCGCTCGGCAACTATCTCGCGCAGAACGCGATCTGGTGGGTCGAGTACGGCGACCTCTCCGGATTGCGCATCGATACGGTGCCGTATTCCGACAAGCGCTACATCGCCTCGTTCATGCAGCGTGTGCGCGCCGAGTACCCGCGCCTCAACATCGTCGGCGAAGAGTTCACCGAGGATCCGGCGGTGCTGGCCTACTGGCAGGACGGGCACACGAACCAGGACGGCTTCAATTCGCACCTGCCGAGCCTGATGGACTTCATGGTACGCAAGGGGCTGCTCGACGCGCTCGGCTCGCCCGCGTCCAACCACAACGCGCTGCACGAGCTGTACGAGGTGCTGGCGGACGATTTCCAGTACACGCGCCCGGATCGCCTGATGGTGCTCGCGGACAACCACGACACCGACCGGCTCTACACCGTGCTCAAGCGCGACGACGGCCTGTGGCGCATGGCAATGGCGTTCCTGGCGACGACGCGCGGCATCCCGCAGATCCTCTATGGCGACGAGCTGCTGATGGCGAATGATCGTATCGGCGACGACGGCGACCGTCGCCGCGACTTCCCGGGCGGCTGGATCGGCGACACGATCGACGGCTTCAGCGGCCACGGACTTACGCCGCGCGTCGCGGCGGCGCAGTCCTTCCTGCGCACGTTGCTGACCTGGCGCGCCAGTTCGCGCGCCGTGCGCGAGGGCGCGCTGACGCATTACGCGCCGGAGGGTGACGTCTATGTGTACTTTCGCGTTGCGGGCTCCGAGCGCGTGCTCGTCGCCCTGAACCGCAACGCCAAGGAGACACCACTCGACCTGCGGCGCTTCGCCGCGAGCCTCGGCGGCGCGACGTCGGGGCGCGACGTGATCAGCGGTGCGACGCGCGCGCTCGGTGGCGCGCTGACGCTGCCGCCGCGCTCGGCGACGATTCTCGAGCTTGCGCCGGGAACCGCGCCTTGAAAGATCGCCAACCCATGCTTGCGACACGTCGGCAGGTCGTCGCCGGTCTCGGTGCGGCCGCGACCGGCGCCGCATTGGGCACGGCTCATGCGGCGGACGCGACGGCCGCTCCCGGACGGTTCGACCGTCACCCGGAATTCGCCTCCCGACACGTCGCCGCGCGCGACGTCGTCGTCTGGCTGCCGCCCGGCTACGACGGCGTAGAGCCGCACGCGGTGCTGTACATGCACGACGGCCAGAACCTGTTCGACCCGGCCAGCGGCATGGGCCACGGGCCGTGGGCCGTGGGCCGTGGACGGTCACCTTGCCGCACTGATCGCGGGCAACCGCGTGCGCCCGACCATCGTCGTCGGCATCGACAACACAGGCGCCGGTCGTTGGCGCGACTACGCGCCGGCCGTGGCGGTCGCGCCACTCCCCGACGTCCTGCGGGCACGCGTCGAGGAGACCGGCGGCGGCGTGCCGGTGTCGGACGGCTACGTCCGTTTCCTCATCGAGGAACTGAAGCCTTACATCGACGCGCACTACCGCACCCGGGCACAGCGCGCCGAGACGTTCATCATGGGCTCGAGCATGGGCGGCCTGATCTCGCTGTACGCGCTGTGCCGGCACCCGGAGGTGTTCGGCGCCGCCGGTTGCCTGTCGACGCACTGGCCGCTCACCGTGCGCGCGGACATCCTGCAGGGTCCTGCCGCGGACATCGCGGCCTGCGCCGCGCCCTTCATCGACTGGCTGCCGGCGAACCTGCCTGGTGCCGGCCACCACCGCTTCTACTTCGACCATGGAACCGAGGGGCTGGACCGCCTCTACGCGCCGTTCCAGCGACGCGTCGATGCGCTGCTCGGCACGCTCGGCTACCGCAGCGGAATCGACCTCGACTCGAGGACGTACGCGGGCGCCGGCCACAACGAGGCGGCGTGGCGGTCGCGGCTGGACGTGCCGCTCAGCTTCCTGCTGCGGCGCTGAGCGGGTCGAGGCGCTCGAGCACGAGTGCGCCGTGGCCGGGGACACGACGCGGCGTCGCGAGCGTGATCGGCGGGCCCCGATCGTCCGCCGCGCTGTCGGCGACGACGTTCCACAGCGCGGGCGCCAGCACCGCCGGCAGCGAGAACTCCACCGCCTCGCCACCCGCGTTGAACAGCAGCAGCAGCTCCGGTCCGCGTCCCTCGGCGCCGTCGAGCAGCACGCCGAGTGCCCTGCCTCGCGGATCGTTCCAGTCGGCCTCGCTCATCTCGCGACCGGCGGGATGCAGCCAGCTGACATCGTGGCCGCGGCCCGGACGCCGGACGCCCTTCAGGAAGGTTTCCCGGCGCAGCTCCGGGCGGCGGCGGCGCAGCACCAGCAGCGCACGAACGTAGGCGACCAGCGATGCGTGCCGCTCTGCGAGCGACCAGTCGAGCCAGCCGATCGCGTTGTCCTGGCAGTAGGCGTTGTTGTTGCCCCCCTGGGTGCGGCCGAATTCGTCGCCGGCCTGCAGCATCGGCACGCCCTGCGAGAGCAGCAGCGTCGCCAGCAGGTTGCGAACCTGGCGCGCGCGCAATTCGAGCACGGCCTCGTCGGTGGCGGGCCCCTCGACGCCGCAGTTCCAGCTGAGGTTGTCGGAGTGGCCGTCGGCGTTGTTCTCGAGGTTTGCCTCGTTGTGTTTGCCGTTGTAGGCGACGAGGTCGGCGAGTGTGAAGCCGTCGTGCGAAGTAACGAAGTTCACGCTCGCGGTGGGGCGGCGGGCATGGTGGCGGAACAGGTCGCTGGAACCGGCGAGGCGCTCGGCGAGCGCGCCGAGACCGTGCGGGTCGCCCCGCCAGAACGAGCGCACCGTGTCGCGATAGCGATCGTTCCACTCCGCCCAACCGGCCGGGAAGCCGCCGAGCTGGTAACCGCCGGGGCCGATGTCCCACGGCTCCGCGATCAGCTTGACGTAGGCGAGGATCGGATCGGCGCGCAACTGCGTGAAAATCGCCGCCTGCCGGTCGAAGCCGGTGCGAGTTCGTCCGAGCACCGGCGCCAGGTCGAAGCGGAAGCCGTCCACGTGCATCGCCTCGACCCACCAGCGCAGCGAATCGAGGATCAGTGCGACCGTGGCGGGATGCTCGCAGTTGATCGTGTTGCCGCAGCCTGTGTCGTTGACGTAGGTCGCCGGATTCGCGTCTGCCAGGCGGTAGTAGGCGGCGTTGTCGAAGCCCTTCAGCGACAGCGTCGGACCCTCGCCGTTGCCCTCGCCCGTGTGGTTGAAGACGACGTCGAGGATGACCTCGATCCCGGCCGAGTGCAGGGCACGCACCATCTGGCGGAACTCGGCCACCGGATCCGCGATGGCGTACTGGGTCGCCGGCGCCGACCAGGCGATCGGGTTGTAGCCCCAGTAGTTCACGAGGCCGCGGTCGCGCAGGAAGCCCTCGGTCGCAAACGCCTGGCACGGCAGCAGCTCCACGGCGGTGATGCCAAGCCGCTTCAGCCAGTCAATCGCGGCCGGGTGCGCGAGGCCGAGATACGTGCCGCGCAGGGCCTCCGGCACGCCCGGATGCCGTGCGGTGAATCCCTTCACGTGCAGTTCGTAGATCACCGTGTCGCGCCACGGGGTGCCGGGCGAGCGGTCGCCGTCCCAGTCGTAGTCGTGGTCGACGACACGGCAGCGCGGCATCGCCGCGGCACTGTCGAGACCGAACGCCTCGCCCAGGTCGAACAGAGCCGCGCCGTGGCGCGGCTCGCCCGTGATCGAGCGCGCGCAGGGATCGATCAGCAGCTTCGCGGGGTTGCAGCGCTCGCCCCGCTCGGGTGCGTAGGGCCCGTGCACGCGGTAGGCGTAGAGCGTGCCGACGCCGGCGCAAGGCTCCGGCAGGAAGCCGTGCCACACGTCACCCGTGCGGGAGGGCAGCCACACGGTACCGGCGGCGGCCCCGGTGGCGGCGTCGAACAGGCACAACTTGACTGCCTCGGCCGGTCCCGCGTGCACGGCGAAATTGACACCGCGTCCGTTCGGCGTCGCGCCGAGCGGCGACGGCGCGCCGGACTCGATCGCGCCGGCCAGCACCACGGACGCGGCCGCCTCGGGCATCAGGCGCGCCGCAGGACCAGCGCGCCGAGCGGCGGCAGCGTCAGGCGCAGCGCGTAGCGACGCCCCTGCGCGCCGCCGTCGACCGCCGTGAACTCCACGCCTTCACAGGCGCCTGCGCCGCCGTAGCGCGGCTCGTCCGAGTCGAGCACCTTCACGTAACGCCCCGGCTCGTCGACGCCGACCCAGTAGTCCTCGCGTGGCACCGGTGTCGCGTTGCACACGCAGATGAGTGGCGCACCCGCATCGCCACGCGTCGCCCTGCGCTCGAACGCGAACACGCTGTCGGTGGCGTTATGCAGGTCGATCCACGCGAAGCCGTCGCCGTCGGCGTCGGAGCCGTGCAGCTGGGGCGACTCGCGATAGAGCCGCGTCAGGTCACGATTCAGATCCCTGAGCCCACGGTGGTTAGCGTGGCCGAGCAGCGCCCAGTCGAGGCCCTCCGCATGCCGCCATTCATGCCACTGGCCGAACTCCTGGCCCATGAACATCAGCTTCTTGCCGGGATGCACGGTCATGAACGACATGAACAGGCGGTAGTTGGCGCGCTTCTGCCACTCGTCACCGGGCATCTTGCCGAGCAGCGAGTGCTTGCCGTGCACGACCTCGTCATGCGAGATCGGCAGCATGAACTTCTCGCTCCAGGCGTAGACGAACGAGAACGTCACGAGGTGATGCTCGTGGCTGCGGTAGATCGGATCGAGCTCGAAGTAGCGCAACGAATCGTTCATCCAGCCCATGTTCCACTTGAACGTGAAGCCGAGGCCGCCGAGGTGCGTGGGCGTGGTCACCCCGGGGAACGCGGTCGATTCCTCCGCGATGGTCATCGCGCCGGGTGCGTACTCCTGCACCGCCCAGTTCAGGTGCCGGAGGAACTCGATCGCATCGAGGTTCTCCCGCCCCCCATACCGGTTCGGCACCCACTGGCCCTCCGAGCGGCTGTAGTCGAGATACAGCATAGAGGCGACCGCATCGACGCGGATGCCGTCGAGGTGGAACTCGTTGAGCCAGTACAACGCGTTCGCGACCAGGAAGTTGCGGACCTCGTGCCGGCCGAAGTTGAAGATCTTCGTGCCCCAGTCCATGTGCTCGCCCTGGCGCGGGTCGGCGTGCTCGTAGAGCGCCGTGCCGTCGAACTCGACGAGGCCATGCGCGTCCTTCGGAAAGTGCGCCGGCACCCAGTCCATCAGCACGCCGATGCCGGCCGCATGGCAGCGGTCCACGAAGGTCATGAAATCCTTGGGCGAGCCGAAGCGGGCGGTGGGCGCGTAGTAGCCGCCGACCTGGTAGCCCCAGGAGCCGTCGAAGGGGTGTTCGGCGACGCCCATCAGCTCGATGTGGGTGTAGCCCATGTCGAGCACGTAGGGAATCAGCTGCTCGACCGCCTCGTGCCAGCTCATGAATGGCGGCTCGCGCCCCGGGACCTGGCGCCAGGACCCGAGGTGGACCTCGTACACGCTGATCGCCTGGCGGTGCGGATGCACGCGGGCGCGCGCCGCCAGCCAGTCGGCGTCGGTCCACTCGTAGCCCGACAAGTCCGTGACCAGCGAGCAGTTGCCGGGCCTGAGTTCCATCGCCGATCCGTACGGATCGCACTTCAGGCGCGTGCCACCGGCCGCCGTGCGGATCTCGTACTTGTAGGCCGTGCCGGCACCGACCTCCGGCACGAACAGTTCCCAGATGCCGCTCCCGCCGCGTGCCTGCATCGTGTGCCGGCGGCCGTCCCACAGGTTGAACGGACCGACGACGCTGACCCGCGCGGCATTCGGCGCCCACACCGCGAAATGGGTCCCGGCAACGCCTTCGAGGACCGTCGGGTGGGCGCCCAGCTTCGCCCAGATGCGGTGATGCGTCCCCTCGCCGAACAGGTGCAGGTCGAGGTCGCTGAGCTGGGGCGCGAAATAATACGGGTCCGGCTTCGTCCGGGTGTTGCCGTCGGCATAGCGCACCCGCAGCCGGTACGGCACCAGCGGCCGTCGGTAGGCGACGCGTCCCTCGAACAGACCCGCCGCGTGCACCGCCGCCAGCGGTCGCGCCGCCGACTCCGGCTCGTCCTCCCAGTACAGCGCAACCTCGGTCGCGTCCGGCTCGAGCACGCGCACGAAGCACAGCGGCTGCTCGCCGTCGCGCGCCCGCTCGTGGTAGCCGAGCAGCGATCGGGGCTCGCGGTGGCTCGCCGATACGAGCGCCTCGATCTCCGCGCCTGTCAGTGCGTAGTCAGGCGGAGCGGACTTGGCCTTCGGGGTGCGCGGGCGGGACATCAGATCACCGGACGGATGTTCCAGATGCGCTCGGCGTACTCGCGGATGCTGCGGTCGCTCGAGAAGAACCCCATGTTGACGCAGTTCACCACCGCCGAGCGACTCCACGAGTCGGCGGCCAGGTAGAGGGCGTCGACGCGATCCTGCGCCTCGAGGTAGGCACGGTAGTCGGCGAGCACGTAGAACGGCTCGCCGTCGCTCGTCAGCCGGTCGACGATCGACTTCGAATCGGCGACGTTGCCCGGCGTGAAGTAGCCCTTGTCGATCATCGCCAGCGTCTCGGCGAGCTCCGGGTCGCCGCGGACGAGATCGGCCGGCACGTAGCCGCGCCCGCGCAGCTCCGCCACCTGCTGCGCGGTCATGCCGAAGATGAACACATGCTCGCCGCCGACGTGGTCGCGGATCTCGATGTTCGCGCCGTCGAGCGTGCCGATCGTCAGCGCGCCATTCAGCGCGAGCTTCATGTTGCCCGTGCCCGATGCCTCCATGCCGGCCGTGGAGATCTGCTCGGACAGGTCGGCCGCCGGCATGATCTTCTGGGCGAGCGAGACGTCGTAGTCGGGCATGAAGACGACCTTCAGCCGGCCGCCGATGACCGGATCGCTGTTGACCACCCGCGCGACGTTGTTGATCAGCCGGATGATGGCCTTCGCCATGTGGTAGCCGGGCGCGGCCTTGCCGGCGAAGATCACGGTGCGCGGCACCACGGGCGCGGACGGATTGCGACGGATGCGGTTGTAGCGCGTCACGACATGCAGCAGGTTCAGCAGCTGGCGCTTGTACTCGTGGATGCGCTTGACCTGCACGTCGAACAGCGAGCCCTCGTCGACGTCGATGCCGGTGCGCCCGCGGATCGCCGCGACCAGGCGCTGCTTGTTGGCGAGCTTGATGGCGCGGAACCGCGCCCGGAAGTCGGGATCGTCGGCCGCGTCGCGCAGGCGCTCGAGCTCCTCGAGGTCGTTCTCCCAGGCATGGCCGAGCCGCTCGGTCAGCAGCGTCGACAGCCCGGGGTTCGACTGCTTGAGCCAGCGCCGCACGGTGATGCCGTTGGTGACGTTGGTGAAGCGATCCGGCCAGAGTTCGGCGAAATCCCGGAAGATCGTCTCGCGCATCAGCTTCGAATGCAGCTTGGCGACGCCGTTGACGCGGCGGCTGGCGACCACCGCGAGGTGCGCCATGCGCACGCGGCGACCCTGATCCTCATCGATGATCGACATGCGCCGGCGACGCTCGATGTCGCCCGGATAGTGGGCGCTGACCTCGTCGAGGAAGCCGCGATTGATCTGGTAGATGATCGCGAGGTGGCGCGGCAGCAGCCGCTCGAAGAACGCGACCGGCCAGGTCTCGAGCGCCTCGGGCAGCAGCGTGTGGTTGGTGTAGCCGAACACGCGCCGCGTGATGCCGATCGCCCGCTCCCACTCCATGTCGTAGACGTCCATGAGCAGCCGCATGATCTCGGCGATCGCCATCGTCGGGTGCGTGTCGTTCAGCTGGATCGCGACGGCTTCCGGCAGGTCGTCGAGCGAACGGCCCTCGGCGAGCAGCGTCGCGAGCAGGTCCTGCAGGCTCGCACTGACGAAGAAGTACTGCTGGCAGAAGCGCAGTTCCTTGCCCTGCGGCGTCGAGTCGTCCGGGTACAGCACGCGCGTCAGGTTCTTGGCCTGGATCTGCTCGGCCACCGCACCCGGGTAGTTGCCGGCGTTGAACTCGGCGACGTTGAACGGCACGACGGCGCGGCCCGACCACAGGCGCAGGTGATTGACCGTCGGGCTGCGGTTGCCCGGCACGAGGTTGTCGAAGCCGACCGCGTACAGGCGGCGCGTGTCGACCCAGCGGTGACGCACGCGGCCCGCCGCATCGGTCTCGGCGACGCTGCGGCCGCCGAAGTGGATCTCGTAGCGCGCCTGCGGCCGGGTGAGCTCCCACGGGTCCCGCAGCCGCAGCCAGCTGCTGGCGATCTCGCGCTGCGAGCCGTCCGCATCGATGACCTGCGTGAAGATGCCGTAGTCGTAGCGGATCCCGTAGCCGATGGCCGGGTACTGCAGGGTCGCCAGCGAGTCGAGGAAGCAGGCGGCGAGCCGGCCGAGGCCGCCGTTGCCAAGTCCGGGGTCGTGCTCCTCGGCGGCGATGGTGTCGAGGTCGAAGCCGAGGTCGGTGACCGCGGCGCGGGTGGCCTCGAGCAGGTCGCCATCGAGGCTGGTCAGGGCGTTGATCAGCGCGCGCCCGGGCAGGAACTCCACCGACAGGTAGCAGACGCGCTTGACCTGGGCGCGGGCGACGCGCCGCTGCGTCGCGACCCAGCGAGCCGACAGTTCCTCGCGAACCGCGTTGGCGAGCGCCTCGTAGACGTCGCGCGGACGCGCCCGCTCCGGATCCCGGCCCAGGCCCCGGACTAGGTGGTCGAGGAGGACGTCGCGCACGTTGCCCGCGTGCAAGGATCGCCCCGCACCGCCGTTCAGATCACCATTCGCTGCGTTCACCTGATCTTCCACTCCATCCCGGGGAGCGCAGGAAGATACCCTTTTGAAGGGCATTTACACCATGCTGCGGCGCGACCTTGGCACGATCGCACCGTTTTGGGGCGTCATTTTTTTCAAGCGTCGGCTGATTCGGCCTCAATCATGGTCACGCGCCGGTAGGTCTTCGGCAGCATGGCGCCGCGCTGGGCACGCTCGCCCCGGTAGCTGTCGAGCTCGGCGTAGGACAACGTCATCGCACGCTCGCCGCAGACCACGCGCAGCCGGCCACCGGGCGCGACGACGGCCGCAGACACCATCACCTCGCCGAAGAAGTCGCCCTTCGGCGCATGCACGTTGAACAGCTTGTTGCCCTTGCCGCGCGCCATCTCCGGCACCTCGGCGACCGGGAACACGAGCAGGCGCCCGTCCTGGCCGTCGAGCGTCGCGGCGACCGCGACCAGCGCCTTCGGATGGGCGGGCACGGCGGCGGCCGCGATCGCCTTCGCGCCCTCCGGGACGGCCAGCACCGCCTTGCCGGCGCGGTTGCGCGCGTACAGCTCCTCGAGCTTGACGATGAAGCCGTAGCCGGCGTCGCTCGCCAGCAGCCACTTGTCGCCCGGTTCGCCGATGATCACGCTCGGGAACGAGGCGCCGTCCGGCGGATCGACCCGGCCGGACATCGGCTCGCCCTGACCGCGCGCCGAGGGCAGCGTGTGCGCCAGCACGCTGTAGGTGCGCCCGGTGGAATCGAGGAACACGGCCTGCTGCGTGCTCTTGCCGCGCGCCGCCGACTGGAACCCGTCGCCGGTCTTGTAGGACAGCGACTTCGGGTCGATCTCATGGCCCTTCGCCTGGCGCACGAAACCCGCCGTCGACAGCACGACCGTCACCGGCTCGGCGACCACGAGCTCGGTCTCGTCGATGGCCTTGGCGGCCTCGCGCTCGACGATCTTCGTGCGGCGCTTGTCGCCGTACTTCTCGGCGTCGGCCACCAGTTCGTCGCGGATCAGCTTCTTGAGCTTCGCCGGGCTCTTCAGGGTCGACTCGATGCCGTCGCGCTCGGCGGCGAGTTCCGCCTGCTCGCCGCGGATCTTCATCTCCTCGAGGCGCGCGAGGTGGCGCAGCTTGGTCTCGAGGATCGCCTCGGCCTGCTCGTTCGACAGGCTGAAGCGCTTCATCAGCAAGGCCTTCGGCTCGTCCTCGGTGCGGACGATCCGGATCACCTCGTCGAGGTTCAGGTAGGCGATCAGCAGGCCATCGAGGATGTGCAGGCGCGCGTTGACCTTGCCGAGCCGGTATTCGAGGCGGCGCGTCACGGTCCGGGTGCGGTAGGCGAGCCACTCGGTCAGCAGGTCCCTGAGGCCCATGACCTGCGGCTTGCCGGCGAGCGTGATCACGTTGACGTTGACGCGGTAGGTGCGCTCGAGATCGGTCGTCGCGAACAGGTGGGCCATCACCTGCTCTGCATCGACGCGGTTGGACCTGAGCTCGAGCACGATCCGCGTGGGATCCTCGTGGTCGGACTCGTCGCGGACGTTCTCCACCATCGGCAGCTTCTTCGCGCGGATCTGCGCGGCGACCTGCTCCTGGATCTTCGAGCCCGACACCTGGTAAGGCAGCGCGACGATGATCACCTCGCCGTCGCCGACCTCGTATACCGCGCGCGCGCGGAACGAACCGGTGCCGGTCTCGTACATCGCGCGCAGCTCGGACTTCGGCGTGACGATCTCGGCCCCGGTCGGCAGGTCCGGGCCCGGGATCAGCTTCAGCAGGTCCTTGAGCGTCGCGTCCGGCTCGTCGAGCAGCTTGACGCAGGCGTTGGCGACCTCGCGCAGGTTGTGCGGCGGGATGTCCGTCGCCATGCCGACCGCGATGCCGGTCGCGCCATTCAGGAGCACGTTGGGCAGCCGTGCGGGCAGCAGCGCCGGCTCCTCGAGGGTGCCGTCGAAGTTCGGCGTCCACTCCACCGTACCCTGGCCGAGCTCGGCGAGCAGCGTCTCCGAGTACGGGCGCAGTCGGGATTCGGTGTAGCGCATCGCCGCGAACGACTTCGGATCGTCCGTCGAGCCGAAGTTGCCCTGTCCGTCGATCAGCGGATAGCGGTACGAGAAGTCCTGGGCCATGTGCACCATGGCCTCGTACGCGGCCGAATCGCCGTGCGGGTGGAACTTGCCGATCACGTCGCCGATCGTGCGCGCGCTCTTCTTGTGCTTGGAGCCGGCCGACAGCCCGAGCTCGCTCATCGCGTAGACGATGCGCCGCTGCACGGGCTTCAGGCCATCGGCCAGCTGCGGCAGGGCGCGGTCGAGGATGACGTACATCGAATAGTCGAGGTACGCCTTCTCGGTGAACGTCTTGAGCGGCTGGCGCTCGACGCCGTCGAAGTTCAGGTCGCCCGGGCTCATGGCACCACCTCGGCGAGGTTGCCCTTGGACTCGAGCCAGTCACGGCGGTCGGAGGCCCGCTTCTTGGCGAGCAGCATGTCCATCATCTGGTCGGTCTCGTCGGCGGCGTCCACGGTCAGCTGCAGCAGGCGGCGCGTCTGCGGCGCCATCGTCGTCTCGCGCAGCTGCAGCGGGTTCATCTCGCCGAGGCCCTTGAAGCGGGTCACGGACACCTTGCCGCGCGTGCCGTCGGCGGCGATGCGATCGAGGATGCCGGCACGCTCGGCGTCATCGAGCGCGTAGTAGACGTTCTTGCCCACGTCGACGCGGTACAGCGGCGGCATCGCCACGTGCACGTGCCCGGCGAGCACCAGCGGGCGGAAGTGACGCAGGAACAGCGCGCACAAGAGCGTGGCGATGTGCGCGCCGTCCGAGTCCGCGTCCGCGAGGATGCAGATCTTGTGGTAGCGCAGGTCGGATAGCTTCGGCGAGCCCGGCTCCACCCCGATCGCGATCGAGATGTCGTGCACTTCCTGCGAGGCGAGCACGCCTGCGGCATCGACCTCCCAGGTGTTGAGGATCTTGCCGCGCAGCGGCATCACCGCCTGGAAGTCGCGGTCGCGCGCCTGCTTGGCGCTGCCGCCGGCCGAATCGCCCTCGACCAGGAAGAGCTCGGTGCGGGCCGGCTCCTGCGAGGTGCAGTCGGCGAGCTTGCCGGGCAGCGCGGGCCCGGAAACGACGCGCTTGCGGACGACCTTCTGCGCGGCCCGAAGCCGGGCCTGTGCGTTCGAGATGGCGAGGTTGGCGATCTTCTCGCCGGCCTCGGGGTGCTGCGCGAGCCAGATGCCGAACGAATCCTTCACGAGCCCGGAGACGAACGCGGCCGACTCGCGCGAGGCGAGGCGCTCCTTCGTCTGCCCGGCGAACTGCGGCTCGTGCATCTTCACCGACAGCACGTAGCTGAGCCGGTCCCAGACGTCCTCGGGCGCGAGCTTCACGCCACGCGGGACGATGTTGCGGAACTCGCAGAACTCGCGCACGGCATCCGTGATGCCGGCGCGCAGTCCGTTGACGTGCGTGCCGCCGTCGGTGGTCGGGATCAGGTTGACGTAGCTCTCGCCGACGGACTCGACGCCGTCCTCGTTGAGCCACGCGAATGCCCACTCGGCGACCTCGTTGCCGCCCTTGATCGAGGCGGCGAACGGCTCGTCCGGGACGATCGCGGCGCCGCCCAGGCGCTCGAGCAGGTAGCTCGACAGCCCGCCCGTGTAGAACCATTCGTCGCGCTCGCCGGTCGCCTCGTTCTGCAGCGTGACCTTGAGCCCGGCGCACATCACGGCCTTGGCGCGCAGCACGTGCTTCAGCTTCGTCACCGACACCTTGTCGGAGTCGAAGTACTTCGCATCGGGCCAGAACCGCACCGACGTGCCGGTGTTGCGGGCGCCGACCTTGCCGATCACCTTGAGCTTCTCGGCGAGGCGCCCGCCGTTGAACGCGATCAGGTACTCGCAGCCGTCGCGCTTGACGCGGCATTCGAGTCGCGCGGACAGGGCGTTGACGACCGAGACACCGACGCCGTGCAGGCCGCCGGACTGCTGGTAGGTCTTGTCCGAGAACTTTCCGCCCGCGTGCAGGCGGGTCAGGATCAGCTCGACACCCGGGATCTTCTCGACCGGGTGCAGGTCGACCGGCATGCCGCGGCCGTCGTCGACGACCTCGACCGAGCCGTCCTTGAAGACGGTGACGTTGATCTCGCGACAGTGGCCGGCCAGAGCCTCGTCGACGCTGTTGTCGACGACCTCGTGCACGAGGTGGTTCGGCCGGGACGTGTCGGTGTACATCCCCGGGCGGCGGCGCACGGGGTCCAGGCCCGAAAGGACCTCGATGTCGGAAGCGGTGTAGGACTGGTTCATCGCGGGCGCGAGGGTACTCGAAAATGACTCACGGGGTCAGGGGGGCGGCGCTGCCGCCCCGTCCCGGGTGTGGCCGGAGCCACTCAGGGATCGAGATCGGCGGCCAGCGCCGCGAGCGACGCCGGCGCGAGCGCCACGGCGTGATTATAGGCAGGATGCGCGATCCCGATCAGGACCGGACCCGCCGCGAATGCCGCGCGCGACCCGGCGCCGAGCTCGAAGCGCAGGAAATGGACCGCCGAGGTCTTCTGCTCGTTCGCGCGCTCGAGGTCCTCGTCGGCGATGGCCACCACGCGCCGTCCGGCGCACTCGATCCAGCAGCACGTCTCGACGCCCCGCAGCCGTGCGAGCGCCACCGCCCGGGTGGCGGGGTCCGGATACTCGATCAGCAGCGTTGCCTTGAGGTTGCCGCCGTCCGGGATCAGGGGGTTGTACGCGTCGAGCTCGGCCCGGATGCCGTCGGCCTCGAAGATCCGCTCGATGCGCAACATCTCCTGGATCTGGTATTGCACCGTCAGGCGGTCCTCGAAGCAGGCCGTCGCGTGCGGCCCGATCGCGATCCGCCTCGGCGCCTTGTGCGCGAGCACCCGCGCACGGTAGTCCGGCCGTGCCCGGGCATAGGCCTCGAGGCCCATCAGGTCCCCCGCCGCGAGCGGTCCCTCAGCCATCGTCGAGCCCGTAGGCCATGCGCAGTAGCGTCAGCGGATGGCGCGAGGCGCGCCGGTCGGCGAGTCCCTCGGCGATCTGCCGCCCGGCCATCGGGCAATCGCTCGAGTGGTGGTCGGCCGCCGCGGCCTCGACGCGCGCGACGACCGGCTGGCCGATCCTGAGCGCGTGCTCGCGGAACTCCGTCTTGACCGCATAGGTGCCATCGTGGCCCGAGCAGCGCTCGATGACCTCGAGCGTCGTGTCCGGAACGAGCTTGAGGACGTCGCGCGTCTTGAGCCCGATGTTCTGCACGCGCAGGTGGCACGGCACGTGGTACGCGACCCGGCCGAGCGTCCGGGCGAAGTCGGTGCGCAGCAGCCCGGCCTTGTGGCGCAGCCACAGGTACTCGAACGGGTCGAACATGCGCGCCGCGACCTTCCGCACGCCGGCATCTTCCGGGAACAGCAGCGGCAGTTCCTGCTTGTACATCAGCACGCACGAGGGCACCGGGGCGACGAGGTCATGGCCCGCGTCGACGAGCGCGGCGAGCACGGGGATGTTCGCGGCCTTGAGCGCGGCGACCGACTCGAGGTCACCGATCTCGAGCTTGGGCATCCCGCAGCAGCGCTCCTGCGGCGCGAGCGTGACCGGCAGTCCGTTGTGCTCGAACACGCGCACGAGGTCGCGGGCCACCTCCGGCTCGTTGTGGTTGCAGTAGCAGGTCGCGAACAGCGCGACGCGCCCGGTCGTGGTGCCGGCCGGAACCGGCACGAGATCGAGGTGCGCGCGCCGCGCCTCGCTGCTGCGGAACGAGGGATGGTGGTAGCGCGGCAGGGGCGCCTCGGGATGGACGCCGAGCACGCGCCCGAGCATCGCGCGGCCGACGCGACTCGCGTTGAACGCGTTGACCGCCTCGGCGACGACCGGGATGCCCGCGAGCCGGCCGACCGCGTCGGTGGCGGACAGCACCCGCTCCCGCAGGCCTGTTCCGCCGGCGCGGTGGCGCACCGCCTTGGCGCGCAGCATCAGGCGCGGGAAGTCGAGGTTCCACGGATGCGGCGGCACGTACGGGCACTTGGTGCGGTAGCACAGGTCGCACAGGTAGCACTGGTCGACGACCTGCCAGTAGGCCTTCTTCGGGACGCCGTCGACTTCCCCGCTCGACGAGTCGTCGACGAGGTCGAACAGCGTCGGGAACGACTGGCAGAGGCTGGCGCAGCGCCGGCAGCCGTGGCACAGGTCGAACACCCGCTCGAGTTCCTGCTCGAGCGCGGCCGGGTCGTTGAACTCGGGCGTGCGCCAGGCGAGCGGGTGGCGCGTGGGCGCCTGAAGCCCACCCTCCCGGGCGCCCGCGACGGGTGCATCGCTCATGGTGATCCCGGCCGGTGCGGCGGCCCGGCCGGGCGGCCGGGCCTGCGCCGGCTACAGGCCGTCGAGCGCCTTCTGGAACCGGTTGGCGTGCGAGCGCTCGGCCTTCGCGAGCGTCTCGAACCAGTCGGCGATCTCGGAGAATCCTTCCTCGCGCGCGACCTTGGCCATGCCCGGGTACATGTCGGTGTACTCGTGGGTCTCGCCGGCGATCGCCGCCTTGAGGTTCTCGGCGGTGGAGCCGATCGGCAGGCCCGTCGCCGGGTCACCGACCTCGACGAGGTAGTCGAGGTGGCCATGCGCGTGGCCGGTCTCGCCCTCCGCGGTCGAGCGGAACACCATCGACACGTCGTTGAAGCCCTCGATGTCCGCCTTGTTGGCGAAATAGAGGTAGCGGCGGTTGGCCTGCGACTCGCCGGCGAAGGCGTCCTTGAGGTTCGTCTCGGTCCTGCTGCCCTTGAGATGCACGTGGCGTTCTCCCGTGAAGGCGGCGCTCGCGCCCGCCGGGATCCTCCCGGCGGCGACGACACACGCGGTGGTGGGCGGCCACTCTAGGCGCCGCCGAATCCCCCCGTCAACGGTGCGGACCGGGCGTTTGACGCCCCGTTCATGGCGCCGGTACTCTGCCCGGCGACCCACTGGAACCACCATGCCCCGCGCACCCCGCACCCCCGCCGCCGACCCCTCCCCCCCGGTCGCCGCATTCGACTTCGAGGCCTCCATGGCCGAGCTCGAGTCGGTCGTCGGCCGCCTCGAGCAGGGGGACGTGCCACTCGAGGAGGCGCTCGCCACGTTCGAGCGCGGCGTGGCGCTGACGCGCGCCTGCCAGGAGGCCCTGACGGCCGCCGAGCAGAAGGTGGAGATCCTCCTGGCCCGGCCGGACGGCAGCCATGCCGCGGCCCCGTTCCTCGACGAGGACGCGTGACGGCCCCGGACCGGCACGCGACGCTCGAGGCCTACCGGGCGCGGGTCGAGGCTGCGCTCGAGGCGCGCCTGCCACCGGCCAGCGAGCTGCCGGGTCGCCTGCACGAGGCGATGCGCTACTGCACGCTCGGCGGCGGCAAGCGCATCCGCCCCGCGCTCGTCTACGCGACAGGCGAATTCCTCGGCGTCGATCCCGCCGCGCTCGACGCGGCGGCGGCGGCCGTCGAGATGATCCACGTCTATTCCCTGGTCCACGACGACCTGCCGGCGATGGACGACGATGACCTGCGCCGCGGCCGGCCGACCTGCCACCGCCAATTCGACGAGGCCACCGCGATCCTGGCGGGCGATGCGCTGCAGGTGCTCGCCTTCGAAAGCCTCGCCGAGGCACCGGCGCGTGCCGAGGAGCGCGTCGCGACCATCCGTCTCCTGGCGGGCGCGAGCGGCACGCGGGGCATGGCCGGCGGCCAGGCGATCGACCTCGCCGCGGTCGGCCGGGTGCTGAGCCCGGCCGAGATCGAGGTCATGCACCGGCGCAAGACCGGCGCGCTGCTCGAGGCCAGCGTCGGCCTCGCGGTGACGCTCGCGCCGGACATCGCACCGGCGACACGCGCCGGGCTGACGCGGTTCGCCTCCGCCCTCGGCCTCGCGTTCCAGATCGTCGACGACATCCTGGACGTCGAGGGTGATCCGACGCTGCTCGGCAAGGCGGTCGGCGCGGACCAAGCCCGCCACAAGCCCACCTATCCCGCGGCCGCCGGCATGGCGGCGGCGCGCGAGCGCGCCGCGGCGCTGTACGCCGAAGCCCAGGCCGCGATCGGGCCGCTGGGCCCCCGGGCCGGGATGCTGGCCTGGCTCGGCGCATTCATCGTCGAGCGGTCCTCCTGAGGAATCCCCGACCTCGGACCGGGGCCGCTTAACGGGTAGACTGGGGGGATGGCCGGACCGTCCCGCTACCCGTATCTCGACCGCATCACCTCGCCGGCGGAGCTGCGCGCGCTCCCTGAGCAGGAGCTGCCCGCGGTGGCAGCCGAACTGCGCACGTTCCTGATCGACACCGTCAGCCAGATGGGCGGGCATTTCGCCGCCGGGCTCGGCACGGTCGAGCTGACGCTGGCGCTGCACTACGTCTACGACACCCCGCTTGATCGCATCGTCTGGGACGTCGGCCACCAGGCCTACCCGCACAAGGTGCTGACCGGCCGGCGCGACCGGCTGCACACGATCAAGCAGAAGGACGGCCTCGCGCCGTTTCCGGCGCGCGAGGAGAGCGAGTACGACACGTTCGGCGTCGGCCACTCGAGCACCTCGATCTCGGCGGCGCTCGGCATGGCGATCGCCGACCAGCTCGCCGGTGGCCGCGGACGTCCGGGCGCGCGTCGCCACGTCGCGGTGATCGGCGATGGCGCGATGACCGCGGGCCTCGCCTTCGAGGCGCTCAACCACGCCGGCGCACTCGACGTCGACCTGCTCGTCGTGCTGAACGACAACGACATGTCGATTTCGGAGAACGTCGGGGCGCTGTCGAACTACTTCGCGCGGGTGCTCTCCGGGCGCCTGTACGCCGGAATCAAGGAGGGTGGCAAGCGCATCCTCAGGCGCATGCCCGCCGCGTGGGAACTCGCCCGCCGCTCCGAGGAGCACATGAAGGGCATGATCCTGCCCGGCACCATGTTCGAGGAGATGGGCCTCAACTACATCGGCCCGGTCGACGGCCACGACGTCGTCGGCCTCGTGCGCATGATGAAGAACCTGCGCCTGATGCGCGGCCCGCAGTTCCTGCATGTGGTCACGCGCAAGGGCAAGGGCTACGCGCCCGCCGAGGCGGATCCGATCAAGTGGCACGGCCCGGGCCCGTTCGACGCCGACAAGGGCCTGATCTTCCGCGAGAGCGCATCGGGCCCGAGCTATACGCAGGTGTTCGGCCAGTGGCTGTGCGACATCGCGGCGAAGGACGAACGCATCGTCGCGATCACGCCGGCGATGCGCGAGGGCTCGGGGATGGTCGAGTACTCGCGGCGCTTCCCGTCGCGCTACTTCGATGTCGGCATCGCCGAGCAGCACGCGGTCACGCTGGCCGCCGGCCTCGCCTGCGAGGGCCTCAGGCCCGTGGTCGCGATCTATTCGTCGTTCCTGCAGCGCGCCTACGACCAGGTGATCCACGACGTCGCGCTGCAGAACCTCCCGATCACGTTTGCACTGGACAGGGCGGGCCTCGTCGGCGGCGACGGCGCGACGCACCAGGGCGTGTTCGACCTGTCGTTCCTGCGCACGGTGCCCAACATGACCATCATGGCGCCGGCGGACGAGAACGAGTGTCGCCAGATGCTCTACACGGCAACGCGCCTGCCGGGACCGGCGGCCGTGCGCTACCCGCGCGGTACTGGACCGGGAGTGCAGATCGAGGAGGAGATGCGCGAGCTGCCCGTCGGTCGCGGGCTCATCGTGCGCGAAGGCCGTTCGGGGCTTGCAATTCTCGCGTTCGGCACCATGCTGGGCGCGTTGGCTGCGATCGCGGAAAAGCACGACGCGACGCTGGTCAACATGCGCTTCGTGAAGCCCCTGGACGTAGACCTGATCCGGCAGCTCGCCGACCGCCACGCCTCGTTCGTGACGGCCGAGGAGAACTCGCTGGCGGGCGGCGCGGGTGCCGCGGTGCTGGAGGCCTTGAGCGCGCACGGCTACGCACTGCCGGTGCTCGCGCTGGGCGTCCCGGATCGCTTCATCCCGCACGGCACGCGCGCCGACAACCTGGCGGCGGCCGGGCTCGACCCGGCGGGCCTCGCGTCGCGCATCGAACGCTTCTGGCAACCCCTCCAGCGCCGCGCCTGAGGGCGCCGGCAGCACCTGCAAAATCTTGGAGCCGCCCGCGCGGCGCAAAGGACATTCGATGGTCACCGTAACCGAGCCGCCCGCGCCGCAGGCGATTGAAGACGTGCAGAGCCGCGCCGACACGCGCCGTATCGCGATCGACAAGGTCGGCATCAAGGACATCTACCACCCGGTGCGCGTGCGCGACCGCTCGGGCGGCGACCAGAACACCATCGCGAACTTCAACATGTACGTGTACCTGCCCCACAACTTCAAGGGCACGCACATGTCGCGGTTCGTCGAGATCCTGCACCTGCACGAGCGCGAGCTGTCGGTGGACTCGTTCCGCACGATGCTGCGCGAGATGGTGCAGCGCCTGGATGCCGAGAAGGGCCACATCGAGATGGCGTTCCCCTACTTCGTCATGAAGAAGGCGCCCGTGTCCGGCGTGCAGAGCCTGCTCGACTACCGCGCGACGCTGATCGGCGAAGTCAGCGGCGAGCGCATCGACACCTGGATCAAGGTCGTCGTGCCGGTCACGAGCCTCTGCCCCTGCTCGAAGAAGATCTCCGACTACGGCGCGCACAACCAGCGCTCGCACGTGACGATCACGGCGCGCATCACCGGTCACGTGTGGATCGAGGAGCTGATCGACGTCGCCGAGAGCGAGGCCTCCTGCGAGGTCTACGGCATCCTGAAGCGCCCGGACGAGAAGTACGTGACCGAGCGCGCCTACGACAACCCGAAGTTCGTCGAGGACATGGTGCGGGACGTTGCGGTGCGCCTGAACGCCGACGAACGAATCCGCGAGTACGTGGTGGAGTCGGAGAACTTCGAATCCATCCACAATCACTCGGCGTACGCGCTCATCGAGCGCAACAAGGACGCACCCGCCACCTGAGCGGCCGCCGTCCCGGTCAGCCGGTCTGCGGGGTCTCGTTGCCCTGCAGGCGGCTGATCAGCGAGCGCAGGAATACCTTGTTGAAGCGCAGCTGGCAGGCGGCCGACACCTGTTCGAGCAGCGTCGAGCTGACCTTCATCACGGTGACCGTGCCCGTTGCGCGGATCGTCGCGAGGCGCTTGGCGCCGTGCACGAAGCTGGTCTCGCCGAAGCACTCGCCGGCCTCGAGCGATCCGACGATGCGGCCGTGCCGCTCGACGCGCACGCCGCCCTCGACGATCACGTAGAAGCGATCGTCGATCTCGCCTTCCTTGACGATCTCCTCGGCCTCGGCGTAGTCCTGCCACTGGCTGGCACGCAGCACCTCCCAGATCTCGCCGTGCGAGAAGTCGTGGAAGAACTTGAGGCGCCTCAGCAGCGCGAACTGGGCATGCCGGTCGATCTTGTTGGACTCGACCCGGAGGCGCTGGTGCACGCGCGTGAGGTCGGCGGCGAAGTCCTGGCCGGACGGATAGCGCCTGGCCGCCTCCTTCTGCAGCGCCATCGCCACGACCCGCTCGAGTTCCTCGGGGACACCCTCGCGCAGCGTGTGGATCGGGGGCGGCGTGGCATAGACGATCTGGTGCAGGAGCTTCGAGAGGTTGCCGGCGCGGAACGGCCGGTAGCCGGTGAGCAGCTCGTACATCACCGCGCCCAGCGAGTACAGGTCCGAGCGCGGCGTGATCTCGGCGGACTGGACCTGCTCGGGTGACATGTACGAGGGACTGCCGGCGATGCCCTCGATCCGGGAGATCTCGGAGTCGGCCACGATCGCGATGCCGAAGTCGATGATGCGCACGTCGCTGTCGACCGTGAGCATGACGTTCGAGGGCTTGATGTCGCGGTGGATGACGCCGCGACCGTGCGAGTAGGCGAGCGCCTTCGCGCACTTGTAGACGAGCTCGACGACATCGTCGATGCGCAGCAGGTTGTCGGGCTTGCAGTAGGTCTGCAGCGTGCGCGCGCCGTGCACGAACTCGCTGACGACGTAGTAGTGGCCACCCTCCTCGCCCGCGTCGTAGATCGGCAGGATGTTCGGGTGCTGCAGCATGCCCACCATGTGGGCCTCCGACAGGAACATCTTGCGGGCGACCCGCGCCTTCTCGGGGTCGTCGGTCGCCTCGATGTTGTAGACCTTGATCGCGACGTCGCGCCCGTAGTACGGGTCGTGCGAAAGGTACACGGAGCCGGTGCTGCCGCGACCGACTTCCTTGATGATCTCGTATTTGCCGATGCGATCGGGGACGGGGCGTCCCGCCCGTCCGCCGGCCAAACCTCGACTACCGGCCATGGGGGTCAGATTGCGAATGACCGTTACTCCGCGCGCCCGTGGCCTCGGTCGGCTGGGCGATCGACGGCCAGCATAGGGCTCCGCCGGGGCGCGAACCGTGAACCGCATCGCGCTTTGCGGGAAGCCACGCGCTCAGGCGCGAAAGTGGTCCCAGCCCCGCGGCACCGGCAGCTCGCCGCGCTCGGCGAGCACCCGGACGCCCCGGCCGGCGACCACCTCGCCGATGCAGTGGCAGGCGGGTGCGCCGGCGCTCGCGGCGAGCGCCACGAGCGCCGCACGGGCACCGGGCGGCACCGTGAACAGGAGCTCGTAGTCGTCGCCGCCGGACAGCGCCAGCGCCCGCGCGCCGGCTTCGCCGGCGAGCGCGTACAGCGCGCGCGACAGCGGCAGCTCGGCGGCCCGCACCACCGCCCCGGCACCGCTCGCCGCGACCATGCGGCCGAGGTCCGCGGCGAGCCCGTCGGACACGTCGATGCACGCGCTCGCGATCCCGCGCAGGCGCTGCCCGAACGCGACCCGCGGCTCGGGTCGGCGGAACTTCTGCTCGAGGGCGCCGCGATTGGCACCCTGCCCCTGCAGGCGCCCCTGCAGCAGCGCGAGCCCGGCCGCCGCGTCCCCCGGCCAGCCCGTGACGTAGAGGAGGTCGCCCGGCCGCGCGGTCGAACGCCTGAGCGCGGTGCCGGACTCGACGTGCCCGATGACCTGCACGCTGATCGTCAGCGGACCCTTGGTCGTGTCGCCGCCGACGAGCGCGACGCCGTGCGCGGTCGCGATCGCGGCAAAGCCGGCGACGAAGCCCTCGAGCCAGTCCTCGTCGGCCTCCGGCAGGGTCAGTGCGAGCGTCGCGAACGCGGGCCGCGCGCCCATCGCGGCGATGTCCGACAGGTTGACCGCGAGCGCACGCCAGCCGATGTCGTCGGCGTGGCTGCCCTGCGGGAAGTGGTGGCCGTCGACGAGCGTGTCGACGCAGGCGACGATCTCGTGGCCGGGCGGCACGCGCAGCAGCGCCGCATCGTCGCCGATGCCGAGCACGACGTCCTCGCGGCGGGCGCCGACGTGGGCGAAGTAGCGCTCGATCAGCTCGAACTCGCCCACGGTGACTCCGTCAGGCGCCGCGCTCGTGCGGCCGCAATTCACCGGCCGCGCGGTCCAGCACGCCGTTCACGAACTTGTATCCATCGGTCGCGCCGAATCGCTTGGCGAGGTCGACCGCCTCGCTGATGGCGACGCGGAACGGCACGTCCGGGCGGTGCTGCAGCTCGTAGAGCGCGATCCAAAGGATGCCGTGCTCGATTGGATCGAGGCGCGCCGGCTCGATGTCGGAATACTTCGCCAGCGTCTCGTCGAGCGCGTCGCGGCCCTGCGCAACCTGCATCAGCACCTCGCGGAAGAAGTCGGGATCGGCGCCACCCGCATCCGGGTCCTCGAGGTACTGGTGGTACAGGTCCTGCCACGGCGCCCCGGCGATCTGCAGCTGGTACAGCGCCTGCGCGAGCAGCTTGCGCGCGGCGCGCCGCGCCCGTGACAGGTTCCGCTGATCGCTCTCGCGTCCCATGCTCAGGTGTCCAGGCGCTTGAGGAGGTTGTGGGTCTCGAGCGCCGCGAGCGCCGCCTCGGCGCCCTTGTTGCCAGCCTTGCCGCCGGCCCGGTCGATCGCCTGCTCGAAGGTGTCGCAGGTCAGCACGCCGAAGCCGACCGGCACGCCGCTGTCGAGCGAGGCGCGGGCGACGCCCGAGGAACACTCCCCGGCGACGAAGTCGAAGTGGGCCGTGTCGCCCTTGATGACCGCGCCGAGCGCGACGATCGCATCGTAGCGGCGCGACAGCGCCAGCGTCTTCACCACGAGCGGCATCTCGTAGGCGCCCGGGACGCGCACGATCTCGAGGTTCTTCTCGGAGGCACCGTGGCGGACCAGCGCATCGACCGCGCCGTCGATCAGGCGTGCCACGACGAAGTCGTTGAATCGCGCCGCGACGATCGCGACGCGGATGTCGCGGGCCAGCAGGTCCGCCTCGAGGGTCTTGATGGTGCTCATGCGCTCTGGCTCCCCGCCTCGCCTTCCGAGCCGGTGTTGACGTATTCGGTGATCGTGAGGCCGAAGGCCGCGAGGCCCTGCAGCTGCTTCGGCGCGGACAGCACGCGCATCTGCGAGACACCGAGATCCTGCAGGATCTGCGCGCCGATGCCGTAGGTGCGCAGCACCGGGCCCGGGTTCGTGCGCGGCGCGGTGCCGTCGAGCGCCTGGATGCTGTCGACGAGCTCGCGCGGCCCCTCGTCGCTGCGCAGCAGCACGACGATGCCGTTACCGTCCTCGGCGATGCGCCTGAGGGCGTCGCGCAGCGGCCAGCCGAGGCCCTTGCCGCGCACGCCGACGACGTCGCGCAGCGTCTCGGCGAGGTGCACGCGCACCAGCGGCGGACGCGCCGGGTCGAGGTCGCCGCGCACCAGCGCGAGATGCACGTTGCGATTCACGTGATCCTCGTAGCCGAGCAGGCGGAACGCCCCGAATTCGGTGTCCACCGCCCGGTCCTGGATCCGCTCGACGCTGCGCTCCTTGCTCAGCCGATAGCGGATCAGGTCCGCGATCGTGCCGATCTTGAGCCCATGCTCGGCCGCGAACTTCTCCAGGTCGCGGCGCCGCGCCATCGTGCCGTCCTCGTTCAGGATCTCGACGATGACGGCGGCGGGCTCGAAGCCGGCGAGGCGCGTCAGGTCGCAGCCGGCCTCGGTGTGGCCGGCGCGGGTCAGCACGCCACCCGGCTGGGCCATGATCGGGAACACGTGGCCGGGCTGGCGCAGGTCCTCGGGGCGCACGCCCACCTTCACGGCCGTGCGCACCGTGTGCGCGCGGTCATAGGCCGAGATGCCGGTGGTCACGCCCTCGGCGGCCTCGATCGAGATCGTGAAGTTGGTGCGGTGCGTGAGGTCCGTGCTCGACACCATCAGCGGCAGTCGCAGGTCGCGGCAGCGTTCGGCGGTCAGCGTCAGGCAGATCAGGCCGCGCCCGTAGCGCGCCATGAAGTTGATGTCCTCGGGCCGGACGCACTCGGCGGCCATCAGCAGGTCACCCTCGTTCTCGCGATCCTCGTCGTCCATGATGACGACCATGCGCCCGGCGCGCAGCTCGGCCAGGATCTCGTCGATGCTGTGGAAGGCGGTCATGGGCGGGGGTCTGCCGGCGGCGTCAAAGCGGGAATTGTAGCAGCCCGGCCGGTTCAGCCGCCCGCGCGCTTGGCGGCGATGCCGCGGCGGGTGAGCTCGGCGACGAGCGTGTCGCGATGCTCGCCCTGGATCTCGATCACCCCGCCCTCGGCGACCCGCCCGCCGCTGCCGCAGCGCTGCTTGAGCTCGCGCGCAAGCTTCTCGAGATCGGCCGCCGCGAGGCCGAGCCCGGTGATCACCGTGACACCCTTGCCGCCGCGACCCTGGGTCTGCCGGGCCACCCGGACAGGACCTGCCGGGCCTGCCGGCCGGGCGGCCGCGAGCGCCTTGCAGCGGCAGGCATTCGCGGGGAAGCCGCAGCCAGGGCAGACGCGGCCCTGGCCGGAGGAGTAGACGACGCGCGATCCGGAGCTCATGCGGCAAGTCTAGCGAACCGCCGCCCGGCGCTCGACGGCCACGCCGGACGGACCGACAATGGCGCATGGCCGCCATCCAGATCGCCCCTGCCCGTCGTGGCGACGCCGCCCGCCTCGCCGCGATGTCGCGCCGGCTCGTCGAGGCGGGCCTCGACCCCTGCTGGACCGAATCGCGCATCGAGCGGCACCGCCAGGACCCGGACAGCGTCGTGCTGACCGCGCGCCTGTCGGGCACGGTCTGCGGCTTCGCGATCATGCAGTACGGCGACGAGGCGGCCCACCTCAACCTACTGGCGGTGGAGAAGGTTCAGCAGCGGCACGGCGTCGGCCGTGCGCTCGTCCAATGGCTGGAGGAGACGGCGCGCGGCGCCGGGGTGTTCCGCGTCCGCCTCGAGGTCCGCGGCAGCAACCCGGGTGCGCAGCGCTTCTATGCCGCGCTCGGCTACGAGGAGCGCGGCTGGGTCGCCGGATACTACGGTGCCGGCGAGGACGCGCTGCGCTACGAACGCGACCTCAGCGTCCGCGCGCGTCGGGTCGAATAGACCCGCACGCCAGGGCGCGAGCCCCCCGGCAGGGCGGCGCGTCCGGCCGCGCCGGTGCGACTCACAGCTGTCGGATTCGGACTGCGAGCTCGATCTGGCGGTGGCACCCGGACTTCGCCAGCACGCGCTTGAGCTGGGTGCGCACGGTGTGCACGGACACCCCCCGATCCTGCGCGATGGCCCGCGGCGCGCGCCCGAGCGCGACGTCCGCGGCGACGAGCGCCTCGGTTTCGGTGAGGTGCCAGGCGGTGCGGCTGCGCACGGCATACAAGCGGCTCTCGGCGGTGCCGTCCACCCGCTCGGGCTCCGCAGCCGGGTTTCCGCGTTCTTCCACGAACGTATTGGTCATGTTTTTCAAGCGGTTACGTCCCAGTTAAAGACGGGGTGGCACGGTCACCCGCCGCGCGGATACCCCGTTCGGATGACAGTACCGCCGCAGGCCTCGCGGGTCCCTGAAGGTGGCTGAACAAATTCTGAAAGTCCGTGAAGGCCGCGCGACGCCGGCCGGGCTGCACGGTCGCGGCGTGGCGCGCATCCCCGCGCCACGCCGCGGGCGCTAGGGAGCGGGGACCCAGACGCCGATGCGGGCACCGCCCGCGGCACTCCGACCGAGCTGCAGTCCGCCACCGACGGCGGTGAAGCGTTCGCGCATCGCGAGCAGGCCGAGGCTGCCGATCCTCGCCTCGCTGCCGCTCGCGAGGCCGACCCCGTCGTCCTCGACCACCAGCCAGTACCGACCCTCGCGCCAGGCCAGCGTCACGGCCGCCCGGGTGGCCCGGGCATGGCGCCAGACGTTGGTCAGCGCCTCCTGGGCGGCGCGGAAGAACAGCAGCTTGCGCTCCGGGTCGAGCGCGGGCAGGCCTGGCGGGACGTCGACCTCGACGGGAATGCCGCTACGCTCCTGGAACTGCGCCGCATGCTGGCGGATCACGTCGCCGAGCTCGAGATGATGCAGCGCCGTCGGGAACAGGTCCTGGGTCAGCGTGCCGATGCCGCGGACCGCCTGCTCGATGATCCCGTGGATGTCATTGAGCGCGGCCACGGCGTCCTCGTCCCGCGTCGCGCGGCGCAGGCGCTCGACGCCGAGGCGCGCCGCGTACAGGTCCTGCGCCGCGCCTTCGTGGAGCGACATCGCGATCTCGCGTCGCTCCGACTCGCGGACCGCGGCGAGCCGTTCGACGACCTCGCGCAATCGCGTCCGTGACTGCTCGAGCTCGGTGACGTCGTAGCCGAGCGCCAGCACGCCGACGGCGTCGCCGGCCGCGTCGCGGTAGGGCATGAACGTGACCTCGCGCCGCCGCGTGCCGCCATCGATGTTCATCAGGATCATCATGCGCACCGACTCGCCCGCCAGCGCCCGCCTGCGCGCGTCGGCCGAGTCGCGAAACACGTCCGCTCGCAGAAAGTCCTCGCCGCGGGTGCCCTCGGCGACGACGCCCGGCCGCCCCAGGGCCCGATAATGGTCGTTGGCGAAGCGGATCCGATGGTCCGAGTCGTAGAGCACGATGGAGATGGGCACGCCGTTGGTGATCGCGCTCAACTGGCTGAGCGTGGATTGCAGGTCGTCGCGCGCGGTTCGCAGCGCCTGCAGCGCGCTGCGCTCCTCGGTCACGTCGGTGAACGTGGTGACGACGCCGACGAGCACCAGCGGCGAACCGACCCAGATCGGCTGCGTGTTGAAATCGATCCAGCGCCGACTGCCGGTGGACACGACGCCCATGAGCTGGTGGCGGACCGGCTGCCCGGTGCGCTGGGTGATGGCGGAGGAATACTCCGCGAGCGGGAACAACGTGCCGTCCTCGCGGATCGCACGCCAGCCCGGATCGATCGCGGTGCGCCCGAGAAGCTGGTCGCGGCTGAGCCCGAGGATGCGCTCTGCGGCCGGGTTCGCATCGACGATGCGCCCGTCCGGCTCCTGCATGACGAGCCCCTCGTTCATCGCCTCGAACACGCCGCGCAGGCGACTCTCGCTGCGGATCACCTCGCCGATCGACCGGAGGTGCTTGGAGACGTCGACGAAGGAGCCGCCGAAATCCGTCTCGTCCTCGCCGAGCCGCGCCCATGCGACGGTGAAGCTGCCGATGGTGCCGTCGCGGCGCAGCAGCTGGATCTCCCCCTTCCAGATCGCCCCGGTCGCGGTGACCGCGGCGGATTCTGCCCTGATGCGGTCACGGGCGGCCGCGTCCGGATAGAAGTGATCGATCTGGAGGCCGACGACCGTTTGCACGTCGAAGCCGAACATCGTGGCGAACGCCTCGTTCGCCCAGACGATCCGGCCGTGATGGGAGCGCATCAGGCCGACGATGCGGCTCTTCGCATAGGCGCTCTGCAGAGCTGGGTCCGGCGCCGGCAACGGTTCCGAGGGCGCAACGGCCATGGCCATCCTCCTGATCAGCGATCGATCCAAACTTGTCACAGCGCGGGGCAGGCACGCAATCCGCCCCGAACCCCGATCCCGCCGACGAAGGCAGGGGTCACGAGGCGTGCCGGTCAGTGGCGCGCGGGCTCCCGCCGCAGCACCCGACCGGGGTGCCGTCCGGTTGTCGCACCGCCATCGACGACCCATTCGCCGGAGACCATCACCGCCGGTATCCCCTCCGGTGCCCGTTCCGGGTCCGCGACCGTGGCGCGGTCGATCACCGTGGCCGGGTCGAACACGACGACGTCGGCGACGTATCCCGCCGCGATGCGGCCGCGATCCTTGAGGCCGAGGTTGCGTGCCGGCAGCCCGGTCATCTTGTGCACCGCCTGCTCGAGGGTCAGCGCGTGCTGCTCGCGCACGTAGCGGCCGAGGATGCGCGGGAACGTGCCGGCGCCGCGCGGATGCGCACCGTGCAGCTCGCCATCGCTGCAGAACATGATGCCGGGCTCGGCGACGAACCAGCGGACGTCGTCCTCGCTCATCGAGGTGACGATGACGTCCTCCAGCTGCTCGCCGGAGTCGACCTCGGCTTCGGTCGCCTTGATGACGCGCATGTACGCCTCGACCGGGGTCACGCCCCAGGCCGCCGCGAACTCCTCGAGCGTGCGGCCGGCGAGCGCGGGCTCGGGCACGTAGTGCGCGATGCGGATCGCCGCGGCGCCGCCGTTGTCGAGGAGCGCCTGCGCGACCTTCGCCGGGTTGAAGAAGTCCCGATCCGGCACGATCACGCGGATCGTCGAATGCCAGTACGGATACGGGTAGACGTCGACCCGCAGGTCGACGTGATCACGCCGCGCCGCCTCGAGCACCTGCGGGAAGCGCGTCGCGGCGAGATGCCAGTTCGAGGGCGAACCGAGCTTGATGTGGGTGATCTCCGCCGGGATCGGCGCCTCGCGGCCGATCCTGAGCAGCTCGTTCCAGGCGGCGAACACGTCGTCGGCCTCGTCGCGGACGTGGCTTTCGTAGAAGCCGCCGGTTGCGGCGGCGACCCGCGACAGCTCGACGACCTCCTCGGTCGTCGCGAAGTGCGCCGCCTCGTACTCGAGCCCGCTCGACAGCCCGAACGCGCCGGAGCCGAGCTCGCGGGCCAGCACGACCTTCATGACGGCGAGCTCGGCCGGCGACGATGGCCGATACAGGTCCTTGCCCATCGCCCGCGCGCGCACCGTCGCGTGCCCGACGAGGCTCGCGACATTGATCGCCGGCGGGGTCCGCTCGAGCCTGCCGAACCAGTCGGCGAGCGGGTAGTTCGACTCGCCGTCCTGGCCGACCACGATCGTGGTCACGCCCTGGCGAGCGATCGTTGCGGCGTCGCGGTCCTCGAGCAGGCCACGGTCGCCATGGCTGTGCATGTCGATGAAGCCGGGCGCGAGCGCGAGACCGCGCTCGTCGCGCACCTCCTCGCCGGTCCGCGCCGCCAGGTGCGCCGCCACCGCGACGATGCGCGAACCCCTGACACGCACGTCGGCGCGAAAGGCCGCCCGCCCGGTGCCGTCGTAGACCATCGCATGGCGCAGCAGCACGTCGGCCGCCGTGGCGGGCGAGGCTGCGAGAGCGAGCAGCAGCGCGAGTGGGGCGAGGACTTTCGGCATGGACGCTCCCGGGGGTTGGCGGGTCGAGTGCAGGCGACGCCGCCCGGATGGATCAGACCGCACGCGCGGTCACGAGGCGCTCGACGTAGCGGGCGATGATGTCGATCTCGAGGTTGACCACGGCGCCCGGCGCGAGTTGCCCGAGCGTCGTCACCTCGCGGGTGTGCGGGATGAGGTTGATGCCGAAGCGGCGGCCCTCCACCTCGTTGACGGTGAGGCTGACGCCCGCGAGCGTCACCGAGCCCTTGGCCGCGACATAGCGCGCGAGCGAATCCGGCACCTCGAACACGAGTCGCAGCGAGCGCGCGTCGTCCTGCGCCGTCACGACCGTCGCCAGGCCATCGACATGCCCCGTCACGTAATGGCCACCGAGCGCGTCACCGGCGCGCAGCGCCTTCTCGAGGTTGACCGGGCTGCCCGGCACGAGGCCGCCGAGCGTCGTGCGCGCCAGCGTCTCGTTCGAGACGTCGGCGGCGAAGCGGCGCCCGGCGAGGCGCGTCACCGTGAGGCACGCGCCGGCGACCGCGATGCTGTCGCCGCGTGCGACGCCATCGAGCCCCAGGCCCGCGGCATCGATCAGCATCTCGACGTCGCCGCCCTTCGGCGCCAGAGCGACGACCGAACCCACCGCCTGGACGATACCCGTGAACATCAAGCCCCCTCGCGAATGACGGGGACGAGCGTCAGGCGCAGGTCTGGCCCGACCTGGCGCACGTCCGTGTAGCGGAATTCCCAGCGATCGCCGAGGTCGTCGAGCATCGGCAGCATCGCGAGCGGCGCGCCGTCGTGCCCGAGCATGTGCGGCGCGAGATACAGCACGAACTCATCGGCGAGCCCTTCGCTGATGAAGCCGCCGGCGAGCCTGGGGCCCGCCTCCACCAGCACCTCGTTCGCATCGCGCGCAGCGAGCAGCGCGAGGACGCGGGCGAGGTCGCGGGCAGCGCCGTCCGGCAGCACCTCGACCTCCGCACCGGCCGCCTCGAGCCGGCCACGGGCCGCCGCGTCGGTCGAGTGCGTGATGATGAGCACCGGCCCGCGCTCGGCGAACAGCCTCGCGGCCGGCGACAGGATCAGGCGCGGGTCGAGCACGACGCGCAGCGGCGTGCGCCCGCGCGTCTCGAGCGATGAGTCGCGCACGCTCAGGCGGGCGTCGTCGCGATCGACCGTGGCGGCGCCGCTCAGCACGACCGAGCTGCGCGCCCGCAGGCGCTGCACGTCCGCGCGGGCGTCCTCGGAGGTCAGCCACTGGCTCTTGCCGTTGGCAAGCGCGGTGCGCCCATCGATGCTGGCGCCGAGCTTGACGCGCAGCCATGGCCGGCCACGGCGATGGCGCGCGAGGAAGCCGACGTTGAGGCGCTCGCTCTCGCCGGCGAGGAGACCCGACTGGACCGTGATGCCGGCGGCCTCGAGGCGCGCGCCGCCACGGCCCGCCACGCGCGGATCCGGGTCGCCGACCGCGTAGACGACGCGCGCGACGCCCGCCGCGACGAGCGCCTGGGCGCAGGGCGGCGTGCGGCCCTGGTGGGCGCAAGGCTCGAGCGTGACGTAGGCGGTCGCGCCCTTCGCCGCGTCCCCCGCCGCGGCGAGCGCGAGCGCCTCGGCGTGCGGCTCGCCGGCGCGGGCATGGAAGCCCTCGCCGACCACGGCGCCGTCGCGCACGAGCACGCAACCGACGCGCGGATTGGGATCAGTGGAATAGAGGCCACGTTCCGCGAGCCGCAGCGCCCGCGCCATGTAGCCGTGGTCGGCCGCGCCGAACTCGGTGCTCATGGTCCGCGCCGGCGGCCCGGCTTGTCCTTGTCTTCGGCGCCTTCGAGGAAGGACAGCTGGTTCACCTTGACGTCGCGTCGCGGCTTGTGGCGCAGCTTCGCGATCTCGTCATGGAACGCCTCGACGTCCTGGAAGCTGCGGTACACCGACGCGAAGCGCACGTAGGCCACCTCGTCGAGGTGGCGGAGTTCCTCCATGACCAGTTCGCCGAGCAGCCGCGCGGGCACCTCGCGCTCACCGAGACCGCGCAGCTTGTGGGAGATGTGCGCAACGGCCGCGTCGATCGCGTCGTTGCCGACCGGTCGCTTCTCGAGCGACTTCTGCATGCCCGAGCGCAGCTTCGATTCGCTGAATGGCTCGCGCGTCTGGTCGCTCTTGACGACCTGCGGCATCACGAGCTCGGCCGACTCGAAGGTCGTGAAGCGCTCGCCGCAGGCGAGGCACTCGCGGCGCCGACGGATCTGCTGGCCTTCCGCGGCGAGGCGCGAATCGGTCACCTTGGTCTCGACGTGGGCGCAGAACGGGCAGTGCACGTCGCGCGCCCTCGGAGTCCGTCAGCCCTTCACGTACACGGGGAAGCGGCGACAGATCGCCTCGACTTCGCCGCGCACCCGCAGGATGACCGACTCCTCGGCCTTCACGCCGCCCTTGCCGTCCGGCGTCCCCAGGTGGGCGCGCGCGGACAGGTTGTCGAGCAGGTCGGCGATCAGGTTCGCGAGCCGCACGACCTCCGGCTCCTTGAAGCCGCGCGTCGTGACGGCCGGCGTGCCGATGCGCAGGCCGCTCGTGATCATCGGCGGCCGCGGGTCGTTCGGGACGGCGTTCTTGTTGACGGTGATGTGCGCGTCGCCGAGCGCGGCGTCGGCGTCCTTGCCGGTGACGTTCTTGGCGATCAGGTCGAGCAGGAACAGGTGGTTGTCCGTGCCGCCGGAGACGATCGAGTAGCCGCGCTGGATGAAGGCCGCGGCCATCGCCCGGGCATTGGCGACGACCTGCGTCTGGTAGGTCCTGAACTCCGGCTGCAGCGCCTCCTGGAACGCGACCGCCTTGGCGGCGATCACGTGCATCAGCGGGCCGCCCTGGGTGCCGGGGAACACCATCGACTGGAACTTCTTGTAGAACTCCTCGCCGGCGCTCGACAGGATGATCCCGCCGCGCGGACCGCGCAGCGTCTTGTGCGTCGTCGAGGTCACGACGTGCGCGTGCGGCACCGGGTTCGGGTACAGGCCGGTCGCGCAGAGGCCGGCGACATGGGCCATGTCGACCATGAAGTACGCGCCGACCGAGTCCGCGATCCGGCGGAAGCGCGCCCAGTCGATGACCCGCGAATACGCGGAGAAGCCGGCGACGATCAGCTTCGGGCGGTGCTCGCGGGCGAGCGCCTCGACCTGGTCGTAGTCGATCTCGCTGCCGTTCGCGCGCAGCCCGTACTGGAACGCCTTGAACACCTTGCCCGACAGGTTGACCTTCGCGCCGTGCGTGAGGTGCCCGCCGTGGTCGAGGCTCATGCCGAGGATCGTGTCGCCCGCATTCAGCAGCGCGAAGTAGGCGGCGGCGTTCGCCTGCGAGCCGGAATGCGGCTGCACGTTGGCATACTCGGCGCCGAAGAGCTTCTTGACCCGATCGATCGCCAGCTGCTCGGCGACGTCGACATGCTCGCAGCCACCGTAGTAGCGCTTGCCCGGGTAACCCTCGGCGTACTTGTTCGTCAGCACCGATCCCTGCGCCTCGAGGACGCGGGGGCTCGCGTAGTTCTCGGATGCGATCAGCTCGATGTGATCTTCCTGGCGGACGCGCTCCGCGTCGATCGCGGCGGCAAGTTCCGGGTCGAAACCGGCAATGGTCATCTTCGAGTCGAACATGGGGCGGCAGCTTCCGGGGTGATGGACCCGTTGCGGGTCGGATGGCCTCTGATTTTAGCGGAGTCGGGGGCCGCCCAGCGACGGGAAATTCAGCGTTCGTGCTCGACGAAGCTGCGGACCACCCGGGACCAGGCGCGGGCGATGTTGCGGCGGTTGTAGCCACCGCCGCCGACACCCAGCAGCCGGCCGTCGCAGAGCCGGTCGGCAATGCCGGCCAGGCGGGCCGCGGCGTGGGCGTGGGCTTCCTCGGTGTAGCGCAGGTGCGTGATCGGGTCGCCTTCGAGACTGTCGGCGCCGCATTGGAACACGATGAACTCCGGCCGGCGTGCCTCGAGGTAGGCCTCGATCCGGTCCCAGGCCGGCATGAATGCCGTGTCGCCCGAGCTCGGCGGCAGCGGGATGTTGAGCTTGGTCCCGACCGCCCTGCCCCGCCCCGCCTCGTGCGCGGCCCCGGTGCCGGGGAACAGGAACCGCCCATCCTCGTGGATGTCGGCGAAGGCGACGTCGGGATCGTCCTCGAACGCGTAGAACACGCCGTCGCCATGGTGGGCATCGATGTCGACGTAGGCGATCCGGGTCAGGCCCCAGCGCCGGCGCAACTGCTCTATCACGATGCCGGAGTCGTTGAACACGCAGAAGCCCGAGGCATGCGCGCGCGAGGCGTGGTGGAGGCCCGCGATCGGCACGAACGCGCGCCGCGCGCGACCTTCCATGATCGCCTCGGTCGCGACCAGCGTCGCGCCGACGACGTGGCTCGCCGCGTCGTAGACCCCCTTGTAGGCCGGAGTATCACCCGCGTCGAGGTAGCCCTGGCCGTGCAGCGAGCGCTCGGCGACCAGCGACACGTAGGCCGGCTCGTGGAAGCTCTCGAGTTCCTCGCGCGTGGCGAGCCGGGGCGCCGCGAGCGCGACGCGCCCGTCCAGCTCGTCGGCCTTGAGTTCGCGCAGGAACACGTCGTGCCGGTCCGGTCCGAACGGGTGGCCTTCGCCGAAGCCGTAGCGGGCGATCTGCTCGCCCGCCACCAACAACGTGTCACGTCGCTTCGCCATCGACCGAGCTTATCAGCTTAGCTCCGGGGGGGCAGGCCGCAGCGGCACCGCACGGCCACCGAATGCCCGCTCGACCTCGGCCCGGCGCTCCGCCAGCAGCGCCGCGCGGCCGTCCCGGTACAGCAGGTTGAACGACTCGAACGGCACCAGCCGGCCGTCCGGCTGCACCAGGTGCACGCAGGACTTCTTCATCGCGCGGACGTCGAAGTTGACCGCATCCATGAACGCCATCACGAGCACGCGGAACACGTCCCGGTAGCCGAGCGACGGCGGCGCCTCGACCGACGGCAGGCAGCACATCAGCGAGGCGAGCCGCGCCGCCTGCGCCTCCGGTCCGGCGTCGGTCGAGAACACCCGGAACACCTCGCGGCGCAGATCGGGATCGGATTCGAACACGATCGTGTTGCGGGGACCGGCCAGCAACACCTCGGGGCCGACGAACCGAGTCAGCGGCACGACGCCAGCCGGCGTCTTGATCGCGTAGCCCATCGCGAGCGCATCGGGATTGCACGGCACGGGCACGATGTCCTCCGGCCTGAACATCGGCGTCTGGGCGAGAATCGCCTGGCGCACCTCGCCGAGGGTGAGGCGCCCCGCCGGCACCCCGTCGGTGCGCCCCGCATACTGCACCGGCTGCAGCGTGACCCCGCGCACGCAGGGCTGCGCCGCGGCGAACTCGATCAGCCGCCCGATCTCGCCGTCGTTGACGCCCCGCGCCACCGTGACGACGAGCGTCGTCGACAGGCCGACCGCGTTCAGGCGCGCGAGGGCGTCGTGGCGCACGCGCCGCAGGTCGGCGCCGCGCAACCGCATCAGCGGCTCCCGCTCCAGCGAGTCGAACTGCAGGTAGATCTCGAATGCGGGCGCGTACGCGGCGAGCCGTTCGGCGAAGCCGGCCTCGCGCGCGATGCGCACGCCGTTCGTGTTCATCATCAGGTGACGGATCGGGCGGCGCTTGGCCGCATCGAGGATCGCGAACAGCTCCGGATGCTCGGTGGGCTCGCCACCGGACAGCTGCACGACGTCCGGCTCGCCCTCGTTGGCGACGATCGCATCGAGCATGCGCTCGATGGTCGCCAGGTCGCGATGCTGTCCGGCGCGATGGGGCCCGGAATCGGCATAGCACACGGGACAGGCGAGATTGCAGGCGTCCGTGACCTCGAGGATCGTCAGGCAGGAATGCTGCATGTGATCCGGACACAGCCCACAGTCGTATGGGCAGCCCCAGTGCATGTCGGTGTTGAACCGCAGCGGCATCTCCGGCGGCTTGATCCACGCTTCCCGCCCGCTGCGCCAGTAGGCGGCGTCCGGCGCGACCAGCACCTTCGAGGTGCCATGCTCCGGGCACCACTTGTACATCCAGACCTCGCCGTCGCGGATGACGTGCTTGGCCTCGATGCGGCGCAGGCAGTGCTCGCACAGCGACAGCGTCTGGTCATAGTAGAGGTAAGGTCGCACGCGTGGCACTTCAGCGGCTCCGCTGGCGCGCGATGCGCGTGGCGAACCAGCCGGCGCCGGCGAGGCCCGCCCACTGGATCGCCGACAGGCCCGCGATGCGGTCGATCGCGATGCCGCCGGCGGCGGTCGCGCCGAATGGCGGCTTCAGGAAGTCGAGCGCGACGCGCAGCAGGCAGTAGCCGAGCAGGAACGCGTTGAACGCACGGCCCTTCGACCACGCCGCGCGCGGGCGACACGCGACCCAGAGCACGACGACGCCGGCGATCTCGATGAGACCCGTCGGGTAGCGGGGCACGCCGTCGCCGTAGTCCCAGCCGTAGCCCGTCCCAGTCGGGCTGCCATAGGTCATGTCCCAGATTCCGGCCAGCTGGCAGCCGACCCGACCGATCACGAGGCCGATGGCGAGGGCTGGCACCCACGCGTCGCCGGTCGGCGTGCGCCAGCCGGTGAGCGCCTTGCCCACCTCGGTGCCGAGCGTACCGCCGAGGAGCGCGCCGAGCACGCTCTTGCCGGAGATCCAGCCGGCAGCGCCGTGCCCGACGACCCAGGTCAAGCTGGCGAGCGCGTGCAGCAGCACGGCGCCGGCGGCGGCGCCGAACAACGTGCATGCGAACAGGAGCGCCAGGTCGGCGCGGGCAAGCAGGACCGGGTCGGCGCGACGACCGCGGAGGTAGACGCGCGCACCGACGAAGTACGCGATCCAGTCGGTCATCGCATGCGCGAAGGGGGTCGACTGCGTGAACGCGAGAAGTGTGCCGGTCATGGATCGAGGGTCGCGGCGATTTAATCGCCGCGGAACACCCTGTAGATCGCGTACAGCCCGCCGACCCCGGCTGCGGCGCAAGACAGGCCGAGCACGGCCAGCAGCATCATCCCGTCTGCGCCGGACGTCACGTTCACCACGAACAGGGTCGCCCCGCAGGCCGTGAACAGCACCGTGGGGATGGCGACCAGGAGCAGCAGGATCGTCACGACCATGCTCGGCCGGCGCCGCCGCGGGGGCTCGATCGTCGCGGTCATTCCGACTCCTGCGCCCTGGCGAGGTGCCGCGGGCTGCAGCGCGAGTCTAGCAGTCCGGTCGGCACGCCCCGCTCACAGGCGCCGGCGGATCCGCTCGAGGCCATACAGCACGGCGCCCCCGGCCACGGCGCAGGCGAGCGCCGCCAGCGTCTCGCCGCGATCGACGCCACTGCCCGCGAGGCCCGCGATCGAGAACAGGACGCCGCAGGCGGTGAACAGGAACACGAGGAACGCGACGCAGCCGAGCGCGATGGCGGCCAGCATGCGGCGGAACGTGCGCCGCGGGTCCGGCGGTGGCGAGTCCGGATCAGCCGCCATGCGCGCGCCTGCGGCCCACCGCCCTGCCGGGAGCGGCTTGCCCCGCGCGGATCAGGCGCAGGATGGGCAGTCTCCGGCCGCCCTGCAGTCGGCCACGCCCTGGGTCCGGATCCAGCGGCAGGCCGCACCGGCCGTCGGATGGAAATGCACGTGGATCTCCGGCTGGAACAGGCCCGCCAGCCGCTTGATCTCGGCGACGACCGCCGGATCGGTCGCGACGCTCGCGATCACGAGATCGGGATGGGTGTAGCGGGACCCGATCTGCAGCGCCGCGATCAGCATCGCGTTGTCCTCGCAGACCGTGAGGGACTCGACGCGGGAGTAGTCGGCGATGCAGCAACGGATCTCGTCGAAGCGGGGATCCGAGCAGACCTCGCGCAGGCTCGCGACCAGGTCCTCGCCGGTGACCAGACCGGAGTATCGCCGCACGAGGCAGCGCGATTCCCAGACCAGTTCGTACGGCAACTCGGTCCCCATCTCCCGGCCGGCGAGCGCGTCCGTGCCAACCTCTGCGCCCCCTCGCCGATCCGCGTCGGCCCGGCCATCGCGCAGGGCGATATACTGGGCGTTTGAGGACACGCGGCCCCGAATCTGTCCTTGCCCGGGGCTGCTTCGGAGTGTACGCACCCCTTTACAATCCCGGGAGTAGGTGAATATCGCAAAACGGCGATACCCAACCTCCTAAAGAGCGAGTGAGGAAATGGCGCAATTCATCTACACCATGAACCGGGTCTCGAAGGTCGTCCCGCCGAAGCGGACGATCCTGAAGGACATCTCCCTGTCGTTCTTCCCCGGCGCGAAGATCGGCGTGCTCGGCCTGAACGGCTCGGGCAAGAGCTCGCTCCTGAGGATCATGGCCGGCATCGACGGCGAATTCGACGGCGAAGCGCGCCCGCAGCCGGGCATCAAGATCGGCTTCCTGGAGCAGGAGCCCAACCTCGACCCCGACAAGACGGTCCGGGAGTGCGTCGAGGAAGGCGTGAAGCCCATCAAGGACGCCCTGAACCGCCTCGAGGCGGTGTACTCGGCCTACGCCGAGGAGGGCGCCGACTTCGACAAGCTGGCCGCCGAACAGGCCGATCTCGAGGCGTTCCTCACTACCGTGGACGGCCACAATCTCGAACGCACCCTCGAGGTCGCCGCCGACGCGCTGCGCCTGCCGGAGTGGGACGCGAAGATCGCCCCGCTGTCCGGCGGCGAGAAGCGCCGCGTCGCGCTCTGCCGGCTGCTGCTGTCAAAGCCCGACATGCTGCTGCTCGACGAGCCGACCAACCACCTGGACGCGGAGTCCGTGGCCTGGCTCGAACGGTTCCTGCACGAGTACCCGAGCACCGTGATCGCGGTGACCCACGACCGCTACTTCCTCGACAACGTCGCCGGCTGGATCCTGGAGCTCGACCGCGGCCATGGCATCCCGTGGCAGGGCAACTACTCGTCGTGGCTCGAACAGAAGGAGAAGCGCCTCGAGGTCGAGGAACGCCAGCAGGAAGGCCTGCGCAAGATGCTGCAGCAGGAGCTCGCGTGGGTGCGCCAGAATCCCAAGGCCCGCCAGGCGAAGAGCAAGGCCCGCCTCCAGCGCTTCGAGGAGCTCCAGTCGCAGGAATTCCAGAAGCGCAACGAGACCAACGAGATCTACATCCCGCCCGGCGAGCGGCTCGGTGAGCTGGTCATCGAGGTCAAGAACCTCCGCAAGGGCTACGGCGACCGGCTGCTGATCAACGACCTGTCCTTCAGCCTGCCGCGCGGCGGCATCGTCGGCATCATCGGCCCGAACGGCGCCGGCAAGACGACGCTGTTCCGCATGCTCGCAGGACTCGAGCAGCCGGACTCCGGCGAGATCCGCAACGGCGCGACGACGAAGCTCGCCTACGTCGACCAGTCGCGCCAGTCGCTCGACGACAAGAAGACCGTCTGGGCGGAGATCTCCGGTGGCCTCGAGATCATGAAGGTCGGCAACTACGAGACGCCGTCGCGCTCCTACGTCGGGCGCTTCAACTTCCGCGGCGCGCAGCAGCAGCAGGTCATCGGCGAGCTGTCCGGTGGCGAGCGCAACCGCGTCCACCTCGCCAAGGTGCTGCGCACCGGCGGCAACGTGCTGATGCTCGACGAGCCGACCAACGACCTCGACGTCGAGACGCTGCGCGCGCTGGAGGAAGCTCTGCTCGCCTTCCCGGGCTGCGCGGTCGTGATCTCGCACGATCGCTGGTTCCTCGACCGCATCGCGACCCACATCCTCGCCTTCGAGGGTGACAGCGAGGTCGTGTACTTCGAGGGCAACTATCAGGACTACGTCGCCGACCTGCACCGCCGCAAGGGTGCCGACGCCGACCAGCCGCACCGCATCAAGTACCGCCGCCTGGCGGGCTGAGCGGGGCCCTGCCCGGGTGCGGCGGCGTGGCCCCCCCCCGGGACCCTCCCGCTGGCCGGGGATGCGCTAGACTCGGCCCAAACAGGGCACCGCCCGGGGGCGGGTCGCGGCATCCGCGGCCCGGCGGCCGGCGCCCGGCGGGGACTGGCCATGCCGATCTACATCGATTCGGGCGGCACGCTGCACCACGACCAGGCGCACAACTTCGCCCTGACCTGCCCGCATTGCGAGGTGCTGGCGCACGTCACGCCGGTGTCCGTCCCGTCCTACGCCGCACTCGTCTCGATGAAGCCCTCGCACGTCGGCATCGTCTACCGTTGCGACGCGTGCAACCAGCCGCTGTTCCTGAAGTTCCCGGTCAAGATGTACGCCGGCACCCGCGTCGAGCTCGCCAGCGGCTATACGGAACTCGAGCGCCCGCGCGAGAAATTCGACGTCACCCACCTGCCCCAGGAGATCGACGCACAGTGCCGCGAGGCGCTGGCGTGCTTCTCCGCGGGCTGCTGGAACGCATTCGGGTCGATGTGCCGGCGCATCGCGCAGTCCACGTTCCAGGACCTCGGCGAGCACGGCAAGCTGAAGATGTTCGACCAGCTCAACGACTCGCGCGAGATGGCCGAACTCGACCAGGAGACCTTCAACCTGCTGCGGCGCGTGCTGTTCGCCACCGACTCCAACGGCGGGCGCAACTCGATGCCGCCACTCGACGCCAACTCCGCCGGCATCCTGCTCGAGGTGCTGAAGGACCTGCTGTACCAGAGCTACGTGCGTCGCGGCCGCCTGCAGCAGGCGATGATGATGCGCCGCAGGTTCGCGACCGACGACACGGCGGCGAAGGTCACGCTGCTCGGGGCCAAGCCATGAACCGGAACACGTCCATCGCCGCCGTCGCCCTCGTCGCAATCCTAGGCGCCCTCGTGCCGGCGGCGCACGCCGCCGATGCCGCGCCCCCGCAGGTGACGGCGGGCGGGTCGGGCGAGGTTCGCATCCCGCCGACGCACGCGAGCTTCAGCGTCTCCATCCAGACGAGCGCGCAGACCTCGGCGGCCGCGGCGGCCGAGAACGCGAGCATCACGAAGGACGTCACGACCGCCCTCCTGGCGGCGGGACTTGCGCGCGACGAACTGAAGGCATCGCGACTGAACGTCAATGCGGTCTGGGACTACTCCAAGACCGGCGAGCGCCACCGGCGCGGCTACACGGCGATCAACGCGCTGCTGATCGACACGAAGCAACTGGACAAGCTGGGCGCCGTGATCGACGCCGGCCTTGAGGCGGGCGCTTCGTCCGTGTCCAGCCCGTACTTCGCAGCCGACGACCGCGGTGCCGCGCGCCACCAGGCGCTGGCCCTCGCGGTCGCGGCCGCGCGAGATGACGCCGAGTCGGTCGCGAAGGCCGCCGGCGGCACGCTCGGCGAACTGCTGGATGCCGGCACGGACGGCGCCGTGTATGCAGGGCGGCCGGAGTCCCCGATGTTCATGCGCTCGCGCACCGCCGAGGCCGGTGCCGCCACGGAGGTCATCTCGAGCGACATCGTCGTCTCCGCGCACGTCAACATGCGCTGGGCGTTCCTTGCTGGCCGTCGCTAGGCGACGCCTATCCGGCCGATCCGCACCGGAGGCTCCTCCATCATGATCGCCAGGCACTGGCAGCACCTGCTGCTCCTCTGCGCCGCCGCCTTTCCAAACGCCGGCGCGCTCGCGCAGCCGGCGCCGGGCCTTTCGGAAATCATCGTGTCCGGATCCGGCGAAGTGCGCGTCGCGCCGACGCGGGCCCGCCTGACCATCCACGTTCGCAGGACCGCGCCGACGGCGGCGGCGGCCGGCGCCGAGGCGGCCCGCGCCTCCAAGGCCGTCACCTCGGCCCTGGCCGCTGCCGGATTGGCCGGCGACGGGATCACCGAGACGAGTGTGAGCGTGGCGCCGCACACCGACGACAACGATGCGCACCGCCGGCGAACGGGCTTCGACGCCACGGCCACCCTGCACGTCGAGACGACGAACCTCGACCGCGTCGGGCCGCTGATTGACGCTGCGCTTGCGGCCGGCGTGACCGATGTCGACGATGCCGAGTTCGTGATCGACGATCCGCAGGCCGCGCGACAGCAGGCCCTCGCGCTCGCGGTGGCCGCGACACGTCGTGACGGCCAGACGCTGGCTCGCGCGGCCGGGGGCGGCCTCGGGGAACTGCTGGTGCTGAGCACCATCGGACTCGGCGATGCGATGCCCGCGGCCCTCGTGGAGGCGCCGGACTACCGGCCGCCGCCGACGGACGTGGTCCACTCGACGGTCGTACCCGGCCTCATCTCGGTCACGGCCCACGTCACGGCGCGATATGCGTTCCTCGCACCGGCCCGTTGACCCGCGGACGGACCCGATGGCCAGCCACCGACACATCGTCGGCAGCCGCGAGGAGCGCGCGGCCCAGGGCGCGTTGGAACTCGTCGTGCCGGACCTCGCCCGCGCGCTATCCTTCTACGCCTCGCTAGGCTTCGAGACCCTGCGGCGAACGGACGGCTTCGCCGTGATGACCTTCGGCGACGTCCACCTGCTCTTCGCCGAGGATCCCGCGGCCACGACGGCGCCACGCTGGGCCAACCTGCGCATCGTCGTCGCCGACGTCGATCGCATCTGGGCGCTCCTGCGGCACCTTCCGATCGCGTGCCCGATCGGGGACCGGGAGTACGGCCTGCGTGATTTCACCGTCCGCGACCCGTTCGGATTCGAACTGCGTTTCGCGCAGCTGATCGAGTAGCAGCAGGCACCCGGGCCCGGCGCGCACTCAGGCGACGTCGACGATCTCGATGTCCGCCGCGCCCAGCGGCCGCGCCAGGAACTGGCTCCCAACCCGCGCGAACCGCTCCGGTCCGTCGGTGGCGAGGAACCGCGTCGCGCGCTCCGCGCCCGCGCCGGCCGGCGCGAGGTCGCCGGCCGCGACGAGCTCGGCGACCGCCGCCGCCGTCGTCGCCGCCGAGTCCACCAGCGCGACGCCGGCCGGCAGCAGCCGCGCAAGCGTCGGCGCCAGCACCGGGAAGTGCGTGCAGCCAAGCAACACCGTGTCCGGCGCCGACGGATGCGGGTAGATCGCGCCGAGGTAGCGGCGCGCCGCGTGCTCGGCGACGTCGCTGTCGCCCCAGCCCTCCTCGGCCAGCGCGACGAACACCGAGCAGCCGATAGGAGTGACCGCGACGTCCGCGGCGAGGCGCGCGAGCGCCGATTGGTAGGCGCCCGCGCGGATCGTGCCCTCGGTCGCGAGCACCAGCACGCGGCGGTTGCGGGTCGCGGCAAGCGCCGCACGCGCACCGGGCTCGACGACGCCGACCACGGGCATGCCGGGATGCGCGGCGACGAGCTCGGGCAGCGCCGCGCTCGCCGCGGTGTTGCAGGCGATCACGAGCGCCTTGACGCCGCTCCTCACGAGCAGGCGCGCGCACTGCGTCGCGTAGCGCACGACGCTCGCCGGACTCTTCGTGCCGTAGGGCAGGCGCGCCGTGTCGCCCAGATAGAGGAACGATTCGCCGGGCAGCGCGGACTCGAGCGCGCGCAGCACCGTGAGTCCGCCGACACCCGAGTCGAACACGCCGATCGGCCGGTCGTCGACCAGCCGCGGCGCCGGTTCAGCCGAGCGCGACACGCGCGTTGCGGAACATCCGCGTCCAGCCGCCGTCCTCGTGCCAGCCCGGCGGCCGCCACGAGTTCAGCGCGGCCCGGTAGACGCGCTCCGGATGCGGCATCGTCAGCGTCACGCGGCCATCGCGGCTCGTGATGCCCGCGATGCCGGCCGGCGTGCCGTTCGGGTTCGCGGGATACGTCGTCGCGACGCGGCCGTGGCCGTCGACGTAGCGCATCGCGACGCCGCGACCGGCGAGGAACGCCGCCTGGTCCGCGGGCGTCGCGAACACCGCGCGTCCCTCGCCGTGCGACACCGCGATCGGCATCCGCGAGCCCGCCATGCCGGCGAAGAACGGCGACGGCGAGTCGAGCACCTCGACGAGCGAGAGGCGGCCCTCGAACTGCTCCGAGCGGTTGCGCTTGAAGCGCGGCCAGTGCTCGGTGCCGGGGATGAGCTCGGCCAGCGCAGCCACCATCTGGCAGCCGTTGCAGACGCCGAGCGTGAGCGTCCCGGCACGCTCGAAGTGGCGCTGGAATTCGTCGCGGGCGCGGTCGTTGAACAGGATGGACTTGGCCCAGCCCTCGCCTGCGCCGAGCACGTCGCCGTAGCTGAAGCCACCGACCGCGACCAGCACCGGGTAGTCGGCGAGCGTGACGCGCCCGGACAGCACGTCGGTCATGTGCACGTCGTCGGGCGCGAAGCCCGCGCGATGGAACACGGCCGCCATCTCGACCTGGCTGTTGCAGCCCTGCTCGCGCAGCACCGCGACGCGCGGGCGCGCGCCCGTGGCGATGTACGGCGCCGCGATGTCGGCATCGACGTCGAAGCTGAGCACCGCCGAGAGGCCCGGATCGGACTCGTCGGCCACCGCCGCGAACTCTTCCCGCGCGCACTCCGGCTCGTCGCGCAGCTCGCGCATGCGAAAGCTGGTCTCGCTCCAGGCACGGCGCAGGTCGACGAGCGCCTCGTCGAGCAGCGTCGTGTCGTTGGCACGCACGACGAGCCGCCGACCGTCTGCCGTGCGTCCAACGACGCGCGAGAGCATGCCGACGCCATGGCGCACGAGGACCTGGCGCAGCGTGGCGAGGTCGCGATCGCGCACCTGCAGCACCATGCCCGGCTCCTCCGCGTACAGCGCCGCCACGGGATCCGCGACGGCGCCGAGGTCGACGGCCATGCCGATGCGGCTCGCGAAGCCCATCTCGGCGAGCGTGACGAACAGGCCGCCGTCCGAGCGGTCGTGGTAGGCGAGCACGAGGCCGGCGCGGGCCGCCTCGCGCAGCGCCGCGAACGCGCCCTTCAGGGGGGCCGGATCGTCGAGGTCCGCGGGATCCGCGCCGAGCGCGCCGTAGACCTGGGCGAGGCACGAGCCGCCGAGGCGATCGCGCCCGGCGGACAGGTCGAGGAGCACGAGCGACGTCGGCCCCGCGTCGCCCTGCAGTTCGGGGGTGAGCGTCGCGCGCGCATCGACCACCGGGGCGAATGCGGACACGATCAGCGACACGGGCGACCACACGCTGCGATCGCCCTCGTCGGCGCGCCAGCCGGAGCGCATCGACAGCGAATCCTTGCCGACCGGGATCGCGATGCCAAGCGCGGGGCAGAGCTCCTCGCCGACCGCATGCACCGTGTCGTACAGCGTCGCGTCCTCGGCCGGATCGCCGGCCGCCGCCATCCAGTTCGCGGACAGCTTGATGTCACCGAGCGCGCCGATGTCGGCCGCGGCGATGTTGGTGATCGCCTCGGCGATCGCGAGCCGGCCCGATGCGGGCCCGTCGAGCAGCGCCACCGGCGTGCGCTCGCCCATCGCCATGGCCTCGCCCGCGTGCGTGGTGTAGCCGGCGAGCGTGACGGCGCAGTCGCTGACCGGCACCTGCCAGGGACCGACCAGCGAGTCGCGACTCACCATGCCACCGACCGTGCGATCGCCGATCGTGATCAGGAAGGTCTTGTCGGCGATCGTCGGCAGGCGCAGCAGCCGGTAGGCCGCCTCGCGAATGTCGATGGACGCCGTCGCCAACGGCTCGCGCGGGCGGCGCCTGCGACCCGCGGTGCGCGTCATGCGCGGCGTCTTGCCGAGCAGCACCTCGATGGGCATCTCGACCGGGGCTTCGCCGGTCAGGCGGTCGCCGACGACCAGCAGGCCATCGGCGGTGATCTCGCCGACCACCGCCACCGGGCAGCGTTCGCGCGCGCAGAACTCGCCGAAGCGCCCGATCGCCTCGGGCGCGATGCACAGCACGTAGCGCTCCTGCGACTCGTTGCACCACAATTCGAGCGGCGACAGGCCCGGCTCGTCGGTCGGGATCTCGCGCAGCTCGATGCGGCCACCGCGCTCGCTGTGCGCGACCGCCTCGGGAATCGCGTTGGACAGCCCGCCCGCGCCGACGTCGTGGATCAGCACGATCGGGTTGTCGGCGCCCAGCGCCCAGCAGCGGTCGATGACCTCCTGGGCGCGGCGCTGCATCTCCGGGTTGCCGCGCTGCACCGAGGCGAAGTCGAGGTCCGCGGCGCTCGCGCCGCTGCCGACCGACGAGGCCGCGCCGCCACCGAGGCCGATCAGCATCGCCGGGCCTCCGAGCACGACGATCTTGGCGCCGACCGGGACCTCGCCCTTGTCGACATGCTCGCGCCTGACGTTGCCGAGACCCCCGGCGAGCATGATCGGCTTGTGGTAGCCGCGCGTGACGCCCGGCGGATCGCCGGCGACGCGCTGCTCGTAGGTGCGGAAGTAGCCGAGGATGCCCGGGCGGCCGAATTCGTTGTTGAACGCCGCGGCGCCGAGCGGCCCGTCGATCATGATCTCGAGCGCCGAGGCGATGCGCGGCGAACGCGCGGCGGCGCCCTCCCACGGCTGCTCGAAACCCGGGATGCGCAGGTTCGAGGTCGTGAACCCGGTGAGGCCGGCCTTCGGCTTCGCGCCGCGGCCGGTCGCGCCCTCGTCGCGAATCTCGCCGCCGGAGCCGGTGGAGGCGCCGGGGAACGGGGAGATCGCGGTCGGATGGTTGTGGGTCTCCACCTTCATCAGGATGTCGATCGCCTCGCGGCTCGCGACGTAGGCCTGCGTGCCGGGGTCGGCATACCAGCGCTCGGCGACGCTGCCCTCGATGACCGAGGCGTTGTCGCGGTAGGCCGAGAGCACGCCCGCCGGGCTCCTCGCGTGCGTGTTGCGGATCATCGCGAACAGCGACTTCGGCTGCGCCTCGCCATCGATGGTCCACGAGGCGTTGAAGATCTTGTGGCGGCAGTGCTCGGAGTTGGCCTGCGCGAACATCATCAGCTCGACGTCGGTCGGGTCGCGCCCGAGGGCGCGGTAGGCCTCGAGCAGGTACTCGATCTCGTCCGTCGACAGCGCAAGCCCGAGGCGGGCGTCCGCGGCGAGCAGCGCAGCCCGGCCATCGTCGCCGAGCGCGACATGGCCGAGCGGACGCGGCGACTCGTCGTGGAACAGCGTCGCGCCCTCCTCGATCGAGTACAGCACCGCGTCGGTCATCCGGTCGTGCAGCAAGGCCGCGAGCGGCGCGAGCGACGCCCGATCGGTCGGCGCGCCGTGCAGCGTGTAGACGACACCCCGCTCGATGCGGCGGATCGCGGCAAGCCCGCAGACGTGGGCGATGTCGGTCGCCTTGCTCGACCACGGCGAGATCGTGCCGGGCCGCGGCGTGACGACGAGGCGCGTGCCGCTCGACGGTGGCGCCGTCGCGACGTCCGACTCGAGCAGCCGGCCGAGCACCCGCGACTCGTCGGCCGTCAGCAGCCGCGCGAGGTCGACGAAGTGGTGGAAATGGGCCTCGACGGACTCGACCCGGGGGTCGACGGCGCGCAGCGAGCGCAGCAGCTTGTCGAGACGGAAACGGGACAGGGCGGGTGCGCCCGGCAATGGCAGCATCGGTGACTCGTCGGACCCGGCACCGCCGCCGGGGCTCCATTCTACCGCACCGCGCCCCTCCGCCGGGGCGCCGCGGGCAGGTTACTTGCGGGGGCCCGGATCCGTCCCGCCGGGCATCATCGGCACCGGGAACGGGGCCACGTTGCTGCCGTCATAGGCCGAGATCTTGCTCGGACCGCCCTTCTTGACCTCGTCGACCCGGAGCACCGAGTGCATCGGCAGCCAGGTGCGCTTGACGCCCTCGAATTCGGCCTGGATTCGCTCCTCGCCCGGGTCGACGACGACGCTGTTCCGGCCGCCAAACACGAGTTCCTCGAGTTCCACGAACCCAAACAGCCCGCCGTGGCTAACCTTGCGGGCGTAGACCTCCCAGACCTTGCCCTCGCGGACGAACTGGACCCTGAAAATGTGACTGACCGCCATTCGCCGCGCTCGCTCCGGGAGTAGCCTTTTGCCATATTACCCGGACCCGCCATGCCGCTCACGCTCCGCATCACCGGCCCCCAGGCCACCCGCCTCGCCGACCGCGCCACCCGCGTGTTCGGCGTCCATGGCGGGCGGATCGGCCGTGCGTCGGACAATGATTGGGTCCTGCCCGACCCGCACCGATTCCTGTCCGGCTACCACGCGATGGTCGAGTACCACGGCGGTCGCTGGACCCTCACCGACACGAGTTCGAACGGCACCTTCGTCAACGACTCGGTGATGCCGATCGGCCGCGACGCCTCCCAGGTGCTGCGCCATGGCGACCGGGTCCGGATCGGCGAGTACGACATCGGCGTGGCGATCACCGCCGACAACGACTTCCCGGCGCAGGACGGGGGCCTCGACCTCCTCGACGAGGAGGAACTCGCGCTCGCGACACACGGCGACCTCGGCGCGGAACTCGATCTCAAGCGACTGCTCAGCGATCCGAACCCGCCGCCCGACGACGCGCCGCCCGTGCCGCTCAAGGTTTCGGACGCCTACGGCCAGGCCGCGATGCGCGCACGCTTACGCCCGAGCACATCGCGCTCGGCGCTCGGTGCACCGCGCGCGGCGGCCGGGCCGCCGGCGACGCAGGCCGCGGCGGTACAGGCTTTCTTCCGGGGGGCCGGCCTCGATCCGACGCCGCTCAGTGGCGAGCAGTCCACCGCCGCGATGGTGCTCGCCGGCCAGCTGCTGCGGGAAATGGTGCTCGGACTGATCTCGAGCCAGCAGCATCGCCAGGAGCAGCGCGGCCGCTTCAACCTCGAGGACACGGCGCTGACGCCGGTCGAGCAGAACCCGTTCCGCGTGGCCGACAGCGTCGATGACGCGCTCAAGCGCCTGTTCGGACCGCGCTCGACACGCTTCATGTCGCCACTCGAGGCCGTGCGCGCGAGCTTCTCGGACCTCGCCCGGCACGAACAGGCAACCCAGGTCGCGATGCAGGATGCGCTTGCCGACTTCCTGCGCAGGCTCGCGCCCGAAGTGCTCGAGCAGCAGTTCGGCGAGTCGCAGTCGAACAGTCCGGGCGGCCCGCTGACCGGCGATGCGCGCGACCTGCACTGGCAGATGTATGGCGACCTGTACCGCATCCTCGCGCAGGCAGGCCCGGAGGGACTGCCGCACTCCTTCGCCGAGGAGTTCGCCAAGGCATACGAGGTCGCGAACACGGAACTGAAGGATCGCAATCGCCGCCTGCGCGCCCCGCGCGGCGCCGGCAATGGCTAGCCCCGTGCCGCCGCCGGCGGCTCAGGCCGCGGCGGCCGGCCTGCCCCAGACGAACGAATCCATCGACAGCACGCCGTACAGGATGCCGCCCGGCACGAGCGTCGCGACCTCCCCGGGCGCCGCCGCCGCAGCGACGACCAGCGGCAGGTAGTGCTCCTCGGTCGGGTGCGCCCGTTCGGCGTGCGGCGCCCGGGCGCGGTAGTCGGCCAGTGACTCGAGGTCGCCCGCCAGCACGCGCGCACCGACCCATGCGGCGAACTCGCGCGCATAGGCGACGGGCGGCGACTGCGGAGGCTGAATCTCCCATAGGTTGTGGGTCATGCTGCCCGACCCGACGATCACGACACCCTCCTCGCGCAACGGCGCGAGTGCACGGCCGAGCGCGACCGCGCCGGCCGCATCGAGCCGCCGCGGCATGGACACCTGGAACACGGGCAGGTCGGCGCCCGGTCGCAGGTGCCGCATCGGCACCCACGCGCCGTGATCGAACCCGCGGGCGGGCTCCACGCGCGCCGCGAAACCCGCCCCGGACAGCAGCGCCGCGGTGCGCGCGGCGAGTTCGGGATGCCCGCTCGCCGGATAGGACAGCGTGTAGAGCTCGGGGTCGAAACCACCGAAGTCGTGGATCGTCCCGGGCATGGCGGCGCCCTGCACCTCGACGCCCGGCGTCTGCCAGTGCGGCGAGACGACGAGCACCGCGCGCGCACGATCGAGCGTCGCACCCAGCGTCGTCAGCGCCGGGCCGAGCACGCCCGGCTCGAGCGCGAAGGTCGGCGCCCCGTGGGAGATGAACAGAACGGGCAGCGCAGTCATGGGCGGGTCCCCAGCTCGATGGAACAGGGAGCTACTCTAGTCCCGCTTCACCCGACCCGGCAGGCGCGACCGACGGACGCGGGGTTTCCGCGGGAGAAACCTCGCGGGCGTCGCGGCGGCGGGTCGCCGGGTCCTGCGGACCCCGGACACGACGAGGCCGGCGCAGGGGCCGGCCTCGGGCTCAAAAGTGGCGGAGAGGGTGGGATTCGAACCCACGGTGGGCGTAAGCCCACGCCTGATTTCGAGTCAGGTACATTCGACCACTCTGCCACCTCTCCGGAGCCGGGTATTTTACACAGCCGAAGGCGCCGTGCACACCGTCTGCGGGGTCCCGGGCGGCCCACCGGCCCGGGTCGCGTATCCTAGTCAGCCCATGGCCCCGATCCGCTCCCCGCTGTCCCTGCCGGGCAAGCCGCCACCGGCCCTGCTGAGGCGCCTCCTGCTGGTGCTCGTGGCGACGGGCCTGCTCGGCACGTGCAGCCCGCGCCCCGGCGTGCTGACCCAGGCGCGGATGCTCGGGGCGCTGGTGGTCGCGACCCACAACAGCCCGACGGCGTACTACCTCGGCGCGAACGGCCCGGAGGGACCCGAGTACGAACTGGCGACGCGCTTCGGCGCGGCCCTCGGCCTCCCGGTTCGCTTCCTGATCCTGCCGAACGCGGAGGCCGTGCTCGACGCCGTCGCGACGGGGCGCGCGCACATCGGCGCCGCCGGGCTCGCGATCACCCCGGAGTGGTCGCGGACGGTCGAGTTCTCGCGGCCCTACCAGCGCGTACCGCTGCACATCGTCTACCACGAGAAGTCGACCCGCCCGGCCGGGCCGGCGGCGCTGGTCGCGCGACGCGTCGGCGTCGCCGCCGGCACCGCGCACGCGCTGGCGCTGCGCGCCCTCGCCGCGCGGACCCCGGGACTGCACTACGCCGAGTTCCACCATGTCGACACGCTCGACCTGCTCGACCACGTCTGGAGCCGCGACCTCGACGCAACGGTGGCGGATCGCAACGAACTCGCCTTGACGCACAGCTACCATCCGGAACTGCGCGTCGCGTTCGACCTCGGCGTGATGGACGAACTCGCCTGGGCGCTGCCGCGTGGCGACGAGGCGCTCGCCGCGCGCGTGAACGGGTTCCTCGCCTGGGTCGAGGGCGACATGGCCGAGCTGATGACGCGCTACTACACGCCGGACGAGCGCTTCGACTACGCCGGCGCGCGCACGCTGGTGCGCGATGCGCAGGAGCGGCTGCCGTCGCTGCGCGAGCACTTCGAGCGCAGTGGTCGCGAGGTCGGCGAGGACTGGCGGGTGCTGGCGGCGATCGGCTACCAGGAATCGCGCTGGCTCCCGGACGTGGTCTCGCTGACCGGCGTGCGCGGCATCATGATGCTGACGGCGGACACGGCCGCGAGCTTCGGCGTCACCGACCGCTCGGACCCGGCGCAGAGCATCCAGGGCGGCGCACGGGTGCTGGCGCTGATCCATCGCTCTATCCCGGGCCGTATCCCGGAACCGGATCGCACCTGGCTCGCCGTGGCGGCCTACAACATCGGCTACGGACACGTCGAGGATGCGCGCGTGATGGCGGAGGCGGCCGGCAAGGACCCGGACTCGTGGCAGGACGTGCGCGAGTACCTGCAGCGGCTCTCGCAGGAACCGTACTACTCGCAGGCCAAGCGTGGCTATGCGCGTGGCTGGGAAGCGGCGCGCTTCGTGGACAACGTGCGCAGCTACCTCGACGTGCTCAACTGGATCTCGCCGCAGGCCACGCAGCCCCCGAAGGTCGCCGCACCGCGGCGCGCCGCGGCGCGGCCCGGGTCTAGCGCCCTTACTCGCGGCGCCGCGCAAAAAACGCCTTGAGCTGGACGCCACACTCCTCGGCCAGCACGCCACCGAACGCGTCGAGCGAATGGTTCAGTGCGCGCGCGTGCGTCAGGTCGAAGGCGCTGCCCGCGGCACCCTGGCGCGGATCCCAAGCTCCGAACACGAGCCGCGCGACGCGCGCGTGCACCATCGCCGTCGCGCACATCGGGCAGGGCTCGAGCGTCACGTACAGCGTCGCGCCGCCGAGCCGGTAGCGGCCGAGCGCGGCGCCGGCCGCGCGCAACGCGAGCACCTCGGCATGGGCCGTGGGATCGTGGGAGCCGACCGGCTGGTTCCAGCCCTCGCCGACGATCCGGCCCTCGAGGACAACCAGCGCGCCGACCGGCACCTCGCCCGCGGCCTCGGCGCGCGCCGCGAGCGACAGCGCCCGGCGCATGCACTCGAGGTCGCTCGCCGGCGCCTCGGGAAATCGGCAAAGGTCGTCGGCCAAGGGCGGCACCGGTTCCAGCGGATGCCGCGAGTATAGGGCCGGGGGCGGGCCGCCGGTGCTACTGCAGGCGCGTCTCGCCGGGGCCGGGCTCGGACAGCGGTCGCAGCTCGCCGCCCTGGACGCTGAACCGCAGCGGTTCGGCGTCGGCGGAGGCCTCGATCTCGCGGCGCGCCGCGCCGCGGTCGTCGACGAGCAGCACGCGCTGCGCGCCACTCGGCTCGGCGGCCCGGCGGAGGTTGACCACGACCGCGTCGCCCTGGATCGCGATGTCGCCTCCCGGGTCGCCCGACCACTGCACGCTGTCGATCGTGAGCAGCCGGGTGCCGTTCACGGCCAGGCCCACCGCATTGTGCGCGACGCCGCTCGTGCCGTCGGTCGATATCCGCGTGGGGGCACCGCGGTAGGGCCGGATCACGAGTTCGGCGGCGTCGATCACGATGATCGCGGAGCCCGCGCCGCGATACTGCCCGCCCTCGACGACATATCGCGCGCCGGGCGAGGTGCTGTAGATCGCCGAGGCCTGCGGCGAGTCGATCGCGACGTCGCGCAGCACGACGACCTGGCCAGAGCCGGATGGCGGTTCGCCGTATGCCGCATTCGGGTCGCCGATCACCGCCGTATTGATGCCGTAGGCCTCGAACCGCAAGTGGGCGAACGACACCCGCGTGCCACGCCCCGCGATGCGGATGAAGGGTCCGCGCCCGCCACGCCACACGAACGACACATCGCCCCGGCCCTCGATCGCGACGTCCTTGCGGATCAGCAGGCGCGGGCCGTCGTAGCGTCCCGGCCCGATGCTGATCGTGTCGCCCGGATCCGCGGCGGCGACCGCCGCGGCGAGGTCCGCGTAGCCGCCGTGGCCGACGGTGATCACGTGGCCCGAGACCGGCTGCTCCGCGGGCGCGGGCCCGAGCTCGACGTGGCCCGGAAGTCCGATCCGGGACGCGCCCGTCGCGGCGAACGGCGACACGCGCAGGTTCGGTTCGGCGGGCGACCAGGGCACGAGCGACGCGGCTTCCGGCGAACCGGCGCTCAACTCGGCGGCGTGGCCGGCGACGTACGCCGTGACGCCAAGGTGCGCGCCGACGGCGATCCCGGCGTAGATGCCGGGCAGCCAGGCGACGGCCCGGTGCATCACGACGAGTCGACGACGCGCGGGCGCGGCGTCGCTGTCGCCCTCGCCGCTCATGCGGGCCACCGCCACCGCGAGTCGCTTGCGCGCACGGGTCCGCGCACGGGTGAGTTCGATGGCCGCGGAGTACCCGCCGAGCAGCGTCGCGGCCGCGAGCGCGCACAGCGCGCCGCGCACCGTCGCGACGTCGCGACGTCGATGAGCGCCGCGAGCAGCAGGCAGAACAGCGCGGGCAGCCAGGCCCAGTGACCGAGCATAATGGCGTACGCAGCCGACTGCCGCGCCGCTGTGCTCGCAGGCATGAAGCCTGCGAAGCGGCCGGAGCCCGCATCCATCAGCAATCGCAGCCGACGCCCGGGATACGGCACGGTCAGCACCCAGACGGGGACGCGGTAGTAGATCTCGCCCGCGACCGTGGACCCGGCGCCGGGATGCGCGGCCCGGGGCCGTGGCTCGGGGATCTTGCCGAGCAGCACGGAGCCGACCGGGGTCTCGGTGCTGAACTCCGTCGGCGCATAGCCGGCGACGATCGCCTCGAGCGCGGTCGCTTCGCGCGCATCAAGGCCCGGCGCCGCGCAGACATCGACTTGGCACGCTGCGCGCGGCGCGGCACCGTCCGGCGCAGCGGCGACGCCGTCGCGAACGGGCGCCCACGTGCGACGGAACGGGACGTAGAGCGGAACGAGATCATCGGGAACCGCGACCGACGCGACGACCTCGTCCGGGATCTCGACGCAGGTCGCGAGGAAGGCGAGCGCGGAGCGCGCGAAGGCCGCGCGATCGTGGCGCACCCGGACGACGGGCGCGAGCAGGTGCGCAGCGGCACCGGACTCGATGGCAAGCGCACCGCCACAGAGCGGGCACGCGACGGGCGCAGCCGCACTCGCGATGCGCGCCTGGCAGGCGGCGCAGCTCCAGCTCCTCTGGACGTTATCCAGCGTCGGTGGCATTTCCATATCGGTACGGACCGGCCTATCCCTGGGCACGCGACGAAAGTCCCCGTCGATCAAGACTATACCCAATCGCGCCGGGTTTCAGTTCGCGAATACCGAATGATCCTGCGAACGACGTCTCGGTGAACGGATGAGTGAATTGAGTTCGTCTCGGTGCGCCGTATGTGCCGGGCCGCACCGACATGCGAGGCGCACCGAGGGCACCACGACCGCGCGCGGCGCCTGCAGGACTTCAGGGAGCGCGCGCGGCGCGCTGGATGCCGGGCGACGCGTGCCGGACTAGAACTCGCAATCCTGCAGCGGCACCACCCGCGTCCGTTTCCACAGCTTGTGGATCGAATAGAGGAGGATGAAGATCGGGATCATCAGGTAGCTCGTGATGCAGTCGAACCACGAGAACGGATCTGCCCGGAATACGCCCGCATTGGCGCCGAACAGCACGGCGAGGAACAGCAGCAGCGACAGCCAGGTCCCGTACGGGTAGAACTTCGCCTGGAACTTGAGATCACTGAGGCTGCGGCCCTGCGCGACCCAGGCGCGGCGGAAGCGCAGGTGGCAGATAGCGATGCCGAGCCAGATCAGGAACCCGCTCAGGCTGCTCGCGTTGTACAGGAGCTGGTAGATCTTCTGGTCGCCGATGTAGTTCGAGAAGAATGCGCACGCCCCGACCACCCCGGTCGCGAACAGCGCCGCCACCGGCACGCCACGCTTGTTGAGCCGCGCGAAGGGCTTCGGCGCCTTGCCCGCGCAGGCGAGCGCGTGCAGCATCCGCGTCGCGACGTAGAACGCCGAGTTGCCGCACGAGAGCACGGCCGACAGGATCACCGCGTTCATGAGGCTGGCCGCGTAGTACCCGACATGGGGTACATGCTGGAACACCATCGTGAACGGCGAGTACGCGACGTGCGACTCGTCGCCGTTGAGCAGGTTCGGGTTGTTGAACCCGACCAGCGTGCCGACCACGAAGATCGCGCCGACGTAGAACAGCAGGATCCGCCAGAACACGCTGCGGATCGCCTTCGGCACGTTGGTGACCGGGTCGGCCGTCTCTGCCGCGGCGAGGCCGACGCCCTCGGTTCCCTGAAACGAGAAGCCGGCGACCATGAAGACGCCGAGGACCCCGAGGAAGCCGCCGACGAACGGCGCGGACTGCCCGGTCTTCGCATCGACCAGCGACCAGTTCTGGAAGCCGACGGCCTCGCCACCGAGCCCTCCGAAGATCAGCAGCACGCCGACCCCGAGGAAGACGATCACCGTGATGACCTTGATGCCGGCGAACCAGTACTCGGCCTCGGCATAGGCCTTGACGGTCATCCAGTTGAGGCCGAACAGCACTGCGAAGAAGCCCATCGCCCACAGCGTCGTGTTGGCGTGCGGGAACCAGAACTTGATGATCAGGGCCCCGGCGACGAGCTCGGCCGCCAGCGTGATGGTCCAGCTGAGCCAGTAGTTCCAGCCGGCCGCGAATGCGAGCGACGGATCGACGAAGCGCTCGGCGTAGGCCTCGAACGAGCCGCGGATCGGCAGCTGGGTCGCCATCTCGCCGAGCGACTGCATCATGCAGTAGACCGCAAGGCCCATGATCGAGTAGCCGAGCAGCGCGCCACCAGGACCTGCCTGGGCGATCGCGCCACCGCTGGCGAGGAAGAGGCCCGTACCGATCGCGCCGCCGATGGCGATCATGCTGAGCTGGCGCGCGGTGATCGCGCGTTCCAGTTCCTGTCCGTGTCCCGGAAGCGTCGTCATGGAGTCGCGGGCCTCTGCGTCACGCCGAAGTCGTCCACGGTAACCGCTGGCGCGGCCGCCGTCACCCGCGACCTGTGGGGTCGCCGCCGGGGCACGCCCGGCCGACCGGCCACCCGGCCCGGCATGGCCTGCCCGGCCCCGCCCGAGGGCGGGTCACGCGGCCGCCGCCGGCCGGTCGGTCACGGCTCGAGGTCATCGAATTCGGCGACCACCTCCTCGCCGCTGAGGCCGGCGAACGGCGCCTGCCTGGATTCGAATCGCGCGCGCGCCCCCGGCTCCGCCAAGGCGGCCTCCAGCGCGGAATTGAGTTCGTACGCGTCCACCTCATAGCCTGCATCGTGCATCGCCGTGCTGAACGCCTCGACATGCGCACCCCCTGCCTGGTACACGACCGGCGCGAACTCCGGGTCGATGTCCAGGTTCTCGGGATCCTCGTAGGACTGCTGGCAACCGGCCGCATTGGTCGCGTGATAGTTGCGGCACGACTGGGGCCGCGCCGCGTAGATGACGCAACGCCCGTCGGCCAGGAACGGACACTTGACGTTCCGGGTCACGCGCTGGCCGTCGTCCAGCCCCCGCAACAGGGCGCTATTGGCCCGCACCTCGGCCTGGACGCGGGCCTGCTCCCCGGGCGTGAGCGACTGCTCGACGAAATCGAGGATCGCGAAGACCTCGGCGGCACGCACGTCGACGGTGAAGTAGCAGCACCAGGCGCAACCCGTACTACAGGCGAGCGTAGTGACATCCGGCGCAGCGGCGATCCGCGCGTCATGGCGCTGCCGGGACCGCTCCAGCGCACGGATCGCCCCGAGGTCGCGAATCTCGTCACGCGCTTGGTCGTACTCGCGCCGAAGGATGTCGCGAATCAGTGGAACGTCGAGTGTGATTTCCATGGACCCGATCCTCAGCCGCAGCCGCCGGCAGGGCCCGGCACGATATACTTTCGAGCATGAGCGACCCGCGCATCCTCTCGGTCATCCCGCCGATGACCCAGCTCAACACGCCGTACCCCTCGACGGCCTATCTTACGGGGTTCCTGCATTCGCGCGGGTTCGCGGCGACGCAGGTGGACCTGTCCATCGCCCTGGCGCACAAGCTGCTGTCGGTGACGGGACTGCAGGCGATACGCGCGCAGGTGGGCACGCTGCCGGCCACGCGGCACACGGCCACCACGCGGTTCTTCGCCGATCACTTCGAGTCCTACTGCGCCACGATCTCGCCGGCCCTCCGATACCTGCAGGGCCGCGATCCCACGCTGGCGCATCGCATCGCCTCGCGGCGCTACCTGCCCGAGGGACCGCGCTTCGCGCTGCTCGAGCAGTACATCGACGGCCAGCAACAGGAAGGCGATGCGCTCGACTGGGCCTTTGGCGCGATGGGACTGCAGGATCACGCCAAGCACATCGCCACGCTCTACCTCAATGATCTCGCGGATGTCGTCCGCGACGCCGTCGACCCGCGCTTCGAGTTCGTGCGCTACGCTGAATCCCTGGCCGCGAGCCAGCCCACGTTCGACCGGCTGCACGCCGCCCTTGGCGCGCCGCACACTCTTGTCGACGCATACTTGCACGAGCTGACACTCGACGCGCTGGCCCGGCATCGACCCGATCTGGTGCTCATCACCGCGCCATTTCCGGGCAACGTCTACGGCGCCTTTCGCATCGCGCAATCCATCAAGCAGTCCCACCCCGCCGCCGTCACGGCGCTGGGGGGCGGCTACTGCAACACGGAGCTTCGCGATCTGAACGAGCCGCGGGTGTTCGACTACTTCGATTTCATCACGCTCGACGCCGGCGAACGCCCGCTGCTCGCGCTCATCGAACACCTGCAGGACCGTCGACCCGTCGACAGGCTGGTGCGCACCTATACCCGCAGCCATCACTTCGTCGATTACCGGGAGCCGGACATCGCCCTGTCCGAGATCGGCACGCCCACCTACGAGGGCCTGCCGCTGGACGACTACCTGTCGTTGCTGGACATGCTCAACCCGATGCATCGCCTGTGGTCGGATGGCCGCTGGAACAAGATCACGGTCGCACATGGCTGCTACTGGAAGAAGTGCAGCTTCTGCGATGTCGACCTCGACTACATCTCCCGCTACGATCTCGCGAACACCCACGTGCTGATCCAGCGGATCGAGTCGCTGGTTCGCGAGACCGGCCAGACCGGGTTTCATTTCGTGGATGAAGCCGCGCCGCCCAAGGCACTCAAGTCGCTCGCGAACGCGCTGCTGCAGCGGCAACTCGACATCTCGTGGTGGGGCAACATTCGGTTCGAAAAGTCGTTCGACGCCGGTCTTTGCCGACTGATGGCCGACAGCGGCTGCATCGCCGTCAGCGGCGGCCTGGAGGTGGCGTCGGACCGCCTGCTCAAGCTCATGAAGAAGGGCGTGTCCGTCGAGCAGGTGGCCCGCGTCACGCGCGCGTTCTCCGACGCCGGGATCCTCGTGCACGCCTACCTGATGTACGGCTTCCCCACCCAAACTGCGCAGGACACGGTCGACTCGCTGGAGTACGTGCGCCAGCTGTTCCTGGCCGGCTGCATCCAGTCCGGTTTCTTCCATCGCTTCACCTGCACCGTGCATTCGCCGGTGGGCAAGCATCCGGAGTACTACGGCGTGACGCTGGCGCCCCCGGGCCATGCCTCGTTCGCGAACAACGACATCAATTTCACCGACGGCAGCGGCGTCGACCACGACCTGTATGGCGCGGGACTCAAGAAAGCGTTGTTCAACTACATGCACGGCATCGGGCTTGATCTCGATGTGCGCGAATGGTTCGACGAACCCGGCGTGGATCGAGGCGCCGCAAGGAAGGGTCGCCGTCGCGCGCCCGGTGGCGTGCCCCGCACGACGGTGCCGCCGCAGTTCATCGAGCGCGCGCTGGGCTGATGCGCCCGGGCGCGAGCGGGCGCCGTGCCGGCCCGACCGCGCCAACCCGACCGACGCGTCACCTGCGGTGATTCGCCTTCAGGCGACGCGAAACCTCACCCTGTCAGCGCCAGCTGTGCAACGGCCTCCCAGGTCGTCGCCCGCATGCCATTGCGGTCATTCATGCGCCCGAGCCATTCGCGCAGATTGCGTCGATCCCGCGACAGCTCGGCCCATTCCGGTGTTTGCGCAAGGAAATCCATGTGCGGCGCGACCATGAGGTCGGCGAGCGTCAACTGCGACGAGGCAAGATAGGCCTTCGTACCGAGCAGGCGGGAGAGTTCCCCGAACACGACATGCGCCCGAGGCATCGCCGCTGCAATCGCCGCCTCGTCCGGCACAAGGCCCATGAGGCGCGGTGCCACGATCCGATGAAAGCCGATCACGCCGCTGACGCCCGGAAAGAGGTACCAATCGGAGATGCCCATGATTTGGTCCATCCGGGCCGCCTCCGTGGGTGATTCCGGGATCAGGTGCGGCGCGGGAAGCACCCGCTCGAGGTAGCGCAGGATGGCCTGGGTCTCGTACAGCGAGAAGCCACCGTGCTCGAGGACGGGCATCTTGGCGAACGGATGGCGGGACAGGTGCGGTTCCACCTTGTGCGCGCCCGGCGTCAGTGCGGCGACGCGGAACGAGGCGCCCTTTTCGACCAGCGCGGCCATCACCGCCCGGGCGGCGGGGCTGCCCGGGATGGTATGGACGACGAATGAGGATGTCATGCGTGCCTCATGGATGGATGACGGCATACTCGGCGAAGTTCTGGAGCCGCGCCGGCCAGCCCGTGCGAACCTTGCCTGCGAAGATCTCGGCGTCGGCGCCAAGCTGTTGCAGGTCGCGGTGCTCAAGGCTCACCCGCGTTCCACCGCCGGCCCGTTCCTCGAAGAGAATCTCGACTTCCATCAAGAGGTCGGCGTTGTAGCGGAAATCGGGACCGAGCTGCCAGCCGAGCAGCAGCCGACGCGGCGGCTCCCAGGCGAGGACCCGGCCCCACTGCGTCTCGTTGTGGGCAGCGTCCCGCTCGAACCAGCGCCCGTTCGTCCGCGGCTCGATGACCAGCTCGGCGTGCGGGCTGCCTCCGGGCGTCATGCCGCGAGGCCACCACGCGCCCATGTTGCCGGCAAAGAGCTCGAAGGCCCGCGCCAACGGGGCCTTCACGTCCACACTGCATTTCACGGGAGCGATGCTCATTTGGATTGTTCCTTTTCAGTTTCGTCGTCAGCGAACTTCTGAAACGCGCCCAGTGCCGCGCGCCAATGCTTGTCCAGCCACTCACGCATGGCGCCGACTCCCCGGGGATCGATGTGGTAGACGCGCCGCGTTCCGTCCGCGACCTCCCGGACCAGGCCGGCTTCCTTCAGGACCTTGAGGTGCTGGGATACGGCCGGGCGGCTGACCGGCAGGCCGCTCGCGAGTTCTCCCACCGCTCTCGGGCGCTCGGCGACGCGCTGGAAGATCTCGCGCCGCGTCGGGTCGCCGAGGGCCGAGAAGCCAGCAACAGCCGGTTTAATGTTAGCCATGCCTTACGGTAAGTTATAACTTACCACTTTGTCAATGGGCTGGATGAGACCCGCACGATTGGCTCGAGCCGCGCGAACCGGTGGCCGGCGCCGCCCGGACGCCACGTCTGAGCAGGATCGACGCACTGCCGACGGCCCTGCCCGCCCGCGCATCGTGCCGAACGGCCCGCATTGGGCGGCCTGACGGATCGGTCACGGCGCGTCGGCCTGCCGCACGGGTTAGCACGGGCGATCAATCCTGATCCGGGGCGTCGCCGCGAAGGTCTCAGTCGCAGCGCTGCTGGCGTTCGCGTTGCTCGGCACCGCCCACGCCGCCGAGACGGTCCGGCCGATGCCGGCGCGGTGATCAACGATCCGGCCCCGGATGCCGCACACCCGCCGCATTCGGCACAGGTGCTCGTGCCGAGCCATGGCCTCGGGATGAACGGCCTGTTCTACCTCGCCGGCGGCGCGGGACCGCACCCGACGGTCGTGCTGCTGCACGGACTTCCCGGCAACGAGCAGAACCTCGACCTGGCCCAGGCCATCCGGCGCGCCGGATGGAATGTGCTGACGTTGCATTACCGTGGCGCCTGGGGCAGCCCTGGCCGCTTCTCAATCCAACACGCGCTGGAGGACGCGGACGCCGCGGTCGCGTTCGTCCGGCGGCCGGAGATCGCCGGGAAGTTCGCGATCGATCCGCTACGCATCGCCATTGCGGGACACAGCCTGGGCGGCTTCGCGGCTGCGCACCATGCCCGCGCCGATCGGCAGCTGCTGGGTGTCATCCTGCTCGACGCGTGGAACGTCGGCAGCTCGGGGGATGAATTCGCGAAGGTCACCAGACCGGCTCGGACGGCGCTCGTCAACGAGTCCTTCGACGACCTCGGCAATTGACTGCAGGGGGCAACCGGCGCGGGTATGGCGGCGGAAATCATCGCGCATCGCCGCGAGTGGAACTTCATGGCGTGGGCCCGCGAACTGGCGCATTCGGCGCTGCTGGTGATCGGCGCTTCGAAATCCGATGCCGAGGCAAACCGCACCTTGGCCGATGCCGTGACTCGCGCAGGGGGCAAGGTGTCCGCCCTCACCCTGCCGAGCGATCACGCCTTCCAGGATCACCGCATTGCGCTCGCCTCCGAGGTGGTCGACTGGCTGGAGGGCCTCCCCTGACGCAGTTGCAGCCGGTGGCCGTCGCCCCCGCAGCAACTGCCGGACGGCGGACGAATGGCCCTGGCGTGCCGTGCCGGCGGTGCGGGCACGCCGCTAGCCTCGCAGCGCACCCTGCAGCGCCTCAAGCCGCGCCGGCAGTTGTTCGCGCACTTCGTCGAGCCGTTCCAGGTCGAGCCCGAGCCCGGCAAGCCGCGCCGCATCGCAGGGCGCGTGGCGGGGCTCGAGCGGGAAGCGATACCCCGCCTCCGCCGCCACCTGCATGCCGAGGTGCACCAGCCACGCGAGCGGCCGATGTGGCTCCGGCGCCTCGTCAGGGCAGTGGTGGTGGGTGGTGGCGTCGATCAGCTTCGCCGGCAGCCGCCAGGACTCGAATACGACCGCGGCGCAGGCCTCATGCGAGACGAGGCCGTGCTGCGCTTCCAGCGCGCGGATGTCCTGGTGGGCATCCTCCGCGAGCGACGCCATCAGCGCCTGGATCGACGTGGCCCCGAGCAGTGCCTGCACCGGCAGGCCAAGGTTGTGCAGCAGCCCCGAGATGAAGGCCTCCGAGGCCCTCACCTTGCCGAGCGGGCGCGCCAGCATCTCGGCCGCGGTCCCGGTGGCGAGGCTGTGCGTGACGAGCGCCTGGCGCTGGATCAGCGCCGACTCCGGGGCCCGCATCATCGTGCGGTCGAGGCACGCCGCAGCCGCAATGCCACGCGCCGCGTCCCAGCCGAGCACGACCAGCGCGCGTTCGATCGTCGTGACGTTGCGCAACAGGCCGTAGAACGACGAATTCGCGACCTTCAGCACGCGGGCCGCAAGGCACGGCTCCTGCGAGATCAGCCGCGACACTTCCTCCAGCGACGTCGCCGGCATGCAGAGCGCAGCCATGACCCGCGACGCCGACTGCCCCGAGCCGCCGAGGATGCCGAGCGTGGAGGCAGCCTTGCGGATCGACGCCGGGTCGGGTCGGGCACGGACGGGCGCGGGCGCGTTCATGGAACCAGCATCGTTATGTCAGCCGCCTTATGTCGTGATTCGGCTCACAGAACGATTGCAGGCCGGGCAACGACGCTCAAGAACGAGCACCGGTCGGCCGTTACCTGAAGTGTCCAATAGCCGGAAGCCCGTCGCGTGCAAGAGAAGGAAATATCCGCTCCCGCCCCCGCGGCCATGGACGAGGATCGCCTGGCCTACCGGCGCGCGCGCAGCGGTGCGATCGTGATCGGGCTGATCGGGCTGCTCGCTGTCGGCGCGGGCTTCGTCGGGCTGTGGTTCTTCGCGACCACGTCGATCCGCGAGAACTATCGCCACCACCTGGTGACGCTCGCGAACGTCGCGGCACTGCAGGTCGATCCGGACCTGCATCGGCACATCCGCGCCGGCGTACCGCTGAACGGCCCCGAGTACGAGCGCGCCGTCACGCCGTTGCGGCGCCTGCGCTCCGCCAGCCCCGACATCCGCTTCGTCTATACGACCGTCCTCGAAGGCGACACGGTCCGCTTCGTCCTCGACGCCGAGGACCCCGCCGACAAAGACGAGAAGGGCCAGACGATCCAGGCGAACATCGGCGATGTCGACCCGACCAACGAACCCGTGCTGCTCGCGGTGCTACACGGCACCGCACAGGGCGACGACGCGTCGACCGCGGAGCCCTACTCGAGCAAGTGGGGCAGCTTCATGACAGGGTATGCGCCGATCCTCGACGCCCACGGCAATGCCGTGGCGGTGCTCGGTGTCGACGTGAACGCCGACATCTACATCGAACGCGTACGCCAGGCGCGCCGGCTCGCCATCATCGGCGTGCTGCCGGCGACGCTGCTCGTATTCGCGTTGTCGCTGATCTACTACCGCCAGCGGGTCCGCGCGGTCGGATACGCGCGCCGACTTGCGCGCGAACAGGCTCGCCTTCGCGAGAGCGAATCGAGCTTCCGCTCGCTGTTCGAACTGTCGCCGGTCGGCATCGCACTGAACGACCTCTCGACCGGCCGATTCCTGCAGGCGAACGATGCGCTGCTGCATTCCTCCGGGTTCACCCGGGAGGAGCTGCTCGAAAGGACCTTCTGGGACATGACGCCCGCCGGCTACGAAGAACAGGAGCAGGCCCAGCTCGACAGCATGGCGCAGACGAACCGCTACGGTCCCTATGAAAAGGAGTACATCCGCAAGGATGGCAGCTGCTATCCGGTGCTGCTCTCCGGCATCAGCCTGGTGGACGCGCACGGTCGCGAGGTGATCTGGTCGATCGTGCAGGACATTTCCCAGCGCAAGGCCTTCGAGCAGGAGCTCGCCGATGCCGCGCGCCGCGACAAGCTGACGGGACTGGCGAACCGCACGCAGTTCATGGAGCGCCTGTCGCACCAGGTGACGCGAGCCCGGGAGGGCGCGCACGGGATCTACGCAGTGCTGTTCCTCGACTTCGACCACTTCAAGATGGTCAACGACACGCTGGGCCACGACGCCGGCGACGAACTGCTGCGGCAGATCGCGGCGCGCCTGCGCGCGACGCTGCGCGGCGGGGAGGATCCCGCGACGGAGGCCCGCGGCACGCTCATCGCGCGCTTCGGTGGCGACGAGTTCCTGATCATGCTCGCCGGCCTGCACGCGGCCGCGGACGCCGAGCGCATCGCGGAGCGCTTGCTGAACGCGCTCGCGCCCGCCTACACGATCATGGGTCGCGAAGTGCACTCCTCCGCCAGCATCGGCATCGTGACCAGCGAACAGTCACTCGACAGCGCGGATGCAATCGTCCGCAACGCCGACGTCGCGATGTACGAGGCGAAGCGCGCCGGGCGCGCCTGCACGGTTGTCTTCAACGAGGCGATGCACGTTCGCCTGACGCGCCACATGACGATCGAGAGCGGCCTGCGCAAGGCGCTCGGCACGGACCAGCTGTCGGTCGTGTACCAGCCGATCGTCGAACTGGAGACCGGCCGCATCACGTCCGTCGAAGCGCTGCTGCGCTGGCAGCATCCGGTGCTCGGACCGATCATGCCCGCGGAGTTCATTCCGGTCGCCGAGGAGTCGGGGCTCATCGTGCCGCTTGGCCAGTGGGTGCTGTCCGAAAGCTGCCACATGCTGGCGGACTGGCGCATCCGCGACCCGGCGGGCGCGCCGGACACGATCAGCGTCAACATTTCTCGGGCGGAGCTCGCGCTCGGCCCGCGCCTGCTCGGGCGCGTCCACGAGACGCTCGCCGCGACGGGCCTGCCCGCCGAGTGCCTGCAGCTCGAGGTCACGGAACGGGAGGTCATGCGCGATCCGGCGGCATCGCTACGGCTGATCCAGGACTTGCGCGAACTCGGCATCCGGCTGGCCATGGACGACTTCGGGACCGGCACCTCGTCACTGAGCTGCCTGCGTGACTACCCCTTCGACGTGATCAAGATCGATCGCTCGTTCGTGCGCGACCTGGCCGAGAATCCAGACGTGCTCGCGGTGATCCATGCGACGCTGACGCTGGTCGAGAACCTCGGCATGGGCAGCGTTGCGGAAGGGGTCGAGGACCCGACCCAGGTCGCGGTGCTGCAGTCGCTCGGCTGCCGCTTCGCGCAGGGTTACTACTTCAGCCGGCCGGTCAGCGCGGATCAGCTGGTCTGCGCCCGCGTTCCCGCGGCCGTCTTCGCCTAGCGACAGCGTCCGTCCGGGCACGGGCCCGCGTTCCAGGCCGACGGCGCCTGCCTCCGTGCCGTATGCTGGCACGATGACGGACCTTCAGGTGATCAACGACGACGTGATGGGTGGCCAGTCGCGCTCCAGCCTGGTGCGCACGGTCGCGGGCCTGCTGTTCGAGGGCGACCTCTCGCTCCTGAACGGCGGTGGCTTCGCGTCGTTCCGGGCGTCGCTGCGCCTGGCGCCGGACGTCACCGCCCTACAGGTCGCCGTCAGCGGCGACGAGCGGCGCTATCGTTTCGTGCTGCGGACGGACGTCGGCCGCGGCGCCCCGCAGTACCAGGCACCCTTCCTCGCCCCGCGAGCGCGGACGATGCTGCGCTTTCTTGCGGGTGATTTCGTCGCACGCTTTCGCGGCCGGCCGGCGGCGGCACCGTCGCTGCGCTTCGCCGACGTTCGGGAATTCGGACTGCTGATCGGCGAAGGCCAGGCCGGGCCCTTCCGCGTGGAACTGGAGGTGCCGCATGGGGAGTGAGGAACTGTTCGCCGGCGCCGGACTGCCGCTCGCCGTCAGCGGCCAGCGTTTCGATACGCATGGCATCGCCGGACGCGTCGCCTGCTACGTTGCGGGGTCCGGTCCGCCGCTCCTGCTCGTCCACAGCGTCAATGCGGCCGCCTCGGCGGCGGAAGTCTGGCCGCTGCACGAGCACTATCGCGCGTCGCGCACCGTGTATTCGGTCGACCTGCCTGGCTTCGGCGCCTCCGAGCGCAGTGACCGGGTCTATACGCCGCGGTTGATGACCGATGCCCTGCTGCAGCTGCTCGATGCGATCATCGCGCGTGGCCATGCGGGCCCGATCGACGCCCTCGCCGTGTCCACGGGCTGCGAGTTCCTGGCGAGGGCCGCGTCGGAGCATCCGGCGCGGTTCCGGCGCGTCGCCTTCGTGAGCCCGACGGGCCTGCGCGGAAGCGTGCCACGTCGTGGCCCCTCGGGCGCGACGCGCGGGCTGCCGTGGCTGTACCGCGCACTGCGCGGCCCGGGCTGGGGAGGCGCGCTGTATCGCGGCCTGACGCGACCCGCCGTGATCCGCTACTTCCTCCGGCGCACCTGGGGGTCGAAGGCGATCGACGAGCGGCTGTGGGCCTATGACGTGCTCACCGCGCGCCTGCCGGGCGCGGAATTCGCACCGCTGTACTTCCTGGCGGCAAACCTGTTCAGCGCCGACATCCTGTCGGTCTACGAGTCACTGGCGCAGCCGGCGTGGCTTTCGCACGGCGTGCGCGGCGACTTCACCGACTACCGCGGCCGCCACTGGCTCGAGGCGCGCGGCAACTGGCGCTTCTCGGTCTATCCGACGGGCGCACTGCCGTTCTTCGAGTGTCCGGAGCGCTTCATCGCCGACTTCGACGAGTTCATCGGGGCAGGCTGACTCCGCGGCGCCCGCCAGGCGACGCCGGCAGCGGTTGCAAGTAATCTCCCGGGAGCGTCCTGCGACTCGAGGCCCTTGTGCGCATCATCCTGACCGAATTTGCACGCCCCAGGCTCTTCCCCCGCGAGCCGCGTCCGAACACGATCCGCGACATCTCGGCCGAGGACTTCGAACGTCACCTCAACGAGCACGCGCCGCTGCACGACCTGCCCGGCTACGCGCCCTTCTGCCGCCTGCACGTACACCGCAACTGGACCTCCACGCGCTGCCTCACGGTGCCGGTGACCGACACCAACCGCCACCTGCTCCGCTCGGGCTACGAGGCGCGCAATCGCGAGGAACTGCCGGTGCTGGTGCGCTGGTTCGAGGGCGTCGAGGCGCCGATCGCGGACTACCTGATCGCGATCCTCTACAGCCGCGAGCAGCTCCTGAAGGAAGGCTCGCCGCTCGAGGCCGACTGGGGCGTGGTCGGCTGCCTGTATACCGCGGCGCCCGCCGAAATTCCGATGGCCCCCATCACCATGATGCGCAACGCCCTCGGCGTGGCCGAGGGCGGCTCGGGCGTTCCGCTCGACCCGGCCGCCTACCGGCGCAGCGTGGAATTCTGGAGTTCCAACGCCAACTGGCGGTGAGCCGTTCCTCGGTCGACCCGCAGGCCACGAAACCCCGCACGGCAGGACATCCACGCGACCCAGACGCCCTGCTCCGCGCGCAACGAGCTCGGCGTGCGTTCATCGCGCCGTCAAGACGTCGATCGACCGGACCGCGCTAGGACGCGCCGCTCAGCGTGTCGCGCGCGACCGGAAGCGCCGTCTCAGCAGCAGCCAGGCGGACCCCAGCACGAACCAGACGACGGCAATCCGCTGGGCGAGCACCCCGGCGTCGATGATGATCCAGACGGTGGCGGCAACGCCCACCGACGGGACGATCCAATGCGCAAGGGTCGACGCCGCCCGACGACGAATGACGAAGTAGCCGAACACGGAACAATGCAGGAGCGTGAACGCGCTGAGGGCGCCCACGTCGACGATCGAGGCCAGCACCGACAACCCGTCGTCGCGGCGCGCCGCCCACAGGGCCACGACGACCGTGAGCACGGCCGTCGTCACCAGCGCGATGCCCGGCACGCCCCGACGCTCGTCGACGCTCGCCAGTCGCACCGGCAGCGAACCGTCACGGGCCATTCCAAACAGCAATCGCGCCGCGGCCGCCTGGCCGGTCATTGCGGCGAAGGCCGGCCCGATCGCCTTCGTCGTCGTGATCAGCGCCCCGAACCACCCGCCCAGGGATGCGCGTGCGAGATCGAAGAACGCGGTGCCCTGGGCATCAGGGTGAGCGGCAAGCTCCGCCGGTGAGGTCGGGCTCAACAGGCCGGCGAGATAGGTCTGCAGCACGAACAGGGTGCCCGCCACCCCGAGGCACAGGCCGATCGCGCGGCCGACCTGGCGCGAATCGCCCGCGTTCTCCTCGGCGAACGACGCGATCGCATCGAAGCCGAGGAACGACAGCACCGCGACCGACATGGCCCCGAGCAGCGGCGCAAGCGCCAACCCGCCCGGCCCCGGCACCGTGACTCCGGTGAAGGGCGAGGACCAGGCGCGAATCGGACCGTGGGCCAGCAGGATGGCGATGGCGCCGATCACGAACAGCGCCAGCACCACGATCTCGACGCCGAGCATCAGCCGCCCGGCACGCACCGCCGCACGCGCGCCGGCGAAGTTCAGCAGGTTGGCTGCGAGGAAGGCCAGCAGGGTGTAGACCCAGGCCGGGAGCGCCGGCAGCAGCGCATGCAGCGCCACGCCCGAGAACAGATAGGCCAGCGCCGGGATCAGCAGGTAGTCGAGCATCGCCATCCAGCCGGCAAGGAAGCCCGCACTCGAGCCCAGGCCTTCACGGGCATACGCGAACACGGAGCCGGCATGCGGCACGTGGCTCGACATCTGCCCGTACGACCACGCCGTACACGCCATCACCAGCGTCGCGAGCGCATACACGAGGGACACGGCCCCGTTCGCCTGGGCATCGAGCACGCCGAAGACGCTCGCCGGCGCAAGCGGGCCGATGAACAGCAGTCCGTAGACGACCAGGTCCTGAAGCGAGAGCCTGCGGGGCAGTGCCCTCGCGGGCGGCGACGTGTCTTGCATTGGCGATACGGTGCGGGCGGGCATCCCAGTCGCCCGGGGGCGACAGCGGTGCACTCCGCCGGCAGGGGCCCCGGGATGAACGCAGTCGCCAGTGTAGCGGGATCGGCGACGTCGACGAAAGCGCAGGGACGCGCTGACCCGCTGCGACGGATGCGTGAGCAGAGGCGCTGCGGCGACGTCGGCATCTCGGCCCGATCGGCGCGGCCCGCAGCGGTTCCAATGGCGCCTCGCCGGGGCACCGTAAGCTCGGCTGCGAACCGACCCGTGGTCGTGATCGCGCTTAGATGCCTGCGTGCATCCTCCACCTGCCTAGGGCACAGACCCCATGACCACCCTGTTCGATCCGTTTCGCTTCGGCGATATCCAGTCCAGCAATCGCATCGTGATGGCGCCGCTGACACGCAACCGGGCGGGCCCGGCCCAGGTGCCCTCGCCGCTGATGAGGACCTACTACGAGCAGCGTGCGAGCGCGGGACTGATCGTCTCCGAGGCGACACAGGTTTCGGCCGAAGGCCAGGGCTACCTGGATACGCCGGGCATCTGGAGTGCCGCCCAGGTCCAGGGCTGGAATCCGATAGTCAAGGCGGTGCACGGCAAGGGCGGCCGGCTCGTGATGCAGCTGTGGCATGTCGGACGAATCTCCCACACCTCATTGCAGCCCGACGGTCAGCAGCCCGTGTCCAGCACGGCACGCCGCGCCAATACCAAGACCTTCACCGCCCATGGCTTTGAAGACGTCTCCGCGCCGCGCGCCCTGCGCCTCGATGAACTGCCGCGCATCGTGCATGACTTCCGCCATGCGGCACGAAACGCCATCGACGCGGGCTGCGACGGCGTCGAGGTGCATGGCGCGAACGGCTACCTGCTGGAGCAGTTCCTGCGCGACAGCATCAATGATCGCACCGACGCCTACGGCGGTTCGAAGGAGAATCGCATTCGGCTGGTGGTGGAAATCATGTCAGCGATTGCCACGGAAATCGGGGCCGGGCGCGCGGGTCTGCGCATATCGCCCGTGACGCCGGCAAACGACGCGGGGCAGGACAGCGACCCGCAGGGCCTCTACAGCCGGCTCCTCGAGCGCCTCGCGCCGCTGAAGCTGGCCTTCATCCACATCATCGAAGGCGCCACCGGCGGGGCGCGCGACGTGGCGCCCTTCGACTATGCGGCACTGCGCGCGGGCTACAAGTCCGGTCACGCGCACGGCGCCTGGATCGTGAACAACGGCTACACGCGCGCGATGGCGATCGATGCCGTTGCCAGCGGCGCCGCCGACATGGTCGCGTTCGGCCGGCCCTTCATCGCCAACCCCGACCTCGTCAATCGGCTGCGGCTCGACGCACCACTCGCGGCAATCCATATCGAGACGCTGTATGGCGGGGGCGCCGCCGGCTACACGGACTACCCCGCATTGGACCCCGCGTTGGCAGGCCGCCTTGAACCTGGCGGGCATCCAATCGCTGCGGTTGATCTGAGGCATCGCGCGTGACCGGGCCACGCGCGCCCATGAAGCTGCACCTGAAGGCAGGCCAGCTGCACCGGGACCTCGGCAAGCCGCCCGGGGCGAAGCTCACCTTGGCTGACCTCGCCAAGGAGAAGTCGAAGGGCGGCGTCTACGCCCAACGCGCCCATTTCGCTCAGAACGCACGGCGCTGGAACCACGCGTCCGCAAAGCGATAGCCGAGCCCCATGGCGGCGACTCCAGGGTCAGGCGGCGGCGTACCACACGCGCAGGGGCGCACGAGTTCCGGGCCCGGGCCCGGAATCGAGCCGTTGCAGGAATTCAGGCGCTCGACGCAGATCCCCGGCGCCGGCGGATGGCGATGCAGTGCGACACGGCCCGCCACCGGTCGGGCAAGCCTCAGTCGCGATCGGAGTGACGCGCCTTGACGATCGCGACCGATGTGGAAATCAGCGCCGGCCCCAGCAACGCAGAGGCGAGGGCAACCGGGCCATCGATCTGCGTCGAACCCGCCAGTGCAACGATAACGACCTCATAGGCGAGGCTCGACCCCGCCGCGGCGGACAGCGCTCGCAGGAAGAACCGTCCTCGCCGCCCGCGTGGCAGCGCCATGAGCGCAACGGCCGCCGAGGGAACCGCGGCAGAGACCAGCACCAGCATGCTGCCAAGGACGATGAGCGCGCCCTTGCTGATCATCCCGCCGTGCACGGAAGTTCCCTTGAGGACGAGTGCCGGCACCCGAATTGACGCCATCCGCGACTGCGCAGGCGGGTGCGACGGTCCCGGAGACGGCGCGGCGCCGGCGAGGGCTCAGCGCGCGCGGCGACCGCGTGCTCAGCGGCCACTTGCGGCGGACGGGGCCGCGGGTTGGAACGCAGCCTTGCCGATCTGCCAGTAGAAGAAGCCCAGCTGGTCCGCCATCTCGCGGTCACGCTGGGAGCGGGTCGAGCCCATGCCGTGTCCGGCATCGAAGTCGACCAGAAACAGCACCGGCCGGCCGCTGGCGGTGGCCGCCTGCAGGTGGGCCGCCATCTTGCCCGGTTGCCAGGGCGCCACGCGCGGATCGTTGTAGCCTGAGGTGAGCAGCACGGCCGGATAGGCGACGCCGTCCCTGACGTGCTGCGTGGCATCCACCGAGTACAGCGCCTCGAAGCCGGCCTGGGTCTTCGTCGAGCCGTATTCGAGTGAATTGGCCGGGCCATCGGTGCCGTGCTCGGATCGCAGGACGTTGTTGTCGCCCACGCCGTTGAATACCACGCGAAACAGGTCGGGTCGGGCAGTGGTCGCCATGCCCACGGTGATGCCCCCGGCGCTGCGGCCTTCGATGGCGGTCGTGGCCGGCGAGGCATAGCCGTGCGCGTGCAGGTACTCGGCCGCCGCGATCAGGTCCTTGTAGGTGTTGGGCTTGGTCGCGAGCTTGCCGGCCAGGTGCCAGTCCTCGCCGAACTCGCCGCCGCCGCGCACGTGGGCGACGGCATAGACGCCGCCGTCCTCGAGCAGAGTCAGGAAACGCGAGACGAACGCTGGCATGAAGGCGTAGCCATAGGCGCCGTAGCCGGTGAGCCAGAGCGGGTTCTTGCCGTCCAGCACGATGTCCTTGCGGTGCACGATGGACAACGGTACCCCAACCCCGTCCCAGGACGGGATGCGCACTTCCTCGACGGTGTAGGCCGAGGTGTCCTCGGGCCACTTCGGCGTCAGCGCCAGCGGCAACACCCGGGTGCCCTCGAGGCGGTAGTGGCTGCCCGCAGTGATCCAGTTCGTCAGGCCGAACACGACGGTCTTCGAGCGGCGGTCGACTGCCGGCCCGGCCAGGCTTCCCTGCAATGGCAGCGGGACATCGCCTGCGGCCCCGCTCGCGGGGTTCACGCGCAGTAGGCGGCTCAGGCCTCCGTCGAGCTCAGTGACGTAAAGCGCATCCGCAGACGCGTCCAGAGACTCGATCACGCGATCGCTCTGGGGCACGACGACCCGTGCCCTGGCGAGGTCCGGATGGGCCGCGTCCACCGACACGATCTTGCTGCGCGGCGCATCCCGATACGTCAGCAGGTACAGCCGCTTCCCGAACGGCAGCACAGCGGAGACCTTGTCCGCCACGTCGGCCACCTTCGTCCAGGCACCGGGAATGCCGTCGGGGCCTGCGTTTGCGACGTAGAAGGTCATCGCCGCATCGGCGCCATGGCTGATTTCCGCCAGCACGTACGGCGAGTCCGCGAAGGCTTCCACGAAGGGGTAGTCCACTTCATTGACCGCCACGGAGCCGGACAGGCCCGTGCCGATCAGCGCGCGGTCGGTCGCAGGATCGGTGCCGAGGACGTGCAGGAAGGCCCGGCTGTTGAGGTACCTGTCGGTGTCCTTCGCGTTCGGGCCGACCGCCGCGAAACGGTTGTAGTAGAAGCCGCGCCCGTCGGGCAGCCAGGAGGGACTCGCGTACTCCGTGCGGTCGATGGTCTCGCCCGATTCGCGACCGCGGTCGATGTCGAAGATGTGCAGCACGCTGTTCTCCGAGCCGCCGGCGGACAGCGCATAGATAACCTTGCGCCCGTCCGGGGAGGGTCGGAAGTAGTCGAGCGCGTAGTGATGACCGGCCGTGGCGGCCTGATCCGGATCGACCAGCAGCCGTTCCGGCCCGTCGAAACTCTGGCGCAGGTAGAGCTTGATCGTGTCCTGGCCCGGCTCGCGCTTGCCGTAGAAGAGCCGTCCGCCGGCGAGGTGAACGCTCGAGACCACGGCCGCCGCGCCGCTGTGGCTCGCGACGCGCTTTTGCAGGGCGTCGCGACCCGGGATGCGGTCGATCACGCCGCGGGCGTAGGCATCCTGGCCCTGCAGCCAGGCCTTGAAGCGATCGGACCAGCGATCCTCCATCCATCGGTATTCGTCGACGATCTGCGTGCCGAAGTAGTCGTCCACCACCGGTTCGCGCGGCGCGACGGGCGGCGACGCCATCTGGGACTGGGCCGCGCTGGCGGCCGCGACGAGGACAAGGGCGAATAGGAACGAGGTGGATTTCATGGCGCGGCCCCCGGATCTGGTCAGCGCATGCAGCGGGATCGCCGCAGGATAGCAACTTCGGCCTTTCTGCAGCGGGCAGTCGATCGGTCCGACAGCCAGCAGACCCGGATAGCGGGTGCTCGACCCCTGGATGATGCCGACGGAATCCAGATCAGCGCGAGGTCGGCTTGGTCAATGCGATTTTCTTGCGCAGTAGATCGAGCAGGTGGCCCTGGGGGGTGCGATCGTCAGGCAGCGCCTGCACCTCGGCGTACATGTCGATCAGCAGCGGATGGAAGTGCTCATCGTGCACCGGATCGTGCTGGTCGTAGGGAGGGCAGCTGAGAGCGTCCTGCTGAATATCGCCCAGGGCGAGCAGTCGCTCTTCCTGAGAGTCCTCTATCTTGCGGAGCAGGATCTGGCGGCGCTCCAGCCTCACGAGCTCATAGCCCGGCTGGTACACGAACAGGCGCAAATGCAAATCGTTGTAGCTGCCGAGGCTCCGCCACGTCTGGCGCCACGTCGAAAATTCAAAGCGCCCGGTGGCGTCCGACTGCACCGTATCGGCATCCACGCAGACGTAACCCGACTGGCTGTAGGACTCCCACGCGGCGATCACCCAGACGCGCGCCAGGGGCCGGTTGGTGTCGAGTTCGCGAACCACGCCGTTCACGTGGTGACCGGAGGCGAATCCCAAATTGGTGGCGCGCGCGAGCAGATCGACCGGGTCGTTCGAGGGCCGTGGAGCCACGGGCAAGGGCGCCCGCTGGAGATGCCAAACCTGCGTTTGTGGAGTCCGCTGCATCGGCATCTGCTGGCCAGAACCCACCGGGGCTTCCTGGGCCCGCGCGCCGCGATGCAGCACCGCAGCGGCGACCACTGCAACGGCCGCGGTCGCGATCCGTCGTGACGTGCGGGTGGGTGACTCCATCGCCATCACCGGCTGTATCGATGCGCCAATTCAACCATCGCTGTCGCGCGACGTGGAGCGACGGTGCATCCGCGGGACCGAGAGCTGGATTGCACAGCGTAGCATCTCCTGGCGGCAAGCGGCCCATCAACCCAAGTCGGAATGCCGCGATTCAGGCCTCGCCGACGACCGAACTCCTGCCACTTCTACCACGGTTTCCGGCACCTCGCATCGAGTGCGAACTGGTGCAAGATCCGGAGGCGGCCTCCTCACTCCCACTCAATCAGCTCCTGCACCCCGAGGTTCGTGGTGGCATCCTAGCCTCGATCAACATGCTCAAGCAGCACAAGCAACGGTGGTGGGTCGGAGCGGTCATCGCGGCGCTGGTCGCCGTCCTCCTCACGGTGGGGCTTAGGCCGATGCTCGAGCAGGCCATTCGCGCGCGGATCGAGTCTGCAGCCGTGCGCCATGGCGTGGTGGCCCGGATCGGGGCGGTCCACCTCGGCGTCTGGCCGATGCTGCGGCTGGACGGAGTCGATCTCGACTTCGGGCACGGCGCGCGACTGCGCGCAGAGTCGGTCGCTGCGACCTGGCCCGGCCATCTGCGCCTCGCAGTTCGCGCAGCCATGATCACGGGTCCCGGCGGCATCACGGTCGGCTCGGCGGCCTCGGCCTGGCGGTTGGCTGGCGCATCCGGCGAGGAGTTCCAGCTGACACTGCTGGAGCCACAGGCGGGCCTGCAGCTGCGCAGACACGCGGATTCGGATGACAGCGTCTGGTCCGTCGAAGCCCGCGGACTGGATGTCGCCAGGCTGCTCGACGTGCAGCGCGACGGCCACCCCCTGCTCGAAGGTGGCATCGCCGACGGCCACGTGGAAATCCGCTCCAGCCCCGGGGTGGTCCGCTTCAGCGTGGACGTCGGCGTGCGTAGCGCGCGCGTGGGCGCGCTCACAGGCAATTCCACCGACGATCCGCAGCCTGGCGATCCCACCGACGTGACCCTGCGATTCGATGGCGCGTGGCAGCGGGACCGCGGCGCGCTCGATATTCCAAAGGTCCAGGCGACCCTGGCCGGTGCCGTCCTGTCGGGTTCGCTCGCGCTGACCGGCCTCGACACCGATCCCACGATCGATCTCGAACTCGGCGCGCGGCAGCTGGACTTCGCGCAGCTGCTCGGCGCCTCGGGACTCGACGTGCCCGAGGGCCTGGGGCTGACCGCCGGCAGCACCCATGACCTCGGCTCGGCGACGATCGACCTCCAGGTCCACGGCCACCTCGCGGTACCCACCTCGCTGTCGGTGAGCCAGAAGATCGCCTTCAAGCCGCCGCGCGAACTGCCGCCCGGTATCACACGACTGCGTGGCGACTTCCCGTTCGGCGCGACTGACGGTGCGGGACGGCGCCGCACCATCAATGTTTCGCCGGAATCTTCCGACTTCATCGCACTGGACGACGTTCCGCCCTTGTTCCTGCGCACCTTGCTGCTGGCGGAGGACGTCGGCTTCTACGGGCACCGCGGCATCGACCTGCGCGAAATGCCCGCCGCCTTGCTGACCAACTGGTCGCGCGGCACCGCCGCGCGCGGCGCCTCGACGATTTCCCAGCAGCTCGCCAAGAACCTGTTCCTGTCTCGAGACAAGCAGCTCGGACGCAAGCTGCAGGAATTGGCGATCACGTTCCTGCTCGAAACTGCGCTCGGCAAGGCTCGCATCCTGGAGATCTACTTGAACATCATCGAATGGGGACCCGACCTGCGCGGGCTACGGCCCGCAGCGCGCCACTATTTCGGTCGCGAACCGCGCTCGCTGACAGCCGCGGAGATGGCCTTCCTGGTCGCGATCATCCCCGGCCCCATCAAGTACCAGAGCGCGTTCGCGCACGGCACGCCGGCGCCCGGATTGCGCTCGATGATCGACGACCTGCTGGCGAAGCTGCGGTCCGTCGACGCGATCAGCGAAGATGAGTACCGGCAGGCGCTCGACGAACAGCTCGTCGTCGCGGGCGCGATGCCACTCGGTTAATCGGAAGGGCCAGCCGCGACTCGCACTCGATCGTCTCCGGAACACTTAAGCAACCGGATTACGACGATTCCACCGACGGTATGCCGAACTTCCCGTCAACGAAAGCGCAGGGACGCGCTGACCCCGCTGCGACGGATGCGTAAGCAGAGGAACTACGGCGAAGTTTTGAGGCTCTGGGTGTGTGGTGAGTGCGGGTGCGCTCACGACCGCGACGTCAACGCCGCGAAGAACATCCTGGCCGCGGGGAGGTGTTCCCCGTCCGTCAGCGGGAACGAGTCTTCGCCACGTCACGCGCCGCCGAGCCGGACACCCCGTCCGCGCAAGGCAGGGACAGCGCGGGCCGCGGCGGCGGCATGAGCACCAGGCGCCCGCCGAGCTTTTCCACTCGGGGGAAATAGAACGCGATCGATGCCGAAAGGGTCGAGGGCTTTGGCAGCCACGCATCCGCAGCCCAAGCGCCGGGGCGGCTACTCTTTGCAGCAGTTCATAGCCGCGTCTACGGCCTCGTCATAGTGCTCCGCGTGGCTTTGTACATGCGCCGGCACGCCGGCCTGTTTCAGCAACGGCCGCAGCGATTGCCTCAGCTCTTTGACGTTGTCCCACATGAGACTCTTGAATAGGCGGATGCCCTCCTCCCCGCCCATCGCGCATTTCCCGTCCTGGGTCACCACAGGCACCGAGAGTTCTCCGCTGCCCTTCAGGCAGGTCCTGTGCACCGCTTCCATTTCGGCTCGGTTGGCAGGATCGGATGTCACATCCTTTCTGATCACGCTGAAAGCGTCATCCAGGTGGTTGCTGGCAAGGAACCCCTCCAGTTCCTTGCAGTGGGGGCAGGTGGGTTCATAGAAGATGACGACCCGCTTTTTCACGGCAGTCGCAGCGATCGGCGCTTCGCCCGGCCTCCCCGGCTGCCGAAGAACGATCTCCCAGAACATCCTAAATGCTCGGTAGGATTTGTCGAAATAGGGCTGGGCCGAGGCGAGGCCGTTGGTGGTCAATTCCTTGGTGCCCACTTCCATCAGTCGCATTGATGACGCGAGCAGATGCTTGCTGATGCACCACACTTCACCTTCGAAGACGACGACAATCTGCTTGAGTAGTTCCTTGCGCATTTCTCTGACTTCGCGCAGCAGATCATAGTAGTGAGACTTGCCCGTCTTATTCGCGGTGAAGAAGAGATGTTCTTCAATACTGATCAGGTTCATGATCCCGATCCCGAGATCCTCGTCTGAGGTAATGTCAAGCGAGTTCGGCTGGGTCGCCTTTTTCAGGTTCTCCACGAATGTTGCAACTTCCGATTTCACCGTCGGCGTCACGGGACGTTCATTCTGCCGGCTGTCTTGCATCTGCCCACTCCAAAAAGGTCACAGGGTGACTGTCGCAAATGGAAGCTGAATTCGTCGGTACGCCAACCGACCGAGACTGCCGGACCTAAGAACTTCACGGTGCAGGATTGGCACGGAGCACTGGCCCTCGAACCCGACATGCATATGCACGGCGTCAGCGCCGATGGTGACCTACGAAAGCGCAGGGACGCGCTGACCCCGCTGGGACGGATGCGTGAGCTGAGGAGCTGCGGCGAAGTGATGAGCGCTCATGCCGCGCTCGGTCCGCGGACCCCTCCATTTCTAGCCAAACGCATCAATTTCTGACGTAGGTCTCGAAAGGCGTCGCCACTAGGATGGCGACGATGACCGCGAGTCCTGTACCGAGCGTGATTCGCACAATGCGCTTCAAGGTGCGCCGCGAAGGGTATGCCTGGCTCGAGGCGGCGGCGGTCGAGGTCAATCAGGTCTGGAACTGGTGCAACGAGGTCAGCCACAAGGCGGCACGGCCGTATTCCGGCCCATCTCGGTGGCTGAGCGGGTTTGATCTGGACAAGCTCTCGACGGGTGCCACGAAGTGCTTCCTGCACATCGGCGCCGACACGATCCAGAAGGTCAATGCCGAGTTCGCGAGGCGTCGGCGCCAGTTCAAGAAGTCGAAGCTGCGCTGGCGGGTAAGCCGGGGGAGCAGGCGGTCGCTGGGGTGGGTCCCGTTCAAGGCCGCGAGCCTGCGCCGTAAGGGCCGGGCGCTGCGATTCTGTGGCAAGACGCTGCGGGTGTTCGAGGCGGACCGCTTGCTCGGGATCCATCGGTGGAAGGACGGCTGCTTCTGCCAGGACGCGGTAGGCGACTGGTGGCTCTGCCTGCCGGCACCTGTGGTGATCGAGGACATTCCCGCTCAACAGGCCGAAGTTGGCCTCGATCTCGGCCTGCACGCGAC
>CAISEB010000005.1 GCA_903884235.1 uncultured Pseudomonadota bacterium
CTCGATCGCTTGTTCGAGGAAATGCAGCATCAGCAGCTCATCCGCATCAAGATCGAGTCGGTCAGCCTCGACAGCACGATCGTCAAGGTGCACCCGGACGGCACGGGTGCTCTAAAAAAAACGGTCCTCAAGCCATCGGCAAGTCCCGAGCCGGATGGACCACCAAAATTCATATGGTTGCCGCGGATGCTCGGACCGCCATCGCGTTCTCCCTGACAGGCGGGCAGGCCGGCGATGCCCCAGCCGGCCGCGACCTGCTGCGGACCTTGCCAGAGCTGCCGGCGCGTTGCCGCGTCATCATGGATAGAGCATATGAAGGCAATGAAACCCGCCAGCTCGCCTTCGATCTCGGCCTCACCCCAGTCGTTCCGCCGCTCTCGACCCGGGTCGCACCCTGGACGTACAGCAAGGCATGGTATCGCCGCAGAAACGAAATCGAGCGGCTGTTCCGCAGGCTCAAGGGCTTTCGCCGCATCTTCAGCCGCTTCGACAAGCTCGATACCATGTTCATGGCATTCCTATGCTTCGCCCTCGTGGTCGAAGCACTCCGTTAGTGTGAACAGGCCCTAGCCGAGCCGCCGTGCCTGCATCGCGCGGACGCAAGCGACAACGCATCTCGCGCGACGCGGCCGTGGTCTGGCGATGGCGATGGCGACGCTCAAGTGATGCGAATTGGTATGTCGCAGACGGGCGTCGCACATCGCGTTCCAACCCAACTCGGGGTGACCCTCTCGATGGCGTCGCCATTGTGCGGGCGACATGGAACGCTCACCACGCACGAAATTGAGCAAAATCCACGAAAATGGAGAAATTCGCGGCGACCAACGAGCACCCACGGCCTAGCGTCTCACCGAGTCGCGCGCCGGGTCAGCGTGGCGGGACTCATCGCCGACGTCGTCTGCGAGCATCACGGCGGCGACCGCCGGGCGTCCGGCATGATCGATGACTGATACGAAAAGAGCCGGTGGGCAAAGCCCACCGGGTCCTGGTTTCATCGACGTCCCGGCATCCGCCGCGGACTGCCACTCGGGGTGGCCTGGGATCCTTCGCAGCAGATCCCTGATTCTTTATCGAAACACCAACGTCGGATTGAATTCGTCGCCCTAGACTCCGTGGTGCCGCGCGGTCGTATTGCACCGCAGCGTCCCGGCAACCGACGGGGACGCTGCGGAAAGTCGCGCTCGTCCCGAGTCGGGACTAGAGTGTGTGCGCAGCACTGATCGCTGCACAACACGACAGGGAGTCGATCCAATGCGAAATGTAACGTCGTTCTGGACTGGCGCGGTCTGCGCCGCGCTGCTTTCGATGTGGAGTGTCGGGAGTGCCTTGGCTGACGATTATCCGCTCGTCAACGGGGACTTCTGGGAAGTGAGTGCCATCAAGATCAAGGATGGCGGCGATTTGGCCTACGCCACGTTCGTCGCGAACGAATGGCGCGCGGACCAGGAGTTCGCCAAGTCGAAGGGCTGGATCAAGGGGTACCACGTGCTCGCCAACACCTGGGGTCGGCATGACGAGGCGGACCTCTACCTGATCGTCGTGTACGACAAGATGCCCACCAGCGCCGAGTCCGATGCACGGGCCGATGAATACCTGGCCTGGAAGAAGAAGACGAGTGCCCAGCTCAGCAAGGAAAGCGGTAATCGCACGGAGATCCGCGAGCTCTTCGGCTCCGAGCTCCTGACCGAGATGAAGTTCCGCAAGTAGTCGACGGGTCGCCGTCCCGGGCGCACCGCATGCGCCCGGGACGGCGCCGCAGTGCCATCACGCGCCCACCACGGCCGCTCATGCCGCCTCCGGCGCAACCAGCCGGGCCCAAAGGAAAAGCCCCGGCGAGCAGGGCTCGTCGGGGCTTCCGGGGTACTCGTGCTTCGTATCGCCGCGCGACCGGTCGCCGCGGCGTCGCCCGTCCTACTCGAACACGGACGCCGGGTTGAACTTGATGTCGGCCTTGGAGCGCATCGCGCCGATGTAGGTCGCGATGTCGCCCTCGGCGATCTGGCCCGCCACCGTGCGCCGCTCGGTCCCGAGGTCCGCAGCCGCCTCGCCGGCCTTGACCGCCGACACCGACCAGACGACGACGTCGCCGTTCGGCAGCGTCGCGGACGCTGCCGCAGGCTTGCCGCCGGCGAGGATCGCGCGGAACGCGTCCTTCAGCACCGGGGCCGGTACGTCCTTGTCGGTGCGACCGACGAACTTCGCCGCCTCGAAGCGCGCCGCATCCGCCGGCGGGCTCTTCGGGGGCGTCGCCCTCACGGTGCCAAGCGTCTTCACGATCGCATCCCACTTCTCGCCGGCCTTGAGGCTCGCAGCCGCCTGCTGGCCCGCGGCCTCGGCGGCCTTCGCGGCCAGCAGCTTCCGGGCGCCCTGCTCGGCCTGGGCGTGGACCGTCGCGAACGCCTGCAGCGTCGGCGGCTGGTGATCGGTCGAACGGACGACGACGACGTTGCCCGGGGCGATCTCGACGGGGCGGCTGTTCTGGCCGCCGATGACATCGCTGCTGAACGCGGCCTTCAGGACCTTGGCACTGCCGGCGAGCTCGTTGTCGGCAAGCCCCGCGTGGAACGCCGGGATCTCCTGAATCTGCAGCTTCAGGGCCCGGGCGACCGGCTCCAGCGACCCCGCGTTCTCGAACGCGAGCTGCTCGAGCTTCTCCTGGCGCTCGCCGAAGCGGCGCTCGGCTTCCGTGCGCTTGTACTCGGGCTCGATCGTCGCCTTGACCTCGTCGAAGCTCTTCGACTTGCCCGGCAGGATCTCCTCGACCTGGATCACGTGCCAGCCGAACTCGGTCCTGACGGGACCCTTGATCTCGCCGGCCTTCATCGAGAAGATCGCATCTCCAAAGGCGCCCGGGAAGAACGTCTTCTCGATCGTGCCGAGGTCGCCGCCCTGCTTGGCGGAGCCGGCGTCCTGGGAATACTTCTGCGCGAGCGCGGCGAAGTCGGCGCCCGGCTTCGTCGCCTCGGCGTAGATGTCCTTCGCCTTCTTCTCGGCGGCCGCGGGATCGCTGCCAGCCTGCACGAGGATGTGGCGCGCGTGGCGCTTCTCGGACTCCGAGAAGCGCTCCTTGATCGTGTCGTAGTAGGCCTTGAGACCGCCCTCGTCGATCGAGACCTCGTGGGCGATGTCCGACACCTTCAGCTGGATGTAGCTCAGCTTGACCGTGTCCGGCGTCTTGAACTCGTCCGCGTGCGCGTCGTAGTAGGCCTTGATCGCGGCCTCGTCGGGCTTCACGGCGGCCGTGTACTTGGCGACCGGCAGCACCGCGTAGGCGAGCTCGCGGGTCTCGCCCTTCAGCGCGCCGACGCGGGCGATCTCGAGCGGCGTCGCGAACGCCGACAGGTACAGGGCGCCCTCGAGCGCACGGGCGGTCAGCAGCTTCTTCTGCTCGGCCTCGAAGCGCTCCGGCGTGTAGCCGCGCGCCTTCAAGAGCGCGTAGTACGCGTCCTTGTTGAACTGGCCGCCGACCTGGAAGCCCTCGTAGGACTTGATCGACTGGACCACTTCCTCGTCGCTGACCGAGAAGCGGCGGTCCGCGACCTTCTGGGCGACGAGTTCCGTGTTGACGAACTCATCGAGGACGCCGTCCTGGATCTTCTTCTTGACGTCGGCGGGGATCTCGTCCGGGAACGCACGCGACAGCTGCGCGGTGCGCTGCTGGTACTGCGTGCGCATGTCCTCGAGGCTGACGGCCTTGCCGTTCACCTTGAGGCCGCGGTCGGCCTGGCCCGAGAAGCTGACGATGCCCTGGACGCCCCAGACGGCGAAGACGAGGCCGAGGGGCAGGATGAACAGCCATCCAAACACCTTCATCCGGTCGTTGATCCACTGCAGCATGGCGACTTCCCGATGTCCGATGCGAAAACGGCCGCGGGGTCAGCGCGGCCGTCTTTAGGACCCTGGGTGGCGCGAGAAGCGCGCCGCCCGGGCGAAATACTGGCGGAGTGGACGGGACTCGAACCCGCGACCCCCGGCGTGACAGGCCGGTATTCTAACCAGCTGAACTACCACTCCACATCGATCCGGCGACCGCGTGTTCAACGCCACGGCCGCTGGTAGGTGCTGAGGGGCTCGAACCCCCGACCCTCGCCGTGTAAAGGCGATGCTCTACCAACTGAGCTAAGCACCCGTACGCGGTCTCCCAGGATTTGCAGGCCCGCGTCACCGGGCGCCCTGAGAGCCCAGAATTATAACCGAGTCCGGAACGGAAGGTAAAGAACAGCCTTATCCAATGCGGTATGAGTCTGAACGGGGTCCCGTGATTCCAACGGGGTATGAGTCTGGGCGGGGTTTGGGGATCGATCATCATGCAAATCATGGTGATCCAATTGAACGACCAGCAGTTACGGACCCTGGAGCAGCTCCAGGCCTTCCTCGACGGCACGGCGCCGATGGATTTCACGATCACGGGTGACGAACGCTACGCGTTCATCACCCGGACGCTGAGGCGGTTCGGATATGCCCGCCTGCGACGGCCCCAGAAGGCGGTCGTTCTGCGGTTCCTCGAGCGGGTCAGCGGCTACTCTCGCCAGCAGCTCACCCGGCTCGTCAAGCGCGCCACGGAGCGCTCAGCGCCCCTGCGCAAGCGCTACCGGGCGTCCCGGGGCAGCTTCGCCACGGTCTACACGCCTGACGACGTGCTGCTGCTCGCGCACACCGATTCCCTGCACGGCACGCTGTCGGGACCCGCCACCAAGAAGCTGATGGAGCGGGCCTTCGCACTGTTCCAGGACCCAGGCTACGAGCGCCTCGCCGGGATCTCGGTGGCCCATCTCTACAACCTGCGCCAGCGCCCGGCCTACCAGCGCCACCGGATCGTCTGGACCCGCACCTGCCCGGTCGTGCTCTGCCCGATCGGCGAGCGCCGTGCTCCGTCCCCTAACAACCAGCCCGGCTACCTGCGGGTCGACAGCGTCCACCAGGGCGATCAGGACGGCCTGAAGGGCGTCTATCACATCAATGCCGTCGACTGCGTCACCCAGTACGAGGGTGTCGCAACCTGCGAGCGCATCAGCGAGAACTACCTGATCCCGGTCCTCGAGGAACTGCTCTGCAGCTTCCCGTTCGTGCTGCGCGGCTTCCACACCGACAACGGCTCCGAATAGATCAACCGACGCGTCGCCAAGCTCCTGAACTCGCTGCTGATCGAGGAACAGACCAAGTCACGCTCGCGCCATAGCAACGACAACGCACAGGCCGAGTCGAAAAACGGATCCATCGTCAGAAAACACTTCGGATACAGCCATATCCCGCAGCGCCACGCGAGTGTCGTGAACACCTTCTGTCGCGAGCATCTCAACCCCTACATCAACTTCCACAGACCCTGCCTCTACCCGCAAACACACACCGACGAGAAGGGCCGCCAGCGAAAGCGCTATCCCTACTCGTTGATGATGACGCCGTATGAAAAGCTCAAATCCTTGGCCGATGCGCCGCAGCACCTCAAGCCTGGCCTCACGTTCGAGCACTTGGATGCGCAGGCTTATGCGATCAGCGACAATGAGGCCGCCCGGCGCATGACTGCAGCTCGGGTGAAACTGTTTAGATCAATCTCCGATCGATCCGCGTCCGCCGCCTGATCCCCCTTCCGGGGACCCGTCCAGACTCATACCTCGATTGGAAATTACTGAACTAGGACACGCCCGGAACCGGCCCAATGGCCGGTTCCGGGCGGCACGTCTCAGGTCGCCTGGGGCTGGGTCCGGGGCGCCGGCGGGCGCGGAGCCCGCGAGGCACCGAGGGCGCGGGTGAACACGACGAGCCCGGTGCCGGTCGCGAGGAAGAGCAGCAGCGAGCCCCACTCGGGGACCCCATTCCGCTCGAGTGCGAGCCCGAAGAGCCCCGCCACGAGCGCGATCAAGAGGATCGCGAGGCACGCGCCCCGGCTCGAGAGCCCGAGTCGCATCATCAGGTGGTGCAGGTGCTCGTTGTCGGCGTGGAACGGCGACTGGCCGCGCGACAGGCGGCGCACGACGCTCCAGGTCATGTCGGTGGTCGGAACCAGCACGAGCCAGCCCATCGTCATCGGGGTCGCGACGGCCGTCACGCCCTGGCTCGCCCCGATCATCATCGTCGCGAGCGCGAAGCCGAGCAGCGTGCTGCCGGCATCACCCATGAACGAGCGCAGCCGGCGGTTGAATCCGAGCGGTGCGTTGAAGCCGAGGAACGCGAGGAGGCAACCGATCAGCGCGAGCGAGATCTGCGTGAACGCGGGACACAGTCCGTGCGGCGTCGCGCCGATGAGGAGCGCGAGCGCGACGAGCGCGACGCCCCCCGCGAGCCCGTCGAGCCCATCGAGCATGTTGAACGCGTTCACGCCGGCGACGATCACGAACACCGTCACGAATGCCGAGATAGCGGACACGTCGATGATCCCGAGTCCGAACAGGTCGCCGATCGAGGTCATGTGGACGCCCGACGTCGAGGCGAGATACATCCAGTAGGCGGCCGCAACCTGCGCGACGAGGCGCAGCCTTGCCGACAGCCGGAATGCGTCATCGAGCGCGCCGACCGTGACAAGCACCGCCGCGGAGGCGAGGAAGACCCGCAGGTCGAAGGCGCCGCCCGGCGTTGTGAGCAGCGCGACGACGAGACCCGCGAACATCGCGAGCCCGCCGATCGCCGGGATCGCGCCGTTGTGGCGCTTGTGTCCACCGGGCCGGTCGAGCAGTCCGAACGGACGCGCGACGAGGCGCAACAGCGCCATCGCCACGGTCGTGACGCCGCCCCCAATGACAACGGGATCGGCCAGCGTAGAGATCATGGTCTTGCGTCGTTCCTTGCACCCGATCGACTCATCGATCCATCGCACCGGGGCCGTCCTGGCCCGCGGTATCGAATCCGACACCACCGCAGAGCTGGCGAGGATGTCGTTGGACGCCATGATACTGGCCCAATGTGTATCGACAAGCCTCGTCTTGTACGTTGAGGGAAACACTCAGACGCACGAATCGAGGCCAGGTCGGAGGTGGTGCATGACCGGATCTCGTACACCATCGGGATGCCTCCTGCATCCGGCGGCCCTGCGATCCTCAGCGGTTGCAGCCCCCGGCATGATCACGGACCGTCAGCGACTCGAACTTGAGTGTTCTGCAAAACAACTCGACGTCCTCGACCACCGATTGCGTCCGTGCATCGACGCGCCAGCGGGTGCGGACATGACCGCCTTCGTCCGAGCGCGTCAGTTCCTCGCGAAAAACCTCACGATCTCGTACGCGCGAAACGGCGAGCGCCTGCATGCCGTGGACGCACGAGGCCGGGCACTGCCCGTAGCGGGTGCAGTACGCCGCGCCATTCGCCATGAAGCAGCGCAGGTTGCACGGCGCATCGTCCGAATCGTCCACGAGGATCGTCACTGGCATGGCTCTGCTCACACGGCGGTCGACGATCCATGATTGGCGTCGGACGTGCCGTGCCGCAATGAGTGCATTCGACAGCGGCGCGTGGTTCGCACGGCGGGTGGATTCAGTAGGGGCTGCCGGGATTTACCGAGACCATCGCCGCCGACGGCGGGACGATGCGTCGGGTTGGGAGTGAGTACCCGCCGTCCATCTCGTGGTTCACGGGCAGCTCATCGCCCGCGCACCTCGGCCCGTCAAACAGGCATCAGCGCGGCGGCGCTTTCGCATCCGCGGGCGCTGTCGCGGCGGCATCCGGGAGCCGGCGAATGAGGGACTCGAACTTCAGCGTCCGGCAGTGCAGTTCGACTTCCTCAACCGATGAGTGCTCGTCCGGGCCCTGGATGACGCGACTGCGACTGTAGCCGCCCTGTGCGGAGCGAACGCTCTCCTCGCGGATCACCTTTCGCTCGGGGACGCCAGGCGTCAGCCAGTCCTTGACCTTGTGGAAGTAGCCGGCGACGCAATGCGGGTAGCCGCTGCAGTAATGATCCGCGCCGAGGCAGCGGACATTGCAGGCCGCGTTGTCGCTGGCATCGACACGCACGACGATCGTCATGGGGCGACCCTCCCTGTGCGGGGACTCCCGCACGCTGATCCTAGGCGGATGCGCCTGCCCCGCAATCGAGGGTTACCGACGTCGGCTTCGCGTTGCGCAGAGCGCCTCACGGGGACGCGTCGATGCGCAAGCCGTCGCAGGCACCGTGTGCTGCGCTGCATCGAATAGGATGTCCGATGTGGATTGGAGGCACCCGCGCGTACGCGCGGGCGCCTCTGATCACGATGGGCGACTAGTGCGCCGGAACGCTGCGCTTGCTCTTGGCGCGACCCGCACGGGCCGGCGCCTCGCCGGTCGCAGGGGCGCCGTCAGCGTCGCGCTGCGTCGCACCCTCGGGCAGCGGACTGCGCTCGAGCGCGTGCTCGAGCACCTCGTCGATCCACTTCACCGGGATGATCTGCAGCTTGTCCTTGATGTTCGCCGGGATCTCGACGAGATCCTTCTCGTTCTCGGACGGGATCAGCACGGTCGCGATGCCGCCACGATGGGCTGCGAGCAGCTTCTCCTTGAGGCCGCCGATCGGCAGCACCTCGCCGCGCAGCGTGATCTCGCCGGTCATCGCGACATCCGCGCGCACCGGGATCTTGGTCAGCGTCGAGACGAGCGCGGTCGCCATGCCGATGCCGGCGCTCGGGCCGTCCTTCGGCGTCGCGCCCTCGGGCACGTGCACGTGCACGTCGTTCTTCTGGTAGAAGTCGGGCTCGAGGCCGAGCAGCGCCTGGCGGCTCCTGACAACCGTCATCGCCGCCTGGATCGACTCCTGCATCACTTCTCCCAGGTGACCCGTGTACTGCAGCTTGCCCTTGCCCGGGACGACCGCCGACTCGATGGTCAGGAGTTCCCCGCCGACCTCGGTCCAGGCGAGCCCCGTCACCTGGCCGATGCGGTTCGCCTCCTCGGCACGTCCGTAGCGGAAGCGCTGCACGCCGAGGTACTTGTCGAGGTTGACGTCATCGACGGTCACCGGCGCGTCCTTCGGGGACAGCAGCAGCTGCTTGACCGCCTTGCGGCAGATCTTCGACACCTCGCGCTCGAGGCTGCGCACGCCCGCCTCGCGGGTGTAGTGGCGGATGATGCCGGTCAGCGCCTCGTCCTTGACGGCGAGCTCGCCGTCCTTGAGGCCATTCGCCTTGGCCTGCTTCGGGACGAGGTAGCGCCGGCCGATGTTGAGCTTCTCGTCCTCGGTGTAGCCGGCGAGCCGGATTACTTCCATGCGATCGAGCAGGGGCGCCGGGATGTTGAGCGTGTTCGCGGTGCAGACGAACATCACTTCGGAGAGATCGAAGTCGACCTCGAGGTAGTGGTCCGAGAACGAGGCGTTCTGCTCGGGATCGAGCACTTCAAGGAGCGCCGAGGACGGGTCGCCCCGGAAGTCCATGCTCATCTTGTCGACTTCATCGAGCAGGAAGAGCGGGTTGCGGACCCCGGTGCGCACCATGTTCTGGATGATCTTGCCGGGCATGGAGCCGATGTAGGTGCGTCGGTGCCCCCGGATCTCGGCCTCGTCGCGCACGCCACCCAAGCTCATGCGCACGAACTTGCGGTTGGTCGCCTTCGCGATCGACTGGCCGAGCGAGGTCTTGCCGACGCCCGGGGGACCGACGAGGCACAGGATCGGACCCTTCAGGGTCTGCACGCGCTGCTGCACGGCCAGGAACTCGACGATGCGCTCCTTGACCTTCTCGAGCCCGAAGTGATCCTCGTCGAGCACGGTCTGCGCGGCGGTGATGTCGGTGCGCACCTTGGTGCGCTTCTTCCACGGCGCCTTGACGAGCCAGTCGACGTAGTTGCGAACGACCGTCGCCTCGGCGCTCATCGGCGACATCAGCTTCAGCTTGTTGAGCTCCGCGGTCGCCTTGTCCTTGACGTCCTTCGGCATCCCCGCCTTCTTGATGCGCTTCTCGATCTCGCCGAGCTCGTTCGGCGCGTCCTCGAGGTCACCCAGCTCGCGCTGGATCGCCTTCATCTGCTCGTTGAGGTAGTACTCGCGCTGGCTCTTCTCCATCTGCTGCTTGACGCGGCCACGGATGCGCTTCTCGATCTGCAGGACTTCCATCTCGCCCTCGATCTGGGCGAGGACGTGCTCGAGGCGCTTTCGGATGTCGGCGATCTCGAGGACCTTCTGCTTCTCGACGAGCTTGAGCGACATGTGCGCGGCGACGGTGTCGGCGAGGCGACCGGCCTGCTCGATGCCGGCCAGCGAGGTCAGGACCTCGGGCGGCACCTTCTTGTTCATCTTGACGTACTGCTCGAACTGGCTGACCACCGAGCGGGTCAGCACGTCGATCTCGCGCTCGTCGTAGGTGTCGACGTCCGGCATGGGCGCGAGGAACGCGGCAAAGAAGTCCGCGGTCACCAGCCGCTCGACGCGGGCGCGCGAGGCGCCCTCGACCAGCACCTTGACGGTGCCGTCCGGGAGCTTGAGGAGCTGCAGGATCGTCGCGAGCGTGCCAACCCGATACAGGTCCTCGGCCTTCGGGTCGTCGACGTCGGCGGCCTTCTGCGCGACCAAGAGGATCTGCTTGTCGCCCTTCATCGCCTGGTCGAGCGCTTGGATGCTCTTCTCCCGGCCGACGAACAGCGGGATCACCATGTGCGGGTAGACGACGACGTCCCGAAGCGGCAGCACCGGCACGGGGATCGAGGCGTCGGGGGCGGCGGTGATCGCGCCTTCGGTGTCTGATGTCACGGGAGTTCCTTGGGGAATTCGGGAGGCCCGGGGCCCTTTCGGAGGACACCCGGCAGTCAGGGCAAGAATAGCGTAGTGGGGACGGAACGGCCCGCCCTCAAGGTCGCGCAACTGCGACGGCGGCCACGATCCTGAAAGGTCGTGGCCAGCGGAGTCCCGCGTCGGCGAATGGAGGGTCCCGCGCGACCGGACCGGGTGACGCCCCCCGAGGGCCACCCACGCGTGCGCAGGCCCCGCCCGCGCTCGGCGACGCACCGGCGAGACCTGCGCACACTCGACGTCGCCTGGGCACCGGGCGCTCCGGAAGGCGAACGCGCTCGACCGCGCCGTGCGGGAAATCTCGAAGGCCACGGACGCGCGGGCCGCGCTCGATGCGCTCGACCGGTCGCAACTGGGCACCTCCGTCGGTTCGCACCGCCGGATGGGCCCGGCCAGCACGGCGCCGCCGTGCGGGCCCCCATCAAGGCGCGCCACGCTGAAGGCCGCGCCACATCGGGCGTCCCGGGGATCCATCGAGGGTCAAGGCTGCCGTCGGCGGGGCATCCTTTGGGCCATTAATCCGCACGATCAAGAGGATTTTGGCTTGAGCAAGCCGCTTGTGTATGAAATCCACACATTCATGAGGATTTAATTGCAAAGGACGTCCCGCTGACGCAAAATCCTTACAAACGTGAGGATTGTCCATGAAAATGCCCGTCAACACGGCAGCCTCCATCGGCAAGGTGGTGCGCGCCAGCCGCAAGGCACAGAAGATCCGCCAGGACGATGCCGCCGGCAGCATCGGCGTCAGCGAGAACTTCCTCGGCAAGATCGAGCGCGGCAGTGAATCCGTGCAGTGGGGGAAGCTCTTTCAGGTGCTGCAAGGGTTGGGGGTCCGTGTCCTGGTGGACGTGCCCGACAGTGTCGCCGCCTATTTGAACGATCCCGCGAACCGCGCTGACAAGCCATGAACGGTCGGGCTTTGCGCGCATCGATCGATCGCACGGAGGTGGGCACCCTGCAGGAAGTGGCTGGCCTGTGGAGCTTTCAGTACGCGGCGGCCTGGCTCGGCGACCCCAGGCGATTCGCGCTCAGCCCGCATCTTCCACTGACCGCGGAATCCCTGCTGGACGGCGCAAGCCAGCGCCCGGTGCAGTGGTACTTCGACAACCTGCTGCCGGAGGAGGGCCAACGGGTGCTGCTGGCGGCGGACGCCCGGCTGGATGCGGCTGACGCCTTCGGCTTGCTGGCCTGGTACGGCGCGGAATCGGCCGGGTCGGTGACCTTGCTGGCGCCGGATGCCGCGCCGCAGACCGTGGAGCCGTTGCGCCCGCTGCCGGACGACGCCCTGGAGGACCGCATTCGTCGGTTGCCGAAGGCGCCGCTGACGCATGCAGCCATCAAGCGCATGTCGCTGCCGGGTGCCCAGCACAAGCTGGCCGTGGTCCTGCAGGATGGCTCGCTCCATGAACCCGCGGGCGCCACGCCGTCCACCCACATCCTGAAACCCGATCACCCGGACGCGGACTATCCCCATTCCGTGATCAATGAATGGTTCGTGATGCGCCTCGCCCGGCGGCTGGGTCTGGACGTGCCCGAGGTGCATCGTCGCTACGTGCCGTCCCCGGTGTACCTGGTCGATCGCTTCGACCGGATTCCGGAGGGCCGGGGCTGGCAACGCCGACACGTGATCGACGCCTGCCAATTGCTGGGGCTGGACCGCCGTTTCAAATACAGCCAGGGCAGCATGGAAAGCCTGGCGGCGCTGGCCAATGCCTGTCGCAGCCCGGCCGTGGCGCGTTCTCGACTCTTCGGCTGGCTGGTGTTCAACGTGCTCGTCGGCAACAGCGACGCGCACCTGAAGAACCTGAGCTTCCTCGTCTCGCACGAGGGCATCCAGTTGGCACCGTTCTACGACCTGCTCAGCGTCGCCACGTACGACACACCCGCCTTCGACCACAACGGCTGGCCCGCGCAGACCCTGCTGGCGTGGCCGATCCTCGGCGTGCGGCACTTCCCGGACGTCCGCCGTGGCCTGCTGCTCGAGGCCGGTGCGGCGTTGAATCTCGCCAAAGGCACGGCCGAACGCCTGCTGGAATACCTGCGCAGCCGCGCCGTAGCGGAAGCGGACGCGCTCTATGCCGACGTCGAAGCTGAAAACGCCCTGATCGCCCACGCGCGCCCGGCGTTGTCCGCCACGATGGCAGGCGAGTCCCGCTGCCTCAGGGCCATCCTGCATAACGTCCTGCGGGAGACGACCCGGCAGCTCGCCTGAGCGTTGCGGACGCGGGTTCGCTTGCGCCGACGGGATTTGAATCCGGCGCGGTTCGACGGCGACTCTGCATCGGGACGGTCCTGTCCTGTCCGGCCCGGTCCGGCCCGGCCGGCCGGGCCGGACCGGTCCGCGAGGAGGTCGCCTGGGTCGGACGGCGCGCGACTGCGGTCGCCTGCACGCGCTGCGCGTCGGGCAGCGGGTCCGGGAGGACGGTCATCGCGTTCCGCGCGACAAGCTTCGCGACGGCTTCCCGCGCACGTAGGCGAATGCCGGCGTCGGGCCCGTGCTCGACAACGCACGCCGCGAGCGGCCGTTCACGCGGGTGGAGGACTGGACGCAGGGCGTTCCCATCGGGCCCTGAACCGGCGGCCGCACGCGGGCCGCTCGACCATGGGGCGCAGCGCGGCATCTCGCGGCCAGACCCACCGCGGCGCGGTGCCGATGCCGCGTCGCGGGCCGTCAGCCGAGCCCGGTGGCCTCGAGGGCGCCCCGGAGCCACGCCGCCGGGGCCGCGGCCGCCGGCACCTGCCGCAGCACCGGCACCAGCGCCTCGGCCTGCACCTTGCCGAGCTCCACGCCCCACTGGTCGAACGGGTTGATGCCAAAGAGCCGGCTCTCGACGTAGACCCGGTGCTCGTAGGCGGCGATGAGCTTGCCGAGCGTCGCGGGATCGAGCCGCTCGAACGCGATCACCGTCGAGGGTCTGCCACCCGGATGCACCCGGTAAGGTCGTGGAATTGCGACCCTGGCCACGGTCCGGCAATGCCGTGTCCCTCGAGCGTGGCCACGTCCGGCCGAGGCCTCCGCGAGCGTCGCCGTCGTGGGCCGTCTTGGGATCCCCCCGCGGATCAGGTGGCTGCGGCGACCCGGAACCGACCTGGTGCGCGGGACGAACTCGTGGTAACCGAAGTAAACTTAAGGTAACCTTTTGGTCATTCCTCGACCGAGAGTCGCACCATGCCCCATGTCGTCAAACTGTCCAGCGAACTGGTCGCCGCGGCCCGCGACGCGGCGGGTCTTGCGCACCGCTCGACGTCCGCCCAGATCGAGCATTGGGCTGCCCTCGGCCGCTCGCTGGAAGGCCACCTGACGCTGCGCGAGTCCAACACGCTCAAGCTCTCCGTCCAGGAACCCGCCACCGCGTACGTCGCGGAGAAGGACGTTCAGCGCATCGGCCAGCGCCTGGCGGGCGCCCTAGCCCACTCCCTGACCCCGACCGGACAGGCCGAAGCGCGCACCGCGCTCGATACGCTGAATTGGCCGCAGTACGGCACCCACGAGGCCTATCCGGGCCAGGTCGTCGAGCACCACAGGGACGGCCGCCTCGTACCGGGCAACTTCGTGGACGACAGGTTCGTACCGACCACGATGCCGACCGCCCGGGACAAACCCTCGAGCGCTGCACGCTCCCGGAAAACACAGTCACGCCGGTGACGCCGGATGTTGGCGCGCTGCTGCGCGAGGCGACCAGCGGCAGCAGACCCGTGCTCGTCGCGCTGGTCGGTAGCAATGGCGCTGGGAAGTCCACGTATTTCGGACAGTTCCTAGAACCGACTGGCATCGAGTTTCTCAACGCCGACGTCGTGGCGCGAATGCTGAACCCGGCACACCCGGAAGCCGCGGCTTACGATGCGATGCGCATCGTGGAGTCGCGCCGGTTGCGGGCGGTGGCGGAGCGACGAAGCTTCTGCTTCGAGACGGTGCTGTCAGATCCCGTGGGTGAAAAAGTCCGCTTCCTTCGGCAGGCTCGCGCCTCCGGCTACCTCGTGGTCGTGATCTTCATCTGGATCCCGTCGGTCGCCTACTCCGCACTGCGTGTCGGACAACGGGTCCGCGACGGCGGGCATCGGGTTCCGCTCGTCAAGATTCGTGACCGATTCCCACGGACGCAGGCGAATGTTCGCGAGGCCTTGGCGAGTGCCGATCTCGGACTCGTGCTCGACAACGCCAGCCGCGAGCGGCCATTCACGCTCATGGAAGTCTGGCAGCAGGGAACGCGCATCGAACCCTGAACCGGCAATCGCGCGCGCGGTGATCGTCGGAGATGACACGCGTACCGGACGTGCATCCGGCCTGCCCACCAAAACCCGCCGAATCGCGCCGCGGGCCGCTGGCCCGTCATCGGACGTCCGTCAGCCGAGGCCCGTGACCTGGAGTGCGCCGCGCAGCCACGCGGCCGGGGACGCGCTCGCCGGCACCTGGCGCAGCACCGGCACCAGCGCCTCCGCCTGCACCTTGCCGAGCTCCACGCCCCACTGGTCGAACGGGTTGATGCCAAAGAGCCGACTCTCGACGTAGACGCGATGCTCGTAGGCGGCGATGAGCTTGCCGAGCGTCGCGGGATCGAGCCACTCGAACGCGATCACGGTCGAGGGTCGGCCGCCCGGGTGGACCCGGTGCGGCGCGAGCGCGGCGCCCGCCGCGCCCGCCGTCCGGACCTTGGGATCGGCGAGCACCTCCTCAAGCGTGCGACCGCGGGCGAGCACGTTCGCCTGCGCGAGCGCGTTCGAGGCGGTCAGGATCGCATCGTCGAGCGAATCGGTCGGTGACTCGTACGGCAGCAGGACGTCCGCGGCGACGCGCCGCGTGCCCTGGTGCAGGAGCTCGAAGAAAGAGTGCTGGCCGTTCGAGCCGGGCTCGCCCCAGATCACGGTGCCGGTATGGCCGTGGACCGGACGGCCATCGAGCGTGACGGACTTGCCGTTCGACTCCATCGTCAGCTGCTGCAGGTACGCGGGCAGCCGGTGCAGGCGCTGCGCGTACGGCAGCACGACGTGCGAGTGGCAGCCGATGAAGTTGCCGTTCCACACCGACAAGAGGCCGAGGAGGACCGGCAGGTTCCGCTCGAGCGGTGCCGTCGCGAAGTGCCGGTCCATCGCATGGGCGCCCGCGAGCAGGGCCTCGAAGCCGGGCGTGCCGATCGCCAGCTCGATCGCGAGTCCCACGGCCGACCACATCGAGTAGCGCCCGCCGACCCAGTCCCACATCGTGAAGCGCGCATCCGGGGCGACCCCGAACGCGTCCATTGCCGCATGGTTGGTCGACACCGCCGCGAAGTGCCCGACGACGCCGCCCTCGCCCACGCCCGAGGCGATCCAGGCGCGCATCCGCTTCGCGTTCGTGATCGTCTCGAGCGTCGTGAACGTCTTCGAGCAGATGATCACGAGCGTCGTCGTAGGATCGAGCCGCGCGATCAGGTCGACGGCCTCGGTGCCGTCGATGTTCGACACGAAATGCACCGCAAGCCCGGGCTCCGCATGCGCCCGGAGCGCCTCGACGGCCATCACGGGACCGAGATCCGAGCCGCCGATGCCGACGTTGACGACGTCGGTGAACCGGCGTCCGGTCGCACCCACGCGCGTGCCGCCGCGCACGGCGGCGACGAAGGAGGCGAGCTTCGCGCGTTCGGTGCGCACCGCTGCGCGCACGTCGAAGTCGCCGAGCACGAGCGGCGAGCCGTTGGGGTCTCGCAGCGCGACGTGCAGTGCCGGGCGCTGCTCGGTCGGGTTGACGATCGCGCCCTCGACCATCGCACGCACGGCGCCGGGGAGGTCGGCGGCCGCAGCCAGCGCGAGCAGGTCGGTCCACGCGGCTGGATCGATCAGCTGGCGCGAATAGTCGACGAGCAGGCCCTCGGCCTCGAGCGTGTAGCGCGCCTGGCGGCCCTGCCCCTGCGCGAACAGCGTCGTCGGCGGCGTCGCGACGAGGCGCTTCGCGTGAGCGTCGAGGCGGGCGAGAAGTTCCGGGGACCCGATCGGCAGTGGCGTCGACATCTCAGCTCCGCGGGCCGCGAGCGACCCTGTGACGAGCCTGACCCTAAGTCAGGCCTGGGGTTCGGGGGGCGGCGCCCGGAAGAGGCACTTGCCCTTGGACTGCTTGGTGATCCGGTCGAGCATCTGTTCGTGCTCGGCGAGTTCGTCGGTGGATGCGCGGACGATCGGGATGTCGACGACGAGCGGCGTGCGGCGGCTGCGTCCCTGGCGGGACGTGTCGGCCTCGCGGGCAGCCTCGGACTGCAGCGTCAGCGCGCCCTGACCGCCGGTCATCGCAAGGTAGACCTCGGCGAGGATGCGCGCGTCGAGCAGCGAGCCGTGCAGGTCGCGGCCGGAGTTGTCGACGTTGTAGCGCTTGCAGAGCGCATCGAGGCTGTTGCGCTGGCCCGGGTGGGCCTGGCGCGCCAGCACGAGCGTGTCGAGCACGGTGCACAGGTCGCTGAGCAGGCGCTGCGGCGGCGGCAGCCGGCCGAACTCGTGGTCGATGAATCCGACGTCGAATGGCGCGTTGTGGATCACGAGCTCGGCGCCCGAGATGAACTCGACCAGCTCCTCGACGATGTCGGCGAACTTCGGCTGCGTCGACAGGAACTCGAGCGACAGGCCGTGCACGGCCTGCGCGCCGGCGTCGATCGGTCGTTCCGGGTTCAGGTAGCGCTGGAAGGTGCGCCCGGTCAGGCGCCGGTTGACGAGTTCCACGGCACCGATCTCGATGATGCGGTGTCCCTGGGCGGCCTCGAGGCCGGTGGTCTCGGTGTCGAAGATGATCTGGCGCATGGCGCTTCGGTCCGTGGGGGACGCCAGTCTAGCGCACTGCAGCACGGACGCAGCCGGCGGCCGCACCGTGCACCGACGCCCGCCCTCCGGGCGGGCGCCCGATCGGTTCAGACGCGGAACTCGTCCGCGGTCTTGCCGCCTTCGATCTGCGCGCGCAGCCAGGTCGGGGTCTTGCCGCGCCCGCTCCAGGCCTCGCCGTTCGGGCCACGGAACTTGATCGCGGCGGGCTTGCGGGTGCCGGTCTTGCCCGGCTTCGCCTTGGCCTTCGTCTTGGCCGCAGCCTTGGCGCCCGCCTTCGCGGCGCCCTTCGCCTTCGGGCGACCCGGCTTCGCGCCGCGCTTGCCCTTCTTGCCGCGCGCGCCCTTCAGCGGCGCGCGCTTCATCGCGTCCTTGATCTGCGCGATCGTGATCCCGAAGGCGGCCATCTGCGCCACGATCTCGGCGACGGTGCGATCGAACTCGCGGGTGCGAAGCTCCGCCGCCTGCTGCTGCAGGGTCTGGATCTCGGAGTGGAGCTGGACCAGGGACTTCATCGGCGAACCTCGGCTCGGGATCAAATAATGCGCCGCATCATAATCCAAATGGATTAATCGAGGCGATTATTTTAAGCGCGAAGTGATTTTTGATAAAAATAACCCAAAAATCGGTCGGCTCCGATGCGGATTTTCAGGCACGCGGCAAAGCAGGCCATTTTCAAGCGGACGCGACCGCGGGCGATTCCAGCCGTCGGCTTCGTCGCTGAGGAACCGGGACAGCGTCGCAGGACGCGGCACGGGTCGGTGTCGCGCGCGCGTTGCATCCCGACCCGCCACGTGCCGCCCTCCCTGGATCACCGGGGCGGCAGCAAATCACGCATTTCATTAGAAATCCGTCGATTTCTCTAGAGGCCCTGATTTGGGCCGTGCCCGTACCATGGCAGCGATGGCAGACAGCCTCATATGGACCGTGATTCACCGGGTGGCGCCAACGCGAGCGGCGGGAGCGCTCAGCCGTTTGCGCCGGCCTGCCAGCCTCATGATGTCTTGGTGGGTATAGTGTTGATCAAGCCATAGCAGTGGGTATAATATCCACCATGAACAGCCGGGAACTGCTTCAGCGGCTTCGGGACGACGGCCGGGTCGTGCGGGCGGTGCACGGGAGCCACCACGTCATGGTCCATCCAACGAAGCCCGGGCACCTTTCGGTCCCGCACCCGAAGAAGGACCTGGGCGTCGGATTGGTGAACAAGATCCTGAAGCAGGCCCGGCTGAGATAAGGACGAAGCGGCCGCTGGATGGACACCGGATCACGCAGGAGCATCGCATGAAGTACGCCATTGCCATCGAGCCAGGCACTGCCACGACCGCGTTTGGTGTCGCTGTTCCGGATCTGCCGGGCTGCTACAGCGCCGGCGACACCGTCGAAGAGGCCTATGACAACGCAGTCGAGGCGATCGAGGGCTTCTGCGAGTTGTTGGCCAAGGATGGGAAGGATCTGCCGGCGAGAAAGTCGCTGAGCGAATGGCAGACCGATCCCGAGTATGCGGGCTGGGTGTGGGGAATGGTCGACGCGGATGTCGAGAAGCTCTTCGGCCCTGCAGAGAAGATCAACATCACCGTGCCCCCGGTGACGTTGCGGGAAATCGATCGGTTCGCAGGGCAGCAGGGGCTCACGCGCTCGGCGTTTCTGGTCGGCGCAGCGGAGCAGATGATGCGGGCTCACCGTTACGGTGCGCCATTGGGAATCCAGACAGGGGCGCCGCAGGATCAGCCGTGGTCAGCAGCGTCAGCCGCTGCGCTGGCGGCGCGACGTTGATGGGCAGGACAGCGGGAACACGAGCCACGCCCATCCAGCGCTGACCTTGAGTCTACACGCGCTGCGCGCCTTCGCGCACAGGGCACGACGTTTTGAAGTGAGCTTGTTGGCAGCCAGGGTGGCACTCGAACCCACGACCTCGCGCGCCGCGTGGACTGCATCGCGATGAAATGTTTCGCCGGCGGGCCGCAGGACCTGGCGGAAGCGCGCCGGGCGTGCCGTCACCCGGGCGCCACGGTGGACGACGAGCGGCTCTTGGCTGCGACGCGCCACTTCGGCGCGGTCGCCTGCCAGAACCTCGACGCCGTCCTCGCGACACCGGATCCTCGTCCGGCCTGAACGCAGTCAAGACGGTGCGCGACGACATCCTGGTGATCTGGTAGGAGCGGGACGGAGCCCGTTCGGGCCACCCTAAAATCACAGAAAGCGCAGGGACGCGCTGACCCCGCTGCGGCGGATGCGTAAGCAGAGGAGCTGCGGCGAAGTTTTGAGCGCTCATGCCGCCCTCGTTCCCGCGGACCCTTCAATTTCTGGCCGAACGCATCAATTTCTGGCGTAGGTCGCGGAAGGCGTCGCCTCTAGGATGGCGGCGATGCCAGAGACGCCGATTCCGAGCGTGATCCGTACGCTGCGCTTCAAGGTGCGCCGCGAGGGGTATGCCTGGCTCGAGGCGGCGGCGGTCGAGGTCAACCAGGTCTGGAACTGGTCGAATGAGGTCAGCTACAAGGCGGCACGGCCGTATTCCGGCCCACCGCGGTGGCTCAGCGGATTTGATCTGGACAAGCTCTCGAGCGGCGCCACGAAGTGCTTCGAGCACATCGGCGCCGACACGATCCAGAAGGTCAACGCCGAGTTCGCGAGGCGTCGGCGCCAGTTCAGGAAGTCGAAGCTGCGCTGGCGGGTGAGCCGGGGGAGTCGGAGGTCGCTGGGCTGGGTCCCGTTCAAGGCCGCCAGCATTCGGCGTAACGGCCGGGCGCTGCGATTCTGTGGCAAGACGCTGCGGGTGTTCGAGTCCGAACGATTTCTCGGGATCCGGCAGTGGCAGGACGGCTGCTTCTGCCAGGACGCCGTGGGTGACTGGTGGCTCTGTTTGCCGGCTCGGGTGGCGATCGAGAGCAACGTGGCCCCGGAGCCCGACGTGGGCATCGACCTCGGTCTGCATGCAACGGCAACTACCAGCGACGGGGCGGTGCTGGACGCGGGTCGGGCGTACCGCGACCTGGAACAGAGGATCGGGATGGCCCAGCGCCGGGGCCACAAGCGGCACGCCAAGCGGCTGCACCGCAAGGCCTCGAGATGCAGGGCGAACGCCCTGCATCGGTTCAGTCGGAAAATGGTGAACACGTATCAGATGATCGTCGTCGGCGATGTGAGCAGCCTGAAACTGGTCAAGACGAGGATGGCGAAGGCCGTCCTCGACTCGGGCTGGGGGATGCTCAGGACACAGCTGCAGTACAAGGGCGAGAGCGCCGGCAGGTGCGTCAGGGTCGTCAGCGAGCGCAACACCAGCCGCACCTGTTCAGCGTGCGGGGCCCTCACGGGCCCCGCCGGTGTCAACGGGTTGCGTGTAAGGCATTGGGTGTGTGGTGAGTGCGGGTGCGCTCACGACCGCGACGTCAACGCCGCGAAGAACATCCTGGCCGCGGGGAGGTGTTCCCCGTCCATGTGCGGGAACGAGCCTTCGCCACGTCACGCGCCGCCGAGCCGGACACCTCGTCCGCGCAAGGCAGGGAAAGCGCGTGATGGGGCGGCGGCATGAGCACCAGCGTAACCTGCCCAAAAGCCCTGGGAAAGCCGTCAACGTGCACGGACAAATGGTCGAGTCCAGCCATACCGGCCGGAATGCAGTCGACTTTGCGCGAATCATATATGAATATATATTATTGAAATATATCCATTTATTTTACATTGAAGTATTCTGTTAGTATCGATAAAATGAACTAACACAATACATAAAGAGAACTCCCGTGACTGACCTGCTGCAGCGAGTGCAGGCACGCTTCCTCAAGGAACTCTTCGCTTCGAGCAAGGGCGGGTTCGTGCTGAAGGGCGGAATGGCGCTTGCGGCTCTGTTCGATGGATCGCGCCTGACGAGAGACATCGACCTCGATTTTCCGCCGCCGGGTGATCGTACCGCGGACAGCCTGCACAACCAGGTGAACCGGGCGCTGGAACACGCTCTGCGCGGCACCGGGATCACCGACGTGCGAGTCAACACGCCGGGGAAGGCGGAACTCTCTCCCAAGTGGAAGGTGTCAGGAATGGCGACCGGCGGCGCGCCGTTTCACCTCAAGGTTGAAGTGTCACGCCGCCTGCCCCCGCCAGGCGGCGTGCGGCAGGCAGCGGTTTCAGGCATGGCGGCGTTCGGCATCGGCACGTACTACGTCGACCTCTACGACGAGAGGACCCTGGCCGCCATGAAGCTCGCCGCGCTGCTCGGCCGCACGGCGGTGCGCGATGTTTGGGATCTGGACCTGTTGCTCCCGCTGCATCCGCCAGGAACCCCGCTGATCGCATGGGCCTTGGAGTACTCCGGCGTGACGGCGCACGACGCGTCCAGGGTGGTCATGGACAGGCTGGGGTCGATGGACTGGAACCTCTTCAGGACCCAGATGCTGGCCGACGAGCGGGCGATGGCCACGATGCGCGAATCGTCCTGGGCGGAGATGCGGGCGCGCGTGGGTCGGATTCTCGGCGACCTCCTGGATGATCATGCCCTGCACCCCGGTGCCGCATGACCCCGTGGAAGCAAGCGCTCGAACGCAGCCTGGGCGAGGTGGGCTCACCCCCCGTCCTGCCGTTCACGGCGCTCATCCGCGCTGCGGGGATTGCACGCGGCACGTCCGTGCCGACCGCGACGCTGCACGGATGGATCACAGACGCGACGGCCCGCGGACGCCTCGCCCCGGTCATCCGCGGGCTCTACCTGAATCGCTTCGTGTCGCCACCGGGGCGTCTGGCCGACGCGGTGCCTCACCTGCGACGCGACGCAGTCGTGTCCCTGCACACCGCGCTCGACGAGGCCGGCGCGTACAACAACCCGCCCGTGGGCGTGACGGCCATCCTTCCGCTGGATCCCGGGCCGACCAGGCCCGTCGTCGGTCGCGTGACGACGGCTGAGGGACCCGTCTACTTCCGCGGCATGCCTCGCAGGATGCTCGAGGCAGGCGAGCTCCCGGATCGGCTGGACGTCGGCCGCAGCCACCATCATCCGCACGCGACCGCCGAGAAGGCGCTACTCGACTGGCTCTATCTCGCGACCAGCCCGCACAGCACGCTGGCGCCCCCTGCCCTGCACGATGTGGACGTCGAGGCGCTGGACCGTCGGCGACTCGGTCGACTTGCCGCGCACATGGGACTGACCGATGTCCTGCGGCAGTGGCGGACCGGCGGCCTTCTCGTGCGCCAGCGACGTTCGACGCAGCAAGCGACGGCGGATTCGAGCCGCACCCGCGACGGTACCCGCTCGCTCCGGAAGAATCGCCCGAGCCCGCCTTAGCACCGCCCCCCGTGCCCACGGGCATGCGGCAGGCGGCGACCGATCGGGTAGGATCGGTTCACAATTCGCCGGAGAGCCTCCCATGCCGAGATCCTGTCGCGCCCTCGCCCTCGTGCTGCTCGCGATCCTGCCGATCGCTTCTGTCTGGGCGGCAGATACGCCGACCGATCCCGATGGCGACCTCAAGTTCCGCTTCCTCGGCCCCCGTGTCGGCAACCGCATCGCCTCGATCGCCGGGATCCCCGGGGATCCGAGCACCTACTACGCGGGCGCCGCGTCCGGTGGCGTGTGGAAGTCGATCGATGCGGGACATCGCTGGGTGCCGGTGTTCGACAAGATGCCGGCCGCCGCGATCGGCGCGCTCGCGGTCGCGCCGTCGGAGCCCTCGACCGTGTGGGCGGGCACCGGCGAGGCCTGGATGGTTCGCGACAACGACGTCGCCGGCAACGGCATCTACAAGTCGACCGATGCGGGCAAGACCTGGACGAACATGGGACTTGCCGACTCCGGCCGCATCGGCCGCATCCTCGTGCATCCCACGAACGCGGAGATCGTCTACGCCTGCGTGCTCGGTCGGGCGACAGGACCCTCCTCCGATCGCGGCGTGTTCCGCACGCAGGATGGCGGCACGCACTGGACGCGCGTGCTCGACGCGGGACCGCTCACCGGCTGCTCGGGGCTCGCGATGGATCCCAGGAACCCGCGCACGATGTTCGCCGGGACCTGGCAGGTCGAGCTGCACACCTGGGGCGAGTTCGGGGGCGGCCCGGGCAGCGGCGTGTGGGTCTCGCACGATGGCGGCACGACCTGGAAGAAGGTCGAGGCCGAGGGCCTGCCGAAGGCCGGCATCGGCAAGGTCGACGTCGCGATCGCACCGTCCAACGGCAACCGCATCTACGCGCTGATGCAGACCAAGGACCAGGGCTCGCTGTGGCGCTCGGACGATGGCGGCGCGACCTGGAAGGCCGGCAGCCGCCAGCGCGCGCTCGTCGGCCGCGCCGGCTACTACATCCGTCTCGGCGTCTCCCCGACCAACGACAACGAGGTGCTGGTCGCGAACAGCTCGTTCTGGCAGTCGCTCGATGGCGGCACGACGTTCAACGAGGTGCCGTGGGGCGGCGACACGCACGACATCTGGATCGACCCGAAGGATCCGGATCGGTTCGTGATCACGGATGACCTGGGGCTCATCGTCACGACCGTGCACGGCCGCGGCTTCCATCGCGTGACGCTGCCGATCGGCCAGACCTACCACGTCGCCATCGACCGCGAGGTGCCGTACCGGTTCTATTCGAACATGCAGGACAACGGCAACTTCCGCGGCCCCGTCGTGCAGATGGAGTACGGCGAGGTCGGCTGGGACCGCCACATGGGTGGCTGCGAGTCCGGCTTCACGCTGCCGGACGTCAAGGACCCGGACGTCGTCTGGGCGACCTGCTACGGCAACAAGCTGACGCGCTGGGACGCGAAGTCGCGCCAGGCGCACTCGACGGGCCCGTGGATGCACACGCTCGACTCGCCGCCCAACGGCCTCAAGTACCGCTGCCACTGGACCGCGCCGCTCGCGATCGATCCGTTCGACCACGAGACCGTCTACTACGGCTGCCAGAAGATCCTGAAGACCGCCGACGCCGGCCACACCTGGTCGGAGGCGAGCCCGGACCTGTCGACCCAGAACCCGGCGCACATCGTCTCCTCGGGCGGCATCGTCGGCGACAACCTCGGCCAGTTCTACGGCGAGGTCGTGTTCGCGATCGCGCCGAGCCCGATCCAGAAGGGCCTCGTCTGGGCCGGCACCAACGACGGCCAGATCTGGGTGACCCAGGACGGCACCAAGACCTGGACGCGCGTGACGCCCGCGCTCAAGGACCTGCCGCCGGAGGGCACGGTGTCGGCGATCGCGCCGTCCTCGTTCGAGCCCGGCACCGCGACCGTCGCGATGGACCTGCACCTCGTCGACAACCGCGACCCGTTCATCCTGCGCACGACCGACTACGGCCGGACCTGGAAGCGCATCGACGCGACGCTGCCCCGGCACGCGCTCTCCTACGTGCGCACGGTCACCGACGATCCGAACGCGAAGGGACTGCTCTTTGCCGGCACCGGCAACGGCCTCTACTACTCGCTCGACGATGGCGGCCACTGGTTGGCGCTCGAGGGCGGACTGCCGCACGCGCCGGTGACCTGGGCCGTCGTGCAGCCGGACTTCCACGACCTCGTGATCTCGACCTACGGGCGCGGCGTGTACGTGCTCGATGACATCGGTCCGCTCGAGCAGCGCGCGCTCGCGAAGGCCGCATCCCCGCGCCTCTACGCACCGCGGCCGAGCTACCGCTGGACCAAGGCGCCGCAGGCGCTCTTGTCGTTCGAACTCGCGGCGGTGCCGAAGGCGCCGGTCGCGATCGAGATCACGGACGCGGCGGGCAAGCCCGTGCGCCGGCTCGAGTCGCCAGGACATGCCGGCCTCAACCGCGTGACCTGGGACCTGCGCCACGAGTCGCCGCGCGTGGTGGCCCTTCGCACCGTCGCGCCGGACAACCCGCACATCTGGGAGGAGCCGCGCTTCCGCGGCGACGACTCGCGCCCGATCACGCACTGGGGCTCGAAGCCCGCCGAAGTCGGCCCGATCGTCGCGCCCGGAACCTACTCGGTGAAGCTCACGGTCGATGGCGCGGTGCAGACGCAGTCGCTCATCGTGAAGCCCGACCCGCGCTCGCCGGGGACGGCGGCGGATCTCGCGGCGTCGGTCTCGACGCTGCTGCGCATCCGCGACGACATCAGCGCGAGCGCGGACACCGTCAACCGCATCGAGTGGCTGAGGAAGCAGCTCGAGGTCATCGAGTCGATGCTGTCGGCCAAGAAGAAGGACCCGAAGCCACCGGTCGGCTTCGGCGACGACGAGGACGACGAGGACCCGGCGCCGGCGCCCGCGGTGCCGCCGAGCGAGGCCGACAAGGCGCTGCTCGCGCAGACGACCACGCTGCACGACAAGCTGCGCGCGATCGAGGCGCACCTCGCCTCGCGCGCGCTGCAGAACAGCGACGACAAGTACTTCGTCGAGCCGTACGGGGCGTACCTCAACCTGATCTGGCTGAACGCCGAGGTCGGCACGGGCGGCGGCGACGTCGCGGGGTCCGCGGACTTCGCGCCCTCGCCGAACCAGCTCGAGCTGCTCTCGACCTACGAGGGGGAGCTCAAGTCGGCGACGGCGGACTTCGAGCAGCTGCTCGCGACGGACCTGCCCGGGTACTCGCAGGCGCTCGCGGCGGCGCACCACGCGCCGCTCGCGGTGCCGGCGCACTGATCGCGCCCGACTGAGTGGGCGGGCCGGGTTCCCCGGCCCGCCCGGCTCCCGCCGAGGGCCTGTCTAGACGAATTGGGCAGATTTGGCGCTCACGGCCTGCGCACGGCGGGAACATCATCCCAACTCCCGCCGATGCCGACGGGTGGAATTGATATCAACTATCCTATTTTGATATCATCCAAACCTCGCAATCCGGGAAGAAAGGCATGGCCGCCGTCGTCGTCAGGAATCTCGCCGATGAAACGCTGCGGGCCCTCAAGCAGCGTGCGGCACGTAGCGGCCGGAGCACGGAGGCCGAGATACGCCAAATCCTGGCCGACGCGGTACGCCATCCGGTGGCCGTTGGCTCCCAGCTCGCGCGCATCGGCCGGCGGCTCGGTGGCGTCGACCTCGAGCCGGCTCCCGGGCAGAGCCCGGTCAGGCCCGCTCACTTCGCGTGATCATCCTCGACACGAACGTCCTTTCCGAGCCACTGCGGCCCCGGCCGGACGCCCACGTGCTCCGCTGGCTCGACCGCCAGGCACCCGACACGCTGCACGTGACGACCGTCACCGTCGCCGAACTGTGGTCTGGCATCGCCCTGCTTGCGGCCGGCCGGCGCCGGACGCAGCTCCAGCAGGCGCTCGAGCTTGAGGTCCTGCCACTGTTCGAGGGACGCATCCTGGATTTCGGACGGGACGCCGCCCGCGCCTTTGGCACCGTGCACGCGAAGGCCAGGGCGGCAGGCAATGCGATCGACTTCGCGGATTGCGCCATCGCCGCCATTGCGGCCACGAGGCGTTACCTCGTGGCGACGCGCAATGTGAAGGATTTTGCGGGCACGGGCGCACGGCTGCTCAATCCCTGGGACGCAGCGACGTAGCGCGTACCTGTCGACCCTCGAGTTCCTGCGCGCCCGAGGGTCGGAGCCGGCCCATGCGCGCCGGTCAGTCACATCGCGTCGGCCGGCACCGCATTGGCTGCGATCACCTCGCGATAGAACCGCGCACCGTCCTTCGGCATGCGGATCATCGTCGCGTAGTCGGCCAAGAAGAAGGAGCCGAAGCCGCCAGAGGGCTTCGGCGACGACGAGGACGAGGAGGACCCGGCGCCGGCCCCCGCGGTGCCGGCGCACTCAGCGCGCCCGACTGAGTGGGCGGGCCGGGTTCCCCGGCCCGCCCGGCTCCCGCCTAGGGCCTTTCTCGACGAATGAGGCAGATTCGGAGCTGGCCTTGCCGAGGCGGAGCGGCCAGCATCCCAGGTCCAAACAGCGACGTGCGCCGTCGTCGGCCGAGGGTATCGCACCCGCTGGATCCGCCATCCCGGCGATGTCAGTCCCTGATTTGTTGGTGTACACTTTATGCGTACACATTGGAGTGTCCCCATGCAGCAGATCGGAATCCGCCAGGCTCGGGAGCAGTTCTCCGAGCTCATCGACGCCGCCGAGGGCGGCGAGGACATCGTGATCACCCGCCAGGGTCGACCCGTCGCTCGCCTCACTGCGGCCTCCCCGCAGAAGCGGGCGCTGCCCCCGCTCAAGGCGTTCCGGGAATCCGGCTGCCGCCCGGGCACGCCGTCGGCGACGCTGATCCGCGGCGAGCGCGATGCCGGCTGAATCGGCCTACGTCGACACGAGCGTGCTCGGCGCCTACTACTGCGCGGAGCCGCTGAGCGATGCGGCCGAGGCGGCGCTGGCGCGGACGGGTGCGCCGCTGATCAGCGCGCTGTGCGAAGTGGAGTTCACCTCGCTGATCGCCCGCAAGCAGCGTCTTGGTGAACTCAGCGAGGCGCAGGCACGCGACCGACTGGCACTCCTGCGCCTGCACATCGCCGAGGGCGTGTTCGGTCGGGTTCCCATCAGCGCCGGGCACTACGTGCGTGCCGCGGAGTTGATCGCGGCGATGGGCTCGCCGCTGCGCACGCTCGACGCGCTGCACCTCGCCGTGGCGATCGCCGCGGACCTTCCCCTGATCACGGCCGACCGGGAGTTCGCGACGTCCGCACGCCGGCATGGGACTGAGGTCGTCCTCGTCGCCTGAACCGACCGGCCGGACGCGCAGGGCGGCGGCCCGACAGGCCGCGCTCCCCGCCATTTCTCGACGATTGCGGCAGATTCGTCGCTGGCTGCTGCCAGTCGATGGCGTCATCCTTGAGGTGCAACTCCGATCGGGCGGCGATACCAGCAGCGCCCGCTTGATTGACATACGCTGTCATACATCGCTAATATCAAGCCATTCCAGGTCCTCCGCGAGCCCGCCATGCGAGTCAATGCGCGCCTCGATCCACAGAGCCAGCAGCAGCTCGAATACCTCCTCGACGCAACCGGCGCGGGCATCTCCGACGTCATCAAGGCCAGCATCGGGCATTACTACGCGCACGTGCGCGGCACGCGCCCGGCGCGCCTGCCGCGGCTGCGCGAATTCATCGGCCGACAAGGGAGCGGTCGCAGCGACGTGTCGAGCCGCACACGCGAGTTGCTCACCGAGGCACTCACGGAGAAGATCGGCGCCGCGCGGACGGGACGCGCCAGCCGCGCACGATGATCCTCGCGGACACCGGTTTCTTCTACGCCCTCCTCGACCGCGACGATGCATGGCACGTGCGCTGTCGCGACGCCGCCGCCACGCTCGGCGAGGGACTGGTCACGACCTGGCCTGTACTCACCGAGACCGTGCATCTCGTGACGCGCTGGTTGGGAGTCGATCCTGCCATCGCGCTGATGGACGATGTCGCCAGTGGCGACGTGGCCGTATGGGACCTCACGTCCGCGGACATCGCGAGGGTCCCCGGACTCATGAAGACCTACGCGGACCTGCCGATGGACTTCGCGGATGCGTCGCTCGTGCTGCTGGCCGAGCATCTCGGCCACGGCCGCATCCTGACGACGGACCAGCGGGACTTCCGCACCTATCGGTGGAAATCCCGCCGGCCGTTCGAGTCCCTGCTCGAGTGATGGCGCTCGCCGGCGCGGATTCGAACGCGCCAGCCGCTCACCCGGGGCTGACGGGCACGGCGTTGGCCGCAATCACGTCACGATAAAACCTCGCGCTGTCCTTCGGCGTGCGGGTCATCGTCGCGTAGTCGACGTGCACGATGCCGAATCGCTTCGTGTAGCCGTGCGCCCACTCGTAGTTGTCGAGCAGCGACCAGACGAAGTACCCCCGCACGTCGACGCCGGCGCCGATCGCGTCGTGCACGGCACCCAGGTGCGCGCGCAGGTAGTCGGTCCTGAGCGGATCGTGGATGCGCCCGTTCGTCGCGACCGGCGGGTCGTAGAACGCGGAGCCGTTCTCGGTGATGTAGATCGCGGGGTTGCCATACTCGGCCGCGACGCGCCGGAGGATCGCCGTGAACGCGGCGGGGCACACTTCCCAGCCCGTGTCGGTGTAGGTCGAGGACGGCTGCGGGACGGTCGAGGCCGCGAGCGGCCACTGCGCGGGGTCGTGGCGCGTCACGCCGCGCGAGTAGTAGTTGATGCCGAGGAAGTCGATCGGCGCGCGGATCGCCGCGAGCTCGGCCGCCGGCCAGTCGGTCCAGGCATCCTGGAAGACCTGCCGGAGCTCGTCAGGGCACGTGCCGTGGATCGCGGGATCGAGGTACTGGCGGTTCATGTACGCATCGGCGCGCTGCGCGGCAGCGACGTCGGCGGCCGCGTCGCTCGCCGGCACCTTGGGCTCCAGGTTCACGACGAGGCCGACCTCGTGCTTGCCCTCCGCGCGATAGGCCGCGACGCCAGCGCCGTGCGCACGCATGAGGTTGCGGGACGCGATCGGGGCCTCGTACGGGCTGCGGTGGCCGGGCGCCAGCACGCCATGCAGGTAGCCGCCATCGGCGACGACCCACGGCTCGTTGAGCGTCACCCACTTCCTCACACGCCCATCGAGCAGCCGGTAGGCGCCCGTCGCGTAGTCGGCGAACCAGTTGGCGATGTCCGGGTTCAGCCAGCCACCGCGGTCATCGAGCGCCGCGGGCAGGTCCCAGTGGTAGAGCGTGACCACGGGCTCGATGCCGCGCTCGAGCAGGCCGTCGACGAGCCGGTCGTAGAACGCGGCCCCGCCCGGGTTCAGGCGTCCGGTGCCCTCCGGGTACAGCCGCCCCCAGGCGATGCTGAAGCGGTAGGCCTTGAGCCCGAGGTCCTGCATCAATGCGAGGTCCTCGCGCCAGCGACGATAGTGATCGCAGGCGAGATCCCCGGTGTCGCCGTTCGTCACGCGCCCGGGCGTGTGGCTGAAGCGGTGCCAGATGCTCGCGCCCGCGCCTTCGGCGAGCGGCGAGCCTTCGATCTGGTACGAGGCCGTCGCCGCGCCCCACAGGAACCCCGTCGGGAACGCCTTCGTCGTCGTGCTCATCCTGTGCTCCTCAGCCCCGGGTCCCGAGCGTCACGTGGACCTCGTGGCGTGCGCCGTCGTGTGCGAGCGGGATCGACAGCGACCGCTCGACCGGGAACGCGACGCCATCGATCGTCGCCGCGACGACCCGTGCGGCCGATCGCGAGGGGTTCTCGACCGTGATCGCGTAGCTCGTGCCGTCCGGGCGGCGGTGCTCGATCGTGAACCCGGGCCAGGTGTCCGGGACGCGCGGCGCGAGCACGAGGTGCGTGCCCTTCTCGACCGTGAGCCCGAGCACCGACTCGACCGCGACGCGCAGCATCCAGCCGGCGGAGCCCGTGTACCAGGTCCAGCCGCCGCGGCCGACGTGCGGCGCGGCGCCGTAGACGTCGGCGGCGACGACGTAGGGCTCGACCTTGTAGCGCTCGACGCCCGCGGGGGTCGCCGCGTGCGTCGCCGGGCACAGCATCGCGAGCACCTCGGCGGCGCGATCGCGCCGGCCGGCCTCGGCGAGCGCGCGCACGACCCACAGCGCCGCGTGCGTGTACTGGCCGCCGTTCTCGCGCACGCCGGCGACGTAGCCCTTGATGTAGCCCGGATCCTCCTTCGTGTCGACGAAGGGCGGCGCGAGCAGGCGCACGAGGCCATCGTCCGTGCTGATCAGCTGCTCGTCCATCGCATCGAGCGCCATCTCCCGTCGCGCCGGCGGCGCGACCCCGGAGATCACGGCCCAGGCCTGCGCGAGCGCATCGATGCGGCACTCATCGCCATCCTTGGAGCCGAGCGCGACGCCGTTGTCGTAGTAGCCGCGCCGGTACCAGCCGCCGTCCCAGCCCGCCGCATTGACCGCCTCGGCGATGTCCTCGCGGTAGGCGCCGAGCCTCGCGACGTGCGCCGCGTCGCCGCGCGCGCGCACGTGCGGCAGGAACTCGCCGATCGCGAGATACAGGAAGAACCCCATCCACACGCTCTCGCCGCGGCCCTCGCGGCCGACCCGGTTCATACCGTCGTTCCAGTCGCCGCAGCCAAAGAGCGGCAGGCCGTGATCGCCCTGCGTCATCGCCCGGTCGAGCGCGCGCACGCAGTGCTCGTAGAGCGTCGCGGTTTGGGGCAGGCGTGTCGCCGCGAAGTAGCGCTCGTCCTCGTCCGCCTCGAGCAGCGGCCCGCCGACGAAGCCGACCGGCTCCTCGAGGATCGCGGCATCGCCCGTCGTGCGGATGTAGTGCGCGGCGAGCCACGGCAGCCAGACCAGGTCGTCCGCGAACTTCGTGCGGATGCCCTCGCTCGCCGGCGGATGCCACCAGTGCAGCACGTCGCCCTCGGGGAACTGGTGCGCGGCGTTGACGAGGAGCTGCCGGCGCAGCACGTCCGGATGGGTCTGCGCGAGCGAGGCGGCGTCCTGCAGCTGGTCGCGGAACCCGTACGCGCCCCCCGACTGGTAGTAGGCACTGCGCGCCCACAGCCGGCAGACGAGCGTCTGGTAGGCGAGCCAGCCGTTGACCATCACATCGAGCGCCGGCAGCGGCGTCGTGATGCGGATCGCCGACAGCGCCTGCCCCCAGAACGCGCACACCTCGGCGAGCGCCGACTCGGCGGCGCCGGGCGTGCGGTAGCGCATGACGAGTTCGGCGGCCGCGGCGGCGCTCGCGGCCTCGCCGAGGAGCGCGGTGACCGTGGCCTGCCCGCCCGGGGGCACGACGATGACCGTGCGCAACGCGGCGCACGGCGCGCCCGCGGTGCCCGGCACGAGCGCGCCGCCGGCGACGACCGCGCGCGGCGCATCGAGCGAGCCCGGCACGCCCAGGAACTCGCGCCGGTCGGTGGTGGCGTCCGTGTAGCCCTGCTCGCCGGCGAACGCCGCGAACGCGACGCGTTCGGCGAACGGGCCGCCGTCGGGGTTCGTGGCGAGCACCGTGCGCTGCGCCTGGTCGATGCTCGCCGCGAGCGTCGCCTGGGTCTCGGCCGGCGTGCCGCCGAGCACGAGCCGCGCGTACGAATACACCGCGAGCGCGCGGGGCGTCGAGCCCGGGTTCGTCAGCACGAGCCTCGCGAGCCTGACGGGGTCCTCGCGCGGCACGTACACCGTGAGCTCGTGGCCGAGCCCCATCGACTCGTGCCTCCACTGCGACCAGCCGTGGCCGTGGCGCACCTCGTAGGTGGCGGCGACGGGCGCCGGGCCCGGCAGCGCCGACCACCAGGCGCCGCTCGCCTCGTCGCGGACGTAGAGCGCCTCGTCGTGCGGGTCGGTGACCGGATCGTTGCGCCACGGCGTCAGGCGATGCAGCCGGCTGTTGCCGCAGAACGTGGACAGGGAGCCCTTCTCGCTCGCGATCAGGCCGAAGGATTCGTTCGCGATGACGTTCGTCCACGGCATCGGCGGCAGGCGCAGCGTGCCGTCGGCCGCGCGGCCGACCGCGATGCGATAGACGCGCCCGTCGTCGACGAACTCGCCATGGCCGTTGCCGGTGGGGAGTGCGCCCGGGCCCGCGTGCCGGAACCGTTGCGGACGCGTGCGCGAGGCGCTGCCGCCAGCCGGGCCGAGTGTCGCGGTCGCGAGCGTGAGGACTTCCGGGGGCGCCGTCGCGATCGGGCGTGGCGCGACGTGCTCGCCGCGCGCGAGGCGTGCGGCCTCGAGACCCGCCGCGTCGTCGGCGGCGACGAGCACGAACGCGAGCGTCGCGCGACCGCGTGCCGGGAGCGTGATGCGGGTGCGCAGCGCGAGCGCCGGGTCGAGCACGTTGCCGAGCGAGTCGCCGAGCGGCGCCGTGAGCGCGACGGGATCGGCGAGACTGCGGCCGCGGCCGACGAGGCGCACGCGGTCGGTCTCGAAGCTGAGCACCTCGGACCCTTCGAGCGCGAGGCCGAGCGCCGGCGGCGTCTCGCCGGCGCCGCGCGGGCGCCTCGTCGCGACCAGCATCTTCGCCTCCGGCCGGAACGCGGTCTGCACGAACAGCTTGCTGAACGCCGGGTGGCCCTCCTGGGCGGGCGCGGTGTTGAGCACGACCTCGAGCACCGCCGTGACCTCGAGCACGCGCGCGCGATCCGTGAGGTTCGTCAGCACGAGCTCGCGCCGCTCCTGCGCGGCCCCGGCCAGCATCGAGAAGGTGACCTCCGCGGCCAGCCCCTCCCCGCCGGAGGCGATCGACGCGCACTGGGCGCCGGCCAGGAGCGTGCGCGGCGCGTCCCCGGCGAGCGGCGCGCCAGCGGCCGAGAACGCACCGCCCTCGGGGTCGCGCACCCAGATCGCAAGTCCGTACTCGTCGTCGCAGGGATCGTCCTGCCAGGCGCCGAGCAGCACGTCGCGGTACAGCGAGTAGCCGGTGCCGGATGGCGTGAGGACCGTACTCAGGATGCCGTTGCCGAAGAACAGCGGGGCATGGGCACGGGGGATGGGAGCGACTTCGGTTTGCATCGGTGGCATCAGTCGATTGGAAGATGGATGTGGGTGGCGGGCGCGGCGAGCCTGAGCGCGCCACCCGTGAATGGCACGGCGCGGCCGTCGACGCGGGCGAGGCCCTCGCGGGCGCCGGGCAGGCGCCAGACGACGCCGCCGGGCGGCCAGTGCTCGAGCCGGCCGAGCTCGAGCTCGACGCCGGCGTCCGAGGCACGCGCGTGGTAGGTGAGCGGCCCGTAGCGGGTCACGAGCCCGCGCACCGCGACGCCGCGCCCGGCGAGCCAGTCGCGCGGCAGGCCTGCGCCGAGCACGAGCGCGCCGTCCGCCTCGTCCTCGTAGGCGACGAGGTCGAGCGCCGAGCGCAGGAAGTCGGAGGCGACCCAGCCGTGCGGCAGGTCGCCGATGAAGCGCGCGTGCGCGACGTCGTGGCCGATGACCTCGGGCCACTGGTTCCAGGCCGGGGGCTTCGCGTCCCTGAAGAACCAGCGCAACGCGCCGAGGGCCCTCTCGCGCTCGCCGAGCCGCACGAGGCTGCCGACGACGCGCCACTCGTAGGGCGTGTAGTCCTTCCACTCGAGCGCGCCGTCGCGGCGGCGCTCGAAGAACGTCCAGTAGCGCTCGAAGGTCGCGCGCAGCCACGCCTCCGGCACGTCCGCACCGCCCGTGCCGGGCGCGAGCGCGACGGTCGTCGAGGTCGCGTCGAAGTCGCCGAGGTCCGCGGCCCCGGGCACGTAGTCGATGTGGTGGCGCTCGCGCGCCGCGACGAGGCTCGCGCGCACGTCGGCCGAGAATTCCGCGCGCGCGGCCCGCCAGCGCGCGGCCTCGGCCGGATGGCCGAGCGCGTCGGCGAGCGAGATCGCGTCCGTGTAGCCCCGCAGCGCCCAGAAGTCGTCCCAGTACGAGTGCATCGGCTTCGCCGAGTAGCCCTCGTGGCTGATCGAGGGCGGCAGGAGCCCGCGGTAGAACTCGGCATCGGATCCGGTTGCGGCGCGCGTCGTGGCCCGGAGCCCGTCGAGCCAGCCGACGGCGCCCTCGATGCCGGGCCAGGCGCGCGCGACGAGCGCACGGTCGCCGCCCAGGCGCTCGATCTCGGCGGCGAGGTACAGGAACTCCCCGGCGCTGTCGTGCTCGGGAACCGGGTCCGAGCCGCGCGCATCGACGCAGCACGGCACCTTGCCGTTCGAGTACAGGTACGGCAGGTACGCCGCGAGGTACGCCTCGGGCGCCTCGCGCTCGCCGAGGCGCAGCAGTGCCGCGCTCATCATCGCCCCGTCGCGGATCCAGGAGCGCGCGTAGGACCGCGTGCCGGGCCGGAGCAGCCCGCCCTGGCGCGACATCAGCAGGTGCGCCGTCGCCGTGCGCATCGCGGCTGCGACCGCGCTCGCCTCGGCGCTATCCGGGGCCTCGATGACGACGCGCCCGAGGCGCGTGCGCCAGCCCGCGGCGACGCGGGTGCGCGCCGCCTCCATCGAGGCGATCGTGCCGATCGGCGTGACGGTCCACGGCACCTGGATGCCGAGCACCTGGGTCGCGTGCGGCGCGAGGTGCAGGTCGTACGCGAGCACGGCACTGCCGAGCTGCGTGCGGTCGGCAAGGCCCGCCGGGGACGCTCCCGGATGCCAGAGCGCGGGCTCGGCGAGGCGCAGCGGCACCGCCTGCGAGTCGAAGCCCTGCAGCGTGACCCGATCCGGCCGCACGAGCGGGCGCACGCGGGTGCCATCGCCCGCGTGCAGCACGCGCCCGTCCCACCACAGCGTCGAGAGCGGTGCGACGCCGCCCGGGGTGTTCAGGAACTGCGCCGGCGGGTTGACCTGGTAGGGCCTGAGTGCGAGCAGCAGCGTGACCGACAGCGGCTCGGCCGAGGTGTTCGTGATCCGGTAGCGTCCCCACAGGCGCTCGCCCTCGCCATCGTCCGCGAACGCGCTCGTCTCGAGCGTCCAGCGCGGCGCGTGCCAGGTCGTCGCCGGCAGCGGCAGGTCGCCGCCCTCGAGCGACGGGGTCGCCTCGACGTCGGCCCAGCTCACGATGCGGCCGTCCTCGAGCACGAACGGCTCGACCGACGGCCCGCCGACCCGGGTCTCGATCGCGCCGTCGACCGACAGCAGCCCGGAGTGGCGACCATCGTCCGTGCCGACCAGCGTCCACCAGGACTGCGCGCCGAAGCCGCGCGGGAACGCGCCACGCGGCGCTGAGCGCGCGGCGGCGGCCACGAGCAGGTTGCGATCGGTCCCGTAGGCTGGCGCCTCGAAGTGCAACGCGCGGAGCCCGGCATCGCCCTCCGGCACCTGGATGCGCACGTAGCGCGCCTCGGACTCCGGCAGCCACAGGCGATCCGGCGCCGGGCCCGCGGCGGCGACGCTGCCGAGCAAGCGCCAGGCCTTGCCATCCTCGGACGCCTCGACGACGTACGCGGGCGGACGCCGCGCCCAATCGAGCGTGAGCCCGCCGAACTCGCGCGGCGCGAGCGAATCCACGGTCAGCGAACAGGGGCGGCGCGTGCACGTCCAGGCCGCCTCCCGGCCTTCCTGGGCGCTCGGCAGGGGCACGCCATCGGCCTCCATCAGCACCGGTTGCGGCGGCACGGCCGGGACCGCAGGGCGCGGGACGAGGCGGATCCGACCCACGCCGAGCACGCCCTCGCCCCCGCGCACGGCGTTGACGATGACCTGCAGCCGCGCCGTGTGGTTCAGCGAATGATCCGCCACGGGCCCCCACGCGAACTCCACCTGGCGGCGCCGGATGCGCAGCGTGGTCGGCCCCTCGAGCGTGGTCGCACGTCGTCGGTACCACCAGACATTGTCGCCCGAGTCGTCGACGAACTTGATCTCGAGGTCGTTGCCCTCGACGTGGCCGTCGAGCTCGAGGTCGAGCTCGAAGTTCTCGGGCCAGTCGACGGCGAACTCGCGCTCGAGGCCGGCGTAGCCGGCGCGGTGGTGGAAGTCGTAGCGCAGCGCCGTGCCCGGATGCGCCGCGTCCGGGGGCGCAAGCACGGCCTCGACGTCGTCGGAGCCGAGCGCGCGCCAGCGCGCGGCATCCATGCCGTCGTCGGCAACCCCGGCGCCCGCCACGGATGGCAGCGCGAGCACGAGCGCGAGCAGCCGGCCGCGCGCGCTCATCCCTTCACCGCCCCGGCCATCAGGCCCTGCAGGTAGTAGCGCTGCAGGCCGAGGAAGAGCGCGAGCACCGGCAGCACGGTCACGACGGAGCCGGCCATCATCAGCTCGGAGTCCTGCACGTGCTCGCGCGACAGCGAGGCGAGCGCGACCGGGAGCGTGTAGCGGTCGTCGTCATTGAGGATGATCAGGGGCCACAGGAAGTCGTTCCAGGCGCCGAGGAACGTGAACACCGCGAGCGTCACGAGCATGGGGGTGAGCAGCGGCAGCACGATGCGCCGGTAGATCGTCCACTCCGACGCGCCGTCGATGCGCGCGGCATCCAGCAGCTCGTCCGGGATCGAAAGCGCCGCCTGGCGCACGAGGAAGATCGAGAAGATGCCGGCGAGCGAGGGCACGAGCACGCCTGCGAGCGTGTCGACGAGGCCGATCGACTTGAGCTCGAGGAAGAGCGGCAGCATGGCGACCTGCGCCGGGATCACGAGACCTGCCACGAGCACCCGGTGCAGCCGGTCGCGGCCGGGGAAGTCGAGCTTCGCGAAGGCATAGCCCGCCATCACGTTCAGGGTGAGCGCGAGCAGCGTCGCGCCCGAGGCGATCAGCGCGCTGTTGACGAAGTGCCGCCCGAAGCCCGCGTGGGCGAAGAGCTCGCGGTAGTGCACGAGCGTCGGATGGGTCGTCCACAGCGGCGGCGGGAAGTTCGCCGACATGCCGGCCGGCATCAGCGAGGCCGACACCATCCAGAGGAGCGGGAACGCCGTCACGAGCGCCACGAGCGCGAGCGCGCCGTTGACCGCGATGCTGCGGGTGCGCCGGTTCATGCGGCCCGCCGCTGCGCGAGCCAGGCGTTGAAGCCCGTCACCGCGAACATCATCAGGAACAGCACGAACGCGACCGCCGAGGCGCGCCCGAGGTTCCACCACTTGAAGCCCTCGTCGTACATGAAGTAGAGGATGCTGAGCGTGGACTGGGCGGGGCCGCCCTGCGTCATCACGTAGGGCTCGGCGAAGAGCTGGAAATACGCGGCGAGGGTGAGGATGCCGACGAAGGCGAGCGTGGGCCTGAGCGAGGGCAGGGTCACGTGCCGGAACTGCTGCCAGGCACTCGCGCCGTCGAGGCTCGCCGCCTCGTACAGGTCCTCGGGGATCTGCTGCAGCGCCACGAGCACGATCACCATGTTGTAGCCGAAGTTCTTCCACACCGAGAACAGGATGATCGCCGGCAGCGCGGTCGTGGGGTTGCCGAGCCAGTCGATGGGCGAGATCCCGGCAAGGCCGAGGCCGTAGTTGAGGAGCCCGTAGCGCGTGTGCAGCAGGTAGCGCCAGATGAGCGCCACCGCGACCAGCGTCGTGACGACCGGCGCGAACAGCACCGTGCGGTAGAAGGACTTGAGGCGCGCGAGCGGTGAGTTGAGCAGCAGCGCCGCGCCGACCGACGCCGCCATCGACAGCGGCACGCCGACGACGGCGAAGTAGAGCGTGTTGCCGAGCGCGCGCCAGAACAGCGGCGTCGCGAGCAGCTCCTGGAAGTTCCTGAGCCCCACGAAGCGGACGTTGCGAAGGTCGGCGATGGCGTAGATGTCGAAGTCCGTGAAGCCGAGCACGAGCGCGCCCGCGACCGGCAGGAAGAAGAACACCGCGATCACGGCGAGCGCCGGGGTCGCGAACCAGAGCCCAGTGCCACGCCGGATCATGGCGCGTGGCCCTCGGCGACGAGCTCGCGCCGCTTCCTGAGCATGCGGTCGGCGCGCCGGTCGAGCTCGGCGGTGCCCTCCTCGATCGAGGTGTCGCCGCGCACCACGTGCTCGGCGACGACGCGCATCTCGGTCATCATCTCCTCCCACTCCGGCACCGGCGGCGTGGGCTTGACGCGCTCGAGCTGGTCGGCGAAGGCCGCCGTGTGGCTGTCGGCGGCGATGCCGGGCGCGCTCCACGCGGAGCGGCGCGCCGGCAGGTCCCCCGTGAGCGCGTGGAAGCGCGCCTGCACCGCGGGGTCGGACAGGTATTCGACGAGCTGCCAGGCCTCGTCCGGGTGCGCCGAGCGGCGGAACACCGCGAGGCTCGCCCCGCCCGCGATCGAGGCGCTCGGCCCCTCGGGTCCCGGCAGCGGCGCGGTCTCCCAGCGGCCCTTGAGTGCCTCGGGCAGGCGGCGGTTGAACTCGCCGATGTTCCACGGCCCCGAGATATAGAACGCGAAGTAGCCGCGGCCGAACTCGGTCCAGACGTTCGCGATCTGCGAGTTCGACACCGGCGGCGCGAGGCCGTCCTTGAACATCGACACGTAGAAGCCGAGCGTGCGCCGGAACGCCGCGCTCGAGAAGTTGCCGCGGGTGTTGTCCTCGCGCAGCAGCCCCTCGCGCTGCTGCAGCCCGAACGCGAGCAGGGGCTCGTACTCGTTGAGCGGCAGCAGGATCCCGTAGGCGTCGTGGCCGCGCGCCTGCACGGCCGCGGCCTCGGCCTTGAGCTCGTCCCAGGTCCGGGGCGGATGGTCGTAGCCCGCGGCCGCGACGAGGTCGCGCCGGTAGAAGAGGAGCCGCGTGTCGACGTACCAGGGCACGCCGAAGACGTGGCCGCCGATGACGTTCGTCGCCCAGATCCCGGGGAAGTAGTCGGCGCGCGGGACGCCCCGCGAGGCCGCGATGCGCGCCTCGAGCGGCGCGAGCGCATTCAGCGCCGCGAGCTCCGGCAGCCACGTGTTGCCGAGCTGGCACAGGTCCGGCGTCGCGTCGCCCGCGACCGCGGTCAGGAGCTTCTCGTGCGCCGCCGTCCACGGCAGCTGCTCGACGCGCACGTGGATGCCCGGGTGCGTGCGCTCGAACTCCGGCATGAGTTCCGCGAGCACCTCGGCCTCGCGCCCCATCGCCCAGAAGCGCAGCGTCGTGCCCTCCCCGGCGCGGCCGCAACCGGCCACCAGCGCGGCGAGCGCGAGCGCGCACGCCGCCACGCGGATCACGGCGAGCCCAGCCATCCGCCCGTGAAGCCCGCGCGGGTGAGGCCCGTGCGGATGACCGGGTCCGCGCGCATCAGCTTCCAGACGAGGTCGCTGCGGTAGTTCTCGAGCATCGCGACGATCGGGCCCTGGTCGATGCCGAGGTAGTCGGTGTCGAACCAGCCGAGCCCGGCGACGACGTGGCCGGCGGCCGGGGTCGTGCCGGGGTAGCTCGGGTTGAACGCGTCGAGGAAGCCGTAGGTCGAGTAGAGGTTCGCACCATAGCGGCGCTTCATCTCGAGGATCGCCGGCACCACGATCTCCGGCGCGAACGCGATCGAGCTTGCGACCCCGGTCGGTGCGATCGTGCCGTCATCGTAGGTCGAGGGTCCGCCCATGCCGCGCCCGGCATAGCCGAGGAAGGTGCGCGACTGGCCGTTGTAGGTCGCGACCAGGTACCCCGGCCCGTCCGAGGCGGTGACGCCGAACACGGCCGAGCCGTATTCCTTCCAGCCCCAGGGGTTCGCGATCGCGTAGGACTGCTGCGCGTAGGTCGCGGCGCGGCTGTTCTGGAAGTAGTCGCTGCCCTTGGCCTTCATGTAGGCATCCTGGATGCCGCGGAAGTCGACCCAGACGTGCGAGTACTGGTGACCGAACAGCGGCGGGAACGACAGGTAGGTCTGGCCGTACTCCGTCTTCCACGTCGCATCGTAGGTCGTCGTCCAGGCGGTCCAGGCGCCATCCGGCAGCGGATGCGTGGGTGAGCCGAGGCCGAGCACGTACAGGATCATCGCCTCGTTGTAGCCCCGCCAGGTCGCCGGGTAGAGCCCGGCCTCCGGCGTCCAGCCCATCGCCACGCGCCCGCTCGCGTCCGCGGCCCACGCCCAGTCGACGCGCTGGTAGAGCTCGGCGGCGAGCGTGCGGATCTCGGTCTCGGCCGGGTCCGGGCCGTTGAAGTAGTCGGCGGCGGCGAGCACGCCGGCCATCAGCAGCGCGGTGTCGATCGTCGACAGCTCCGTGTTGCGGTAGCGCTGGCCCGTCGACATGTCGAGGAAGTGGTAGAAGAAGCCGTGGTAGCCGCTCATGCCGGTGGCATCCGGCCCCTGCGGCGCGTCGTGGAAGAAGCGCAGCGTCGCCTGCGTCCGCGCGCGCGCGTCCGCGCGCGTGACCCAGCCGCGCTCGACCCCGACCGGGTAGGCCGTGAGCGCGAAACCGACCGCGGCGATCGAGGAGAACGACGGCGAGGGTGCCCGGTCCGGCACGAGGCCGTTGGCCGGGTTCGGCGTGTCCCAGAACCACTGGAACGTGCGGTGCTCGAGGTCATCGAGCACCGCGGTCGGGTCCGGCGCCGCCGGGACGACCGCGGCGGTGCCGCCCGCACCGCCGGCGCAGGCCGCGGTCGCGAGCCCGAACAGCAGCAGCGCGGCGGCGGCGAGGTGCCGCAGGCCCTTCATGGCGCCGGCGCCGCGTAGTGGCGCGCGATGAACTGCTCGTGCCGCGGCATGGCCTCGACGCAGTTGTGGATCACGCCGCGCACGCTCGCGGCGAACTCGCGCAGTTCCTTGTCGGGCACGAGGTCGACCGCCGGGTGGTAGCCACGCGGCACGAAGCCCTGGCCGATCATCACCTGCACCCAGGAGACGATGGCGAACATCTCCTCGCCGTCGCGGAAGAAGCGCCCGGAGTCCATGAACAGGTCGATGTTCTCCTGCAGCCGGTCCGGGATCGACATCGCGGCGCAGTCGCGCCAGAACGCCTCGGGCCGCTGGTTCGCCTTGTAGTGCAGCACCAGGAAGTCGCGGATGCGCTCGTACTCGAACGCCACCTGGGCGTTGTAGCGCTCGACGACGACCGGGCTCATGCGCCGGTCGGGCAAGAGCTGCACGAGGCGCCCGATGCCGGTCTGGATCAGGAAGATGCTGGTCGACTCGAGCGGCTCCATGAAGCCGCTGGCGAGCCCGATCGCGACGACGTTCTTGTTCCAGACGCGCCGGCGCTTGCCGGTCGTGAACTTGAGCGGCCTGGGCTCCGCGAGCGGCGCGCCGTCGAGGTTCGCGAGCAGGAGGCGCGCCGCCTCCTCGTCGTCCATGTGCGCGCTCGAGTAGACCATGCCGTTGCCGGTGCGGTGCTGCAGCGGGATGCGCCACTGCCAGCCGGCGGCGCGCGCGGTCGAGCGCGTGTACGGCGTCGGCGCGCCGACCTTGGCGCACGGCACCGCCATCGCCCGGTCGCACGGCAGCCAGCGGCTCCAGTCCTCGTAGCCGGTCTTGAGCGCGCCCTCGATCAAGAGCCCGCGAAAGCCCGAGCAGTCGAGGTAGAGATCGCCCGTGACGCGCTCGCCGCTCTTGAGCACGATGGCCTCGACGAAGCCGTCGTCGGGTCGCAGCTCGACGCCGACGATCTCGCCCTCGGTGCGCACGACGCCGCGCGCCTCCGCATAGGCGCGCAGGAAGCGCGCGTAGCGCCCCGCGTCGAAATGGTACGCGTGCGCGATGTGCGCAAGCGGGGAGGTCGGCGCGACGTCGCTCGCCGAGGTCATGAACTTGCCGCGCGGCGCGGCCAGCGTGTGGATGGAGTAGTCGCCGAGGTCGCCACCCTCGCCCATCGCGTGCAGCTTCAGCCAGTACTGGTGGAACGGCAGCATGCCGTAGTCGTGGCCGATGACGCCGAAGCCATGGATGTACTCGTCGCCGATGCGGCCCCAGTCGCGGAACTGGATGCCGAGCTTGAACGTGCCCTGCACGGCCTTGACGAAGTCCACCTCGTTGATGCCGAGGGCGTCGTTGAAGGTCTTGAGGTGAGGCACCGTGGCCTCGCCGACGCCGATGATGCCGATGTCGTCCGATTCGACGAGCCGGATCTGGATCCGCTCGCCGTAGGCCTTGGCGAGCGCAGCCGCGCTCATCCATCCGGCCGTGCCGCCGCCCACGACGACGATCGACCTTAAGGGAGTGTCGGTCATGATTGGATCACCAATAGCGGCCCGGCGGCAGGCGACGCCGCCGGGCGATCGTACCGAAGCCCGGGCGGGGGAACCCCGCCCGGGCCCGTCCCGGCCTCGTCAGAACTTCGCGCCGAAGGTCAGGCGGAACTGCCGCGTCACGCCGCTGATGTTGCCGGTCGGGTTGTAGGACCCGCTCGCGAACGTGCCGTTCGAGGCGTTCTGGATGTTGTAATCCACCAGGTTCTTCGCGTTGAACACGTTCAGCGCGTCGACACGCACGTACATCGTCGCCTTGTCGAAGACCTCGAAGTTCTTCGTCAGCTGCAGGTCGAGCGTACGGATGCCGAGCCCCGAGGCCGTCACCGCGCCCGGGTAGCAGGGCCCGCCGTCCGGGAACAGCGACGCGGTCGAGTAGCACTGGATGCCGTTGTACGGGATCGGCGTGGCGAGGGTCAGCTTGCCACCGATCACCGTGCCCCACGGGCCCTTCACCGTCGCCGTGCCGACCAGCCGGTGCTTGGCCGCCGCGTTCGAGGTGATGAACGGATACGACTGCACGCCGACGCCGTCGAACACGTAGTGCTCGTTGATGTCGCGGTTCTGGATCGCGTCCGTGTAGGTGTACGCGAGCGTCGCGCCCCAGCCAGACTCCTCGGTGAACGGCTTCTCGGCCGACAGCAGCAGCGAGGTGCTGCGGGTCTCGATCGCGTTGTTGGCGAGGATCAGGTTGCCGGCGATCCCCGGCGGGCCGTACGTCCACGGCTGGCCGATGCCACCCCAGGGCTCCGGACCGAAGAAGTCGCCGTTCGGGCGACGGTTGCCGAGGATGAACTGCAGGCCGTCCTTGCTGACGATGCGCGAGATCGCCGCGCTCGTGTTCCAGTCACCCACCTTGTTGCGGATGCCGAGGGAGAACTGGTCCGAGTACGGGGTCTTCAAGTTGTTGTTGATCAGGTCCACCTCGCCCGGCTTGCCGGCCACGAGCGCCTGCACGCCCGCGGGGCCGTTCAGGTAGTTCGGGTCCCACGCGTAGCAGTTGTTGACGCCGACCGTGCACGCGTGATCCGGGGTGTTGAAGTTGACCGACGGCTCCGACAGCGCGATCTTGGTGATCTCGAGCTGGATCAGGTCGTACAGGTCGCGGTCGTAGGCGCGGCCGATGCCGCCGAAGATGACGTGCTTCTGGTCCTCGAACAGGTCGTACGAGAAGCCGATGCGCGGCTGGAACTCACCCTTGAACGCCTTGCGGTTGTGGCCGTTCGAGATGTAGTCGTTGATGTTGATCTTGGTGTTCGGATCCGCGCTGAACCCGAGGCTCTGCCCGTACGTCGTGCCCGGCGGCACGTTCGTGTAGACCGCGTCGGAGCTGATGATCGTGTTCAGCGAGTCGAGCACCGCCTGCGGCGTGACGAAGTTCAGGAACGTGGGGTCCTGCTCGAGGTCCCAGCGCACGCCGAGGTTGAGGGTCAGCTTGTTGTTGACCGCCCAGTCGTCCTGCAGGTAGATGCCGAACTGGCGGTCCTTGGTCTCGGCGACCGGGTTCTGGCCCGGGACCGTGGCCGCGAACGTCGCCTGGTACGGGATCGCCGCGGTGCCGGCCGCCGACACGTCGTAGGTGAAGATCGGGTTGTAGCCCGCTTCCGCGTCCTGCGCGATCAGGTCGACGACCTTGAACTTGACGCCGGCCTTGACCGTGTGGTCGCCGGTGATGAAGTTCAGGTGGCTCCAGGTGATGTCATCCGACAGCGCCCAGCCCTTCTGGCCCTTGTTCTGGGTGGCGCGCGGGTCGACGCCGTTGGTGACGATGATCGTGTTGTTGTTGTTGCCGTTCAGCCACGAGTAGTCGGCGCCATTGACGCTGCCGTTCGCGCCCTGCGGCGCGAAGAACGCGTTCTCGTGGGTCAGCAGCACCTCGTTGAACCAGTTCTGGCTGCTGTGCTCCCAACGCAGGCCGAAGCGGTCGTCGTTGTTATCGGTGGTCAGCGAGGCCGAGGCCGCGGTGCCGGCGCCGACGCCGTTGCCCGAGCTCGTCTCGCGGCGCAGCTTCGCGTCGAACACGATGCGATCATCGCTGGTCGGCTCCCAGTCCAGCTTGCCGAAGTACAGGTTCTCCTGGAACGGGATCGTGACCGGGCCGAGCTGGGCGATGACCGAGGCCGGCAGCTGCGCGGCGATGTCCGCCGGCACGCCGCCATTGATCGTGACCACGCCCGGCGTGACGTAGCGCTTGCCCTCGTAGGAGAGGAAGAAGTGCAACTGGTCCTGGATGATCGGGCCGCCGACCGCGACGCCGTATTCCTTGGTCTTCGAGTCGCTCTTGCTGTTCGCCGCGAGCTCGGCCGGGGTCTCGGCGCGCAGGTTCTGGTTCGTGTAGGTCACGAACGCCTCGCCGTGGAACTCGTTGGTGCCGGACTTGGTCTCGGCGGTCACCGCGGCGGACGAGATCTGGTCGTACTCCGCCTTGTAGTTCGAGGTGATGACCTTGTACTCGCCGATCGCCAGCTGCGGGAACGGGTTGCCCTGGCTGCCGTCGGTCTGGCCGGAGAGGCCCGAGCGCACGTAGCCCTTCTGGCCGACGCCGTCGATGTAGACGTTCACCGCGTTGTTGTTCTGCGCACCACCGCGCAGCGAGGTCTGGCCCTTCGAGTCGACGTTGAACACGACGCCCGGGACGACGTCGGCGAACTCGAGGAAGTTGCGGGTGATCTGCGGCACGGTCTGGATCTGGTCCAGCGAGACGATGCGGCCGACTTCCGAGGTGCGCACCTCGACGAACTTCGTGGACTTGACGGTGATGTCCGCGAGGGTCGTGTCGGGCATGGCGGCCGGGGAGCCGGCGACGAGATCGAGGATGGCCGTCGTCGCGACGTTGAGGGTGACGACGCGCTCAGTGCCGCTGCCGGCATCGACCTTGTAGACACCGGGCTGCAGCCCGACCAGCACGTAGGTGCCGTCGGCCGCCGTCGCGGTGTGGCGCACAACACCGGTGGCGATGTTCTTGGCGGTCACTTCCGCGCCCGCGGTCGCCTTGCCACGCAGCGTGGCATCGGCGGACTGCGAGTAGGCGCTGGTCGCGAAGCCCGCGCCCAGCGTCGTCGCGATGACCGACGCCAGAATGGTATTGCGGTTGAATCTGTTCTTCATGTCCCCCCCGGAATTGAAAAGAAAAGGCGTCGACAGCGTCTGCCGCGCAGGTTTTGGGTCTAGATCACATCAGCTGAGTTCGAATCTGATCGGTGCGGTTCACCACAGAGCGCGCCGCGGACGAGGCGCGCACCACGAGTTCGGTGGCCACCATCTCGGTCGAGGTCGGCGTCGCCTCGGGCGCCCCGACCGCGTCGGCGACGCCCTCGAGCGCGCGCGCGCCGAGCTCGGCCATGGGCACGCGCACCGTCGTCAGCGACGGCGAGACGAAGCGCGCCAGCGGGATGTCGTCGAAGCCGGCGAGCGCGACCTCGCCCGGCACCGCGACCCCGGCGTCGCTGAACGCGCGCAGGCAGCCGAGCGCCATCATGTCGTTGGCCGCGAACACGGCGTCCGGGCGCTCGTCGAGCGTCAGGAGGCGCTCGGCGGCGCGGTAGCCGGATTCCTCGGAGAAGTCCCCCGGCAGCACGAACTCGCGCACGTGCGGACCGAGCGCCCGCACCGCCTCGCAGTAGCCGGCGAGGCGCTCGGTGGCGTCGAAGTTGTTCTGGGGTCCGGCGATGAACGCGATGCGCCGGTGGCCGACGTCGGCGAGGTGGCGGACCATGTCGCGCGCGCCGCCGCGGTTGTCGAGGCAGAACGAGGAGTGGCTCTGGCCACGCACCGGGGAGTTGATCAGCACCGCCGGCGTGTCGTCGGCCGAGTGGTCGGCGAGGAACGCCGAGTCCGCGTAGGGCGACATGATCAGCAGCCCGTCGACCCGGCCCTTCAGCTGGCGAATCGCGAGCGCCGCCTCCGCGGCCGAGCCGTGCACGCCCGTCAGCAGCAGGTGCAGGCCGCGCCGGCGGGCGGCCTGGTCGATGCCGCGGATGATCTCGGAGAAGAACTCGCCGTGCAGGTCCGGCAGCAGCACGCCGATGGTGTGGGTGAGCCCGGTCGAGAGGCTGCGCGCCGCGCTGTCGGGGACGTAGCGCAGCTGCTCGATGATCGACAGGATGCGCGCACGCGTCGCATCGGTGACGTTGCCGTGGCCATTGATGACCCTCGACACCGTCGCCGTCGATACTTGCGCTTCGCGCGCAACGTCTTTGAGCGTTGCTGCCAACCCTTGGCCCCCCACGTGCAACCGCTTACACTGCAGATGTAAACGCTTACTTTTTAGTTGCGCGAAGGGTACTACCGCCACCGGGCGGTCTGTCAAGCGCGCCGGGGGGGAAATTACGGATGACACCCATGCCGTTCGCTGGGCAGGGCGCGCCTGCATTCGTTTGCAATGCCGCGGGACTCGCCGAACGGCTTGCCGTGGCCGGCGCCGTCGGCAAGACTGGTCCGATGCCGATGCCGCAGCGCACCATCCCGCCCCCGCCGCGCACCCGGACGCCCTGACCATGGCCGGCATCCGCCTCGCCCACGTCCAGAAGCGCTTCGGCGCGACCCCGGTGCTCACCGACCTCGACCTCGAGATCGAGGAGCACGAGTTCATGGTGCTGGTCGGCCCCTCCGGCTGCGGCAAGTCGACCGCGCTCCGGCTGATCGCAGGCCTCGAGGACCCGAGCGCGGGCGACATCGAGATCGGCGGGCGGCGCGTCAACGACGTGGCGCCGAAGGACCGCGACGTCGCGATGGTGTTCCAGAGCTACGCGCTCTATCCGCACATGACCGTGCGCGAGAACATCGCCTTCGGGCTCCGGATCCGCGACCTGCCGGCGGCCGAGGTCGAGTCGCGCGTCGCCGAGGCCGCGCAGGTGCTCGGGCTCGCCGAGCTCCTCGAGCGCAAGCCGAAGGCATTGTCCGGCGGCCAGCGCCAGCGCGTCGCGCTCGGCCGGGCGATCGTCAGGAAGCCCTCGGTGTTCCTCTTCGACGAACCGCTCTCGAACCTCGACGCGGAACTGCGCGTGCAGATGCGCGCGGAACTCGCGCGCCTGCAGCAGCGCCTCGCGACGACGACCGTCTACGTCACCCACGACCAGGTCGAGGCGATGACGCTCGGCCACCGCATCGCAGTGCTGGCGCCGACCGGACCCGACGCGCGCCCCAACCTGCAGCAGGTCGGCACGCCGCTCGAGATCTACGACCGCCCGGCGAACGCCTTCGTCGCGCGCTTCATCGGCAGCCCGCCGATGAACGTGTTCAGGGCACGCCTGAGCGCTGACCGCACGCGCCTCGCGGCGCCGGGCATCGAGGCTCCAGTGCCGCGCGCGTTCCTCGGTGCGACCCGGGCGCTCGCCGGCGCCGAGGTGCTCGTGGGCCTCAGACCCGAGCATCTGGTCGCGAGCGCGGAGCCCGGCTGGACGAGCCCGATCGCGCTCGAGGGCAGCGTCGAGATCGCCGAGACGATCGGCTCGGAGGTCGTGGTGCACGCGCGCGTCGGCGAGGAGAAGCTCATCGCCCGCTTCGCGACGCGCCGCGTGCCGCGCCTCGGCGAGCGCATCGCGCTCGCGGCGGATGCCGCCGCGCTGCACCTGTTCGCCGCGACGACGAGCCAGAGGCTCGCCGAGTCATGAGCCCGCTCGCCGGCCGGTGGCGGCCCACCCTCCTCGCCGGCACGCTCGGCGCGCTCGCTCTATTCGTCGGCGCCTGCAGCACCCCGGACCCGTGGCACCACGCGACGGGCCAGGTGCCGGCGACGTTCGCCGGCAAGCAGGTGGTCCCTGCGAGCGGGCAGTTCCTGCTCGCGCTGCCGGAGGGCTTCGATGCCAGGTCGAAGCAGCGCTGGCCGCTCCTGATCTTCCTGCACGGCTCGGGCGAGGCCGGCTCCGACCTCGACCGGGTGACGGTCAACGGCCCGCCGCGCCTCCTCAAGGAGGGCCACCGGCTGCCGTTCATCGTCGTCTCGCCGCAGACGCGCAACCAGTGGCCGTACGGGGCGTTCGACCCGGTCGCGCTCGATGCAATGCTCGATGAACTGCTGGCGCGGCTGCCGATCGACCCGGACCGGGTGTACCTCACCGGTCTCAGCATGGGCGGCATCTGGAGTTACGGCTGGGGCACGCTGCGTCCCGAGCGCTTCGCGGCGATCGTGCCGGTCAGTGCCGGCTGGAACCCGGAGGACGCGTGCCGCCTGAAGTCAGTGCCGGTGCGCGCCTTCCACGGCGCGAAGGACGACGTCGTGCCGCTCGCCGACGACCGGGCGATGGTCGAGGCGATCCGCGCCTGCGGCGGCGAGGCGACGCTCACCGTGTATCCGGACGCGGGCCACGATGCCTGGACCCGGACCTACGAGGATCCCGCGCTCTACGAGTGGCTGCTCGGGCAGCGTCGCCATGGCGCACGCCCGAAGACCTTCACGGTCACGCGATGAGCGCGCCGACCCCGGGCTGGTCGGCCGAGGCGCGCTGGCGGGGCGAGGGTCCCGTCGAACTCGCCTGCCGCGGCGAGCCGCTCGCCGCGCTCGTCGCCGCCGGCGTCGTGCTGACGCCGGTCGAGTACCTGCTGCTCGGCGCGGCCGGCTGCTTCGCAATGAGCCTCGAGGGCGCGCGGCGCGCCCAGGGACTCTCGGCGGCGGCGCTGGTCGTGACCGCCATCGGCACCAAGGCCCCCGTCGCGCCGAGCCAACTCGGCACGCTGCACCTCATTGTCCGGATCGACGGCCCGATCGATGCGGCGGCGTTCCCGGCGCTCGTCGCCCGGGCCAAGGACCTGTGCACGGTGACCAACACGCTCGGCGCGACGCCGACGGTCGAGGTTCATCGAACGGCGGCCTGAGGCGGGACCGGCCGCCGCGCCCGCGGGCATACGGGCCCGGCGGCCCACGACCCAAATCGAAACCCATTTGTGCCCGATTGATCGAGGCTGGCGCGGGGCTGGTGCTCATGCCGCCGCCGCGGCCCGCGCTGTCCCTGCCTTGCGCGGACGGGGTGTCCGGCTCGGCGGCGCGTGACGTGGCGGCGGCATGAGCACCAGATGGCGTCATCGCATCCTCGTGGTAGATCCGCGGGTGTGCCGTCAGCGCCCCTTGGTGTGTCGGTGCCGCGTCTTGATGTCCGATCCCGCATCGAAGAACCCGACGAGCCCGGCCTGGCCCGCGTAGCCGAGGTACGGCTTCGCGCCGTACAGGTCCGCGAGCGTCTTCAGCAGCGAGTAGTGGTTGAACGGCGTCGCCGACATCGATCCCGGCAGCAGGAACGGCGAGACCAGCACGGTACCGGTGCGATCGCCACCGAAGCCGTGCATCTCGACCATGTACTTGTCGTCGCTCTCGGTGGAGGGGAACGTGCCGATGTTCGGGCCCGGCTGCTGCGCGCAGCACGATGCACCCTCGAACACGTCCTTGGTGCGCCCATCCGGCAGCTTCGAGGACTCGCCGTCGCCCTCGTCGAAGGTGACGATCAGCAGGCCGTCCTTGCGGTACGCCGGGGACGCCATGATCCGCTTGACCCAGGTCTTCAGGAACTCGTCCGCGGACACGAGCCCGCCGGGCGCGCCGTCCTTGCAGGGCGCGTCGTGGCCGTCGTTGCACAGGTTCGGCGAGATGAACACGAATCGGGGCGTCGTCGCGACGCTCCGAAGGTCCGCCTCGAGTCGCGCGAGCGGACCGACGTTCAAGGCGCACGCGCCGCCATCGAGCAGCGAGTGGAAGTACACGAACGGGTTGTGGCGCGCCGCGTACTGGTCGCCCTTGCGGGCGCCTTGCGTCGGATCGGCGGCACCGATCTTCGGCGCGCCGCAGGTCGCCGCCTCGCGCGCGGGGTCGTTGCCCATATCCTCCATGTAGCCGCGCCACGCGATGCCGAGCCCCGCGAGCTGGTCCGGCAGCGTCTTCACGGTCGCGGGGTACACGCAGCCCTTGCCCTTCTCCTGGCCGTCCGGCGTCGTGCCTGTCGAGACGAAGTCCTCGAACACCTCGCAGTCGTCGCGCGTCTGCTTGGTGCCGCCCTGGCCGCTGATCATCGCGAGGTAGTTGCCGAGGCTGTAGTGCGCGGTGCCGAAGTACTGGGTCAGCAGCACGCCCTGCTTCGTCAGCGTCTTCGAGAAGTACGGCGCCTTGGAGTCGGGACCGAAGGTTTCCTCGAAGCCCTTGTTCTCGAGCACGATGACGAACACGTGGCCGACCGGCGGCACCCGGCTCGTGGCGTGGGCGCCGACGGCGACAGTCGCCAGCATCGCGAGGACCAGGGACTTCAGCCAGCGGGATGCACGGACCATCGGAGGCTCCATCGGGATGTGGCGAGCCGCATCATCTCGTTACCGCGCAGTCGCGGCAACCGGCGCGACTCAGGGCGTGGCGGCCGGCGGATCGGGGACCTCGATGTCGGCCGCGGCGACGATGACCCAGCGACCGTCGCGCCTGACCCAGGTGTCGGACCACACGTAGCGACCACCCTTCGGCTCGCCCTCGCGCTTCACCCAGTGCTCCGAACCCTGCGCCACCGCGACGTCGCCGTAGAAGCGGACGTGGACGTCGACGAGCTGGTTCGACACGAAGCGCTGGGCCCCGGTGCGGGTCTCCTCGAGCTCGCTCTTCTTGTCGGTGCGGCTGCCGTCCGGCGCGACGCCCTGATAGTCGTCGGCGAGCAATCGCTCGACCGCGGCGACGTCGCCGGACGCGTCCGAGGCCGCCCACGTCGCCTCGCCGTCGGCGATCGCCTTCTCGTCGGCGGCCCGGTCCGGGGCGCGCGCGCAGGCCGCGAGCGCCAGTGCGATGGACAGCGCGGCGAGCGCACGGGTTGTATGCAGCATGGTCGAATCCTCCGGGAGATCGAGTGGCGCGCGACGGGCCCGCCGCGCTAGCAGAGCCAACCCTTCTGGATGCCGCGCCGGGCGTACCCCACGAGCGCGATGGCGATCAGCAGCACGAGGCCCTGCAGCACGAGCGGCACGACCCCGGGCGCACGACCGGCACCGGCGACGGCGAAGAGGCCGATGTCCTGGAGCAGGACACCCGCGAGCGAGACCCACAGCAACGGCAGGGCCCAGCGCGAGCCGAACAGCAGCGCGGCGCAACCGGCACTGCCCCCGCCCACCGCGACGAGGCTGGCGAGGACCGACCAGAAGGGACGCGCGGCGTACAGCGCCTGCTTCGCGGGCGGCAGCGCGGCGATGTCGGCCGGCGACAGCCTGAGGTCCGCGATCACGGCCAGGAGGCCGACGAGGTTCCACAGCAGCGCGACACCTGCGATCCAGCGGGACGAAGATGGCGGCTTGGGCATGGCGGGTCCCTCCCGGCAGAAGCGTGGCGGCGGACTTGCCGCCCTGCGGTCGATCCTAGCGCGGTTCGGTCGCGCCCGCCCTCCCCCCGAAACGACGAAGCCGCCCGGCGAAGTCGCGGGCAGGCGCCACGGCCAGCCGTCGCGGTGATCAGGATGGCGGGAAGACCAGGCGCCCTTGCGTCGGATGCTTGGCGGCGTTCGAGCGCTCGATCGCCCCGAGCAGCGCCGGCAGCGTCGAGCTGTCGAGCCAGCGGCTGAAGGCCGCGGCGCGATTCAGCATCGCCAGGAACGGCTCTATGCGAGGGAACGGTGGCTCCGTCATGACGCTGTGGCTGAGCGCGTGCAGCGCACTGAAATAATCGTCCCTGTAGACCGTCGGGATGATGATCCGACAAAGTCCCGCCGCCGAGAGCGCGAGGTTCATCGCGAGGCGGGCCGTGCGGCCATTGCCGTCGCGAAACGGATGGACGTCGGCGACGATGAACATCGCGAGCGCCGCTCGCACGGTGGGATCGACGCTCGCGCGGATGAGCTCGAAGCCCTTGTCCAGCGTGCCCGGCACGAGATCGGGCGCCACGAAGATCGTATCGCCGAAGCGATTGACGACGTCCTTCCATTCACCGGGGCGCTGCGCGGCGCGCGAGTGGATCACGCCTCGGTTCCAAGTCCGCAGCTGCTCCCGGAACGCCTGCGCGGTCGTCGGGAATACCGTTGTCCGGCAAGCGAGGATCGCCTCGAATGTGCCGCGGATATCGTGCGTATCGTCGTCCCGGTACTCGATCGTGCGATTCTCGAGGACCACCGCACGCGCCTCGTCGAGCTCGAATTCCGTGCCTTCGATGTAGTTCGAGAAGTAGCTCTCGGCGAACGCGGCAATACGCGGGTCGTCACCGCTGCGCGCGGCTGGAATCACGGGCGGCATCGACTCGAGGCGCGAGGCGAGCGCCTGGAACAGATCGATGCGCACCGGATCGTAGGGCATGCCGCGGGCGCGGGCGCGGGCGATGCTCGTCGGATGATGCAGCGCACCTTGTCGGGTGCCGAGCAAGGTTCCAACGATCTCATCCAGCCGGGCAAATTCCCGCTGGAGCGCGAGCTCCGGCGCGATCCGACGCGCCCGATCGCGAACGACGTTCAGTGCCGCGGATCCATCGCGAGCGAGGATGCGTTCCAGGCGCGCCTCCACCGCGCCCTGTCCGAGCGTTCGCCGCGCTGCGGGGGCGCCGCGGGATGTCGACAGGTTCTCGAGGAGGGCCCGCGGCTCGGACGCCCGCCAGGTCGGTCCGAGCGACGTGTCGAGCCGGATGTCGTCCGGAAGCGGCCCGGCACCCCGATCCATGCGCAGCGTTGCACCTGGCAGCTCTAGCGAGCGCCGGTACGGCCCGGTGAGAAACAGCACGCTCGCCGGCGCAAGCCCAGGCTCCAGCGCGGATCGGTGCGAGACGATCGAGCCCGGTGCCAGCACGGCGACGAGCGACAGGATTTCGCGCCGCACGAGGTCCTCGAGCGGGGTGCCGAGGTCGTCCGTGTAGACACCGGCCCGTATCCGCCGAATGCGACCGGCCTGTTCGGCCCGGGCGAGGCGGGAGCGCGATGCGGGGTTGGCGCCTATGGAGGAGTAGATCGCCATGCCACTGATGTGCACCCAACGGGGTCAACCAGACCCGAATTGCAACCGATATAGTCGCAAATCAATCCATATGCAACTACTTTGAACGTAAACAGGTCCCGCCCCAGCCGGGGCCCAGAACGACACAGGCCGCCCGGAGGCGGCCTGAGACGTTCAAGCACTCGTACTGGGTCGGGTCAGGTCGATCCGGTGCGACGCTCCTCGACGGGCGCGACCTTCGCGTCCTCCGAGCGATAGACGATGTAGGGGCGCGAGTCGCCGCCGATGACCGCCTCGTCGATGACCACCTTGCCGACGTTCTTGAGGCCGGGCAGGTCGTACATCGTGTCGAGCAGCACGTTCTCGAGGATGGTCCTGAGGCCGCGGGCGCCGGTCTTCCTGACCATCGCCTTGCGCGCAACGGCACGGAGCGCAGGCTCGAGGAACTCGAGCTCGACGCCTTCCATGTCGAAGAGCTTGCGGTACTGCTTGGTGAGCGCGTTGCGGGGCTCCATCAGGATCGAGATCAGCGCGTCCTCGTCGAGCTCCTCGAGCGTCGCGACCACCGGCAGGCGGCCGACGAACTCGGGGATCAGGCCGAACTTGATCAGGTCCTCCGGCTCGACTTCCTTGTAGAGGTCGGCGCCGTTCTTGCGCTCGCTCGGCATGTTCACTTCGCTCGTGAAGCCGATGCCGGACTTCGAGGTCCGCATCGTGATGATCTTCTCGAGGCCGGCGAACGCGCCGCCGACGATGAACAGGATGTTCGAGGTGTCGACCTGCAGGAACTCCTGCTGCGGGTGCTTGCGGCCGCCCTGCGGCGGCACCGAGGCGACGGTGCCCTCGATCAGCTTCAGCAGCGCCTGCTGCACGCCCTCGCCCGACACGTCGCGGGTGATGGACGGGTTGTCGCTCTTCCTGGAGATCTTGTCGATCTCGTCGATGTAGACGATGCCGGTCTGCGCCTTCTCGACGTCGTAGTCGCACTTCTGGAGCAGCTTCTGGATGATGTTCTCGACGTCCTCGCCGACGTAGCCGGCCTCGGTCAGCGTCGTCGCATCGGCGATCGTGAACGGCACGTTCAGCAGGCGCGCGAGCGTCTCGGCGAGCAGCGTCTTGCCCGAGCCCGTGGGCCCGATCAGCAGGATGTTGGACTTGGCGAGCTCGACTTCCTCGCGGCCCGGGCCGACGCGGCGCTCGCCTGCCTGGGTGCGGGTCTGCAGGCGCTTGTAGTGGTTGTAGACGGCGACCGACAGCACCTTCTTGGCGCGGTCCTGGCCAATCACGTACTCGTCGAGGACCTTCTTGATCTCGTGCGGCTTCGGCAGCTTCTCGCGGGTGCGATCCTGCTTCTCCTCGAGTTCCTCGCGGATGATGTCGTTGCAGAGCTCGACGCATTCGTCGCAGACGAACACGGACGGACCCGCGATGAGCTTGCGGACCTCATGCTGGCTCTTGCCGCAGAACGAGCAGTACAACAGCTTGCCGTCGTCGTGCTTGCCCCTGGAATCGTCGCTCATTCGCGTCCTCGGTCTATGGCGGGGCGCTCGCCCAGGCGAGCGGCCCCTGACTGGAGTTATATAGCACGGGGGGGGACGGGGGTGCAAAAACGCAACCCCGGATCCGTGACGGGGCTCAAGCTGCCAAGTCCCTGACGGGGGTCAGGATTTGACCGGTTCCGGGGTGGTTCCGGGCAGCTGGCCGCGCTTCTCGAGCACGTGGTCGACGAGTCCGTAGGCCTTGGCGGCCTCGGCGCTCATGAAGTTGTCCCGGTCGGTGTCCTGGCGGATCTTGTCGATGGACTGGCCGGTGTGGTTGGCGAGGATCCGGTTCAGGCGGTCGCGCATGTCGAGGATCTCACGGGTGTGGATCTCGATGTCGGTCGCCTGGCCCTGGAAGCCGCCGAGCGGCTGGTGGATCATCACGCGCGAGTGCGGCAGGCAGTAGCGCTTGCCCTTGGCGCCCGCGCCAAGCAGCACCGCGCCCATGCTGGCCGCCTGGCCGACGCAGATCGTCGTCACGTCCGGCTTGATGAACTGCATCGTGTCGTAGATCGCCATCCCCGAGGTGACGACGCCACCGGGCGAGTTGATGTAGAGCGCGATGTCCTTGTCCGCGTTCTCGGACTCGAGGAACAGCAGCTGCGCGACGATGAGGTTCGCCATGTGGTCCTCGATCGGCCCCACGATGAAGATCACCCGCTCCTTCAGGAGGCGCGAGTAGATGTCGTAGGCGCGTTCGCCGCGGGCCGTCTGTTCGACGACCATCGGCACGAGGTTGAGGGCGGTCTCGGTCATGCGGGCTCCTAAGCGCTCAGGCGCCGAAATTCATCAGGTCCTTGAAGCTCGACGGCTGGTCCTGGACCTTGACCTTCGAGAGCAGCCACTCGACCGCCTGGTCCTCGAGGACCGCGGACTCGAGCTGGCCACGATACTCGTCGTTGCCGCGGATCTGGCGCATCGCGTCCTCGGGATCGGCGTAGCCGATCGCGGCGGCCTCGATGCGCGCCTCGAGCGCGGCCTCGTCGACATTCAGCGACTGGCGGCGGATCACCTCGCCGAGCAGCAGGCCGATCGCGACGCGGCGCTTCGCGCCCTGCTCGAACGGCTCGCGCGGCGGCGCCTGCTTGAGGTCCTCGGGGCGCGCGCCGATGCGGCGCAGCCAGTCGAGCTGCAGCGCGCGCACCTGCTCGTCGACGGCCGCCTTCGGCACCTCGATGGGGTTCGCGGCCCACAGCTTGTCGAGCAGCTCGGTCTTGACCCGACCCTTGACGTTGTCCGCGAGCTCGCGGCGCATGTTCTCCTCGACTTCGCGGCGCAGCTGCTCGATGCCACCCTCGGCGACCCCGAACTGCAGGCAGAACGCGTCATCGAGCGCCGGCAGGTCGCCCTGCTCGTGCAGCGTCACGGTGGCGGTGAACTCGGCCGTCTTGCCGGCGAGCTCGGCCTTGCCGTAGTCGGCCGGGAACGCGACCGGGAAGCTGCGCGTCTCGCCCTGCGCGGCGCCGACGAGGCCGGTCTCGAAGTCCTTGAGCATGCGGCCGGCGCCGAGCACGATCGCGACGCCCTCGCCCTTGCCGCCCTCGAACGGCACGCCCTCGAGGCGCCCCTCGAAGTCGATCGTCAGGCGGTCGCCGTCGGCGGCCGGGCGGCTCGCCGCGCTGTACACCGGGCGCTGCTTGCGCAGCGTCTCGATCATCGCGTCGACCTCGGCGGCACCGACCTCGGCGGTCGGCCGGTGGATCTCGATGCCCTCGAGGCCCTGGATCTCGATCGTCGGGTAGACCTCGAAGACCGCGGCGAAGCTGAGGTCCTGGCCGGCGCCGAGCGACAGCGGCTCGATGCGCGGACCGGCGACCGGTGCGAGGCGCTGCTCGTTGAGCGCGGTGTTGAGGCTCTGGCGGACGATGTCCGAGACGACCTCCTCGCGGATCTGGGCGCCGAACTGGCGCTCGACGACCGTCAGCGGCGCCTTGCCCGGGCGGAAGCCCTTGAGACGCGCGGTGCGGCCGAAGGCCTTGAGCCGGGCCGAGAAGGCCTGCTCGACCTCGCCCGACGGCACCGACACCTCAAGACGGCGCTCCAGCGCCCCGGTCGATTGAAGGTTAACCCGCATCCTCAAGATCCTCTGGTGCGAAAGGAGGGACTCGAACCCTCACGGGTTGCCCCACTGGAACCTAAATCCAGCGCGTCTACCAGTTCCGCCACTTTCGCGTGGTTTTAATGAACGCGGCGCCCGGAGGCGCCGCTCGAGTCGAGCCCCGCAGTATACCCGGCCGGACGCCACGACCAAAGCCGGTCGCGGCCTTGGAATCGGGCCCCGCGCCCCCAAACCGTCACGGTCCGGCCACATTCAGCCGTAAAATGCCCGTCACGACCGGTCCCGGCACTCCGCCGGACCGCCGAACCCCCACCGGAGGATGCCCCCGCCATGGCCGAGATCGAGATCCACCACGAGCACGCCCACAACGACAGCGACCCCACCGGCAAGACCGTCGGGATGATGGTCGGCCTGATCGGCATCGTGCTCGCCATCGTCACGATCCTCGCCCACCGCGAGCACACCGGCGCCGTCATCCACCGCACCGAGGCCAACGACGACTGGGCGTACTACCAGGCCAAGAAGATCCGCATCCACACCGACGAGGTCGGCATCCAGCTGCTCGGCGCGCTCGGCACCGACGCCGCCAAGGTCGAGGCGGCGAGCCAGAAGCTCGAGGGCGCGCGCGCCAAGTACGAGAAGGACGCCGACGAGATCAAGCAGAAGGCCGAGGAGAGCCAGCGCGAGACCGACCACGCCGAGCACCTGGCGCTGCGCTTCGACCTCGGCGAGGGCTTCCTCGAGCTCGGGCTCGTGCTGTCCTCGCTCTACTTCCTCGGTCGCCAGAAGCTGTTCCCGCTCGCCGGCGGCCTGTCGGCCGCCATCGGCATCGCCGTCGCGATCACCGCGCTCTGGGCCTGAGCCGGGGGGCGCCCGGGCGCCGCCACCGCGCGGACTGTGACGGGGGTCGCAGTCCGCGACGTCCGCCTCGCACTGCAAGTCCGTTGTCAGGATCCGGGGGCTATCGTCCCGCCACGTTCCCGACGACTCCGCGCCCCGCGCGCGGCATGGTGAGGACCCGCATGGACGCCGACCCCGCGAAGACCCCCCGCCGCATCCGGCGCGCCGGCGGCTTCACGATGATCGAACTGATGACCTCGATGGCGATCATCGCGGTGGTCGGCGCGATCACGGTCCCGGCATTCCTGACGATGATCCGCAACAGCCGGCTGACGACGGTCTCGAACGACCTGCTCGGCTCGCTGATGAACGCCCGGACCGAGGCGGTCAAGCGCCAGGGTCAGGTCGTGCTGTGCGCGACCCCCGACGCGACCGTCGCCCTGCCGGTGTGCAGCGCCGCCGGCGCCACCGGCTGGGTCGTCTTCCAGGACCTCAACGGCAACTGGGCGCTGGATGCCAACGAGCCGATCATCGAGCGCCGCCCCGCGATCGACCCGTCGATCATCGTGCGCGCGAACGGCACCATCATCGCCTTCGCGCCGTCCGGGTTCGCGGTGCCGACCGCCCTGCTGACGCCGATGCGCAACGTCGTGTTCTGCGATGCGCGCGGGATCGTCTCCACCGGCAGTTCCTCGACCGCGCGCGCCGTGACGATCTCGGTGACCGGACGCGGCCGCGTCGTCTCCGAGTACGGCGGTGTCGTCAATGCGCTGCCCGCCGGGATGACCTGCCCATGAAGCGCCGCAACGGATTCACGCTGATCGAGATGCTGATCGCGCTGGTCGTGCTGTCGATCGGCCTGATCGGCGCGGCGAAGCTGTTCATCGTCACGCTGCAGGGCAACGCGAGTGCCGAATCGCGCATGCTCGCGATCAACCTCGCGGGCGACCTCACCGACCGCATCCGCGCCAACCGCCAGGCGGGCGCCGCCTACGCCGGTGCCGCGGCCAACAACAACTGCGCCGGCGCGGCGATCGGTGCGGTGACCTGCACCCCGGCGCAGCTCGCGGCCAATGACCTGTTCCAGTGGAACGCGCAGATCCTCACCGCGTACCCCGGCGGCGTCGCCAACGGCGCCGTCGCGTACGTCGCGCCGGCCGGCGCGCTGCTGCCGGCCACCTACACGATCACGATCAACTGGCAGGAGCAGGGCACGGGGCAGATGCTGTCCTACGCGCTGGTGGTGCAGATATGAGTCGCGCGATGCATCGCCGCCGGCAGGCTGGCGTCGGCCTCGTCGAGGTCATGATCTCCGTCACGATCGCCGCGTTCCTGGTCGCGGGCGCGCTGGTGATCGTCTCGGACAGCACCAAGACCTACAACATCCACGAGGCATCCTCGCGCCTCGAGGAGAACGCCCGCTACGTGTTCTCGGTGCTCGAGCCGGACGCGCGCATGGCGAGCTACTGGGGCTGGACCAAGGGCTCCGTCGGCCTGATCGGTGCCGTCTCCCAGACCAGCGCCGCGGCCACCGCGCTCGCCGGCGGCGCCGCCACCAGCTGCGGCACCAACTTCAGCGTCGACCTGACCACCACGCTCGAGGGCTCGAACGACGCCTACAACCTCGTCTGCGCGGCGTACAACGGCCGCGCGATGCCCTCGGCCGACACGCTCACGGTGCGCCGCGCCTCGTTCATCGCAAGCCCCGTCGCCAACGCGACCGTCGGCCCGCTGCGCGTGTGCTCGACGCGGCTCTCGGCCTCGCTCGTCAACGACGCCTCGGGCTGCAACCCGGCGCCGATCGGCACGGTGCGCGACCTCGTCGTGCACGCCTACTACGTCGCCCAGGACTCCTCGACCACGGCCAACTTCCCGACGCTGTGGCGCAAGTCGCTCAACAACGTCGGCACGGCGCCGCCGGTGCCGACCTTCCAGGACGAGGAGATCCTGCCGGGGGTCGAGGACCTGCAGGTGCAGTTCGGCATCGACCCGACGGGCACCTCCGGTGTCGCCACCCAGTACGTCAACCCGGTCGCCGCCGCGGCCCTGCCGGCGACGGCGCAGATCGTCTCGGTGCGCATCTGGGTGCTGCTGCGCTCGGACACGCGCGACCCGGGCTTCACCGACAGCCGCACCTACGTCTATGCCAACCGCACGCTCGCCTGCACCGTGAACTCGCTGACCGCCGCCAACTCGGCCGCCTGCGCGTTCCAGCCGAACGACAGCTTCCGCCGCCTGCTCGTCTCGCGGACCGTGATGGTCCGCAACTCGCTCGGGACCTGACCGCCATGCCGAACCGCCACCCCTGCCCGTCCCGGAGCCAGCGCGGCGCCGCGCTGCCTGTCGCGCTGATCCTGCTGACGCTGCTGATGCTGATCGCGGTCGCCGGCATGCGCTCGGCGGGCCTCGGCTTCATCATGGTCGGCAACGAGCAGTACCGCCAGAAGGCGTTCGGCGCGGCCGAGGTCGGCATCGAGCAGGCCGTCGCGCTCGGCGCGTTCGACCCGAACGTCGCGGCGTCGAACAGCGCAGGCGTCGTGCCGGGCGCCGCGACCGACACCTACGCGGTGCGCGTCCAGACGCAGCTGAACGGCGCGCCGCAGGGCACGATCTTCGGCGCCAGCTGGAACGCGTTCTCGACCTACCATTTCGAGGTGCAGAGCACCGGCAGTTCGGTGCGCAACGCCGCGACGACCCACAACCAGGGCGTCGCGGTGATCGCGCCGAATTCCCTCATCGTCACCGGCCCCGGCGGCCTGTGACCGACCTTCGGAGCTGACCATGAAAACCGCGACGCTATTGCTGACCGCCCTCCTCGGCCTCACCGCGCTCGAGGTCGCGCACGCCGAGATCCCGGTGCCGCGCGAGGTCTCGAACGACCGGCTGGTCGGCATCGAGCGGGCCATCGAGACCGGCACCGCGGTCTCGCTGCTGCCCACCGGCCCGGACAGCACGATCACCGTCAACATGTGCGCCAAGTGCCGTGCCGAGCGCCTGCAGGTCAATGGCGCGACCCGCTATTTCGCCGGCCGCACGCCGCTGACCTTCGCCGAGTTCAAGTCCCTGATCGATCCCGGCCACCCGGCCTCGATGACGGTCTTTGCAGACCTGAAGAATCCGGTCGTGTTGCGCATCGTCCTCGACGTCGCACCCCCGGCCCGTTCCAAGAACCGCTGAAACCGACCGAGGACGAGCCATGAAGCCCTTCAAGACCCCGCTGCTCGCCCTGCTGTGCAGCCTGCTGATTGTCGCCATCGCCGGCCCCGCGCAGGCGGATGACTCGGAGATCTTCTCGGCCGCCTCGGGCGGCACGATCGGCCCGAACATCATGTTCATCCTGGACACGTCCGGCAGCATGTCGACGCAGGTGACGACCCGCCCGCCCTACGACCCGACGATCACCTACCCCGGCCAGGCGGCGAGCGGCCGGCAGGCCGCGGTCGCCTGCGACCCCACGCTCATCTACTTCGTGGCGTCCGGCGGCAACATCCCGAGCTGCAGCTCCACGACCTCTTCGTTCCCGGCGTCGTACCTGAAGTGCGCGGCCGCCCAGAGCGTGATGGCCTCGAGCGCGGGCTCGGCGGGTGGCATCTACGACGGCGACACGCTGATCCAGTGGAAGCTGACCGCGAGCAGCGGCAAGTACTCGTGGCAGACGACGCTCAAGAACCCGACCAACTCCTCGGGCGCGGCCTCCGGCTACACCGACGTCGAGTGCCTCCTCGACTACCAGAACGGCGTCGGGCCGTACCCGAACAACTACACCGGGACGGTCGCGGCCAACGAGCTCACCCCGACGGCCTCCTCGAGCTACTGGGCGAAGACCACCGGCCTGACGCCGAACTACACGCTCTACAGCGGCAACTACCTCAACTACTACAACTTCTCGCCGCTGACCGTGCTCGGCACGCGCCTCTCGATCGTGCAGCAGGCCGCGACGACGCTGATCAATTCGCTGAACAACGTCAACATCGGCCTGATGCGCTACAACGAGGACGTCAGCAGCGGCGGTGGCAACGGCAACAGCAACAGCACCGACGCCGACACGCAGGGCGGCCGCGTCGTGTTCCCGATCTCGCCGATCGCCACGAGCCGCGCGGGCCTGCTCGCCGCGCTGAACGGCTATTCCGCCAACGGCCACACGCCGCTGTCGGAGACGATGTTCGAGGCATATCGCTACTTCAGCGGCGGCGCGGTGCTCTACGGCAACACCGGCACGACCACGGCGACCAAGTCGGTCGCCGGCTCGCGCGTTGGCAACGTCATCACGAGCAACCAGTACCAGACGCCGATGCAGTACTCCTGCCAGAAGAACTTCGTCGTCTACCTGACCGACGGCCTGCCGACCAACGACGGCCAGGCCACCCCGCTGATCCAGGCGCTGCCGAACGAAGCCGCGCTCGGCGGCGCCTGCGACGCGTCCTGGGGGACGGACGGTCAGTGCCTCGGCGCGCTCACCCAGTACATGTTCAACTCGGACCTCAGCCCCACGCTGGCCGGCCAGCAGAACGTGCAGAGCTACTTCATCGGCTTCGGCAGCGACGTCGCCTCGGGCTTCAGCTACCTGCAGGCCGCCGCCTCGCGCGGCGGCGGCCAGGCGTTCACCGCGGGCGACCTGTCGACGCTGCAGCAGGCACTGACCTCGATCGTCAGCAATATCCTGCAGGTGTCGACCACGTTCACGGCGCCGACCGTCGCGGTCAACGCCTTCAACCGCACGCAGACGCTGAACGACCTGTACGTGTCGGTGTTCCAGCCGAGCCCGAACTTCCACTGGCCCGGCAACGTCAAGCACTACCTGATGTCGAACGGGGTGATCACCGACGCCAACGGACTGCCGGCCGTCGACCCCGCGACCGGGTTCTTCAAGTCGAGCGCGCAGAGCATCTGGTCGAGCGCCGCGGACGGCGCGACGATCCCGGCCGGCGGTGCCGCGCAGCAGATCCCGAGCTGGGATCCGTCGGCGACCCCGCACCGCAACCTGTACACCTACGTCGGCGCGAACCCCGGCTCACCCGTCAACCTGACCTCGAGCGACAACTACGCGGTCAGCCTGACCAACCCGAACCTGACGCTGACCGAACTCAACGTCACGACGGCCGCGACCCACGACGCGCTGATCAACTACCTGCGCGGCGAGGACCTCAAGGACGAGAACGGCAACGGGATCACCAACGAGTCTCGCCACGCGATGGGCGATCCGCTGCACGCGCAGCCCGCCGCGGTCATCTATGGCGGCACGACCGGCTCGCCGGACGTCACCGACGGCGTCATCTACGCGGCCGAGAACGACGGCTTCCTGCACGCGATCAGCACCAAGGACGGCCACGAGCTGTGGGCGTTCATCCCGCAGGACGTGCTCGGCATGATCAAGGGCGTGTACTTCAACTCGGCGTACCCGGGCAAGCACTACATGCTCGACGGCTCGGTGCGCGTACTCAAGTACGACGTCAACGGCGACGGCATCGTCGACCCGGCGGCCGGTGACCGGGTCATCATCTACTTCGGCCAGGGCCGCGGCGGCAGCAACTACTACGCGATCGACGTCACCGACCGCAACAACCCGAAGTACATGTGGTCGATCGGCCCCGCGACGCTGACCGGCATCGGCCAGGCCTGGTCAAACCCGGTGATCGCCAAGGTCAATGTCGGCGGCGGTACGCAGACCAGCGTGCAGAAGCTGGTGCTGATCTTCGCCGGCGGCTACGACCAGACCGAGGAGACGCAGACCGTCGTCGGCACCTACCTGCCGTCCGACTCGGTCGGCAACAGCATCTACATGGTGGACGCGGTGTCGGGCAACCTGCTATGGAGCGCGGGCAGTACCGCCACCGGCAGCACGGCCGACCTGAAGCTGGCGCGCATGGACCACGCGATCACCGCGGACGTCGCCGTGCTCGACACGAACGGCGACGGCTTCGCCGATCGCATGTACGTCGGCGACATGGCGGGCCAGCTGTGGCGCTTCGACATCTGGAACGGGCAGCCGAAGGCGTCGCTCGTCACGGGTGGCGTGATCGCCTCGCTCGGCGCGCACGACATCGCCACCCCGGCCGTCGCCGACGCGCGCCGCTTCTACAACACGCCGGACATCTCGGTCGCGCAGAAGCGCGGCCAGCCGGAGTTCATGAACATCGCGATCGGCTCCGGCTACCGCGGCCACCCGCTCGACACGACGGTGCAGGACCGCATGTACGCGATCCGCGACTTCAACCCGTTCACTGCGCTCAGCCAGGCGGCCTACAACGCCATCACGCCGATCCAGGACTCGAACCTGACCGACATCACCAACGTGCTCACGCCGACGCTGTCGCAGGTCGCCAACGGCTGGAAGCTGCTGCTCGAGGTGGCGGGCTCGCCGGCCACCTGGAAGGGCGAGAAGGTGCTCTCGTCGGCCTCGACGTTCAACAACGCGATCCTGTTCACCACCTACACGCCCGGCGCCGGCAACGGCGGTGCGGCGACCTGCCAGCCGGTCCTCGGCGTCAACCGGTTCTACGCGATCAGCGTGTTCGACGGCAGCCCGGTCGCGAACCTGAACAACCAGAACAACACGACCGCCGCCGACCGCGTCACCACCCTCGCGCAGACCGGCATCGCACCGTCGCTGGCATTCCTGTTCCCGGCGCCGACGCCGGCGACGGACGCCAACGGCAACGCGCTGCCGACCAACTCGCAGAGCCCGGTGATGTGCATGTCCGGCGTGGAGGTACTCGGCGCGTGCCACAACTTCCAGAGCCGCATCAAGACCTACTGGAACGAGGTGGACGCCCCATGAGGAAGCTGAGCGCGGGTATCACCCTGATCGAGCTGCTGGTGACGCTGGCGGTGGTCGCGATCCTCTCCAGCATCGCGATCACGAGCTACCGCTCGTACACGCTGCGGGCCAACCGCATCGACGGCGAGACGATGCTGCTCAAGATCCAGGTCGCGGAGGAGAAGTTCTTCCTGCAGAACAACACCTACACGACCGCGGTTGCGACCGCGCCGCCGAACGGCCTCGGGCTGCTGGCGACGACGACGAGCGGCTTCTACAACCTGACGGTCGTCGCCGGCTCGACCGCCAACATCGCGACGTCCTACGCGGCGACGGCGACGGCGACGGGCACGCAGACCAAGGACAAGGCGGCGTGCCTGACGCTGACGATCAACGACCAGGGCCAGCGCACGCCGACCGACACGAGCGGCTGCTGGCGCTAGCGCTCGCCACGCGGCGGCGCCATCAGGCGCCGCGGTCGCGAAAGGCCGTGCCCGCGGCGTCCTTCGGCGACAGCGTGGGCGCCCCAGACAGCGGCCACGGAATGCCGAGGTCCGCATCGTTCCACGCGATGCAGCGCTCGTGCGCGGGCGACCAGTAGTCGGTCGTCTTGTAGAGGAACTCGGTGCCGTCCTCGAGCGTGAGGAAGCCGTGCGCGAAGCCGGCAGGGATCCACAGCATGCGCCGGTTCGCGGCGCTCAGCTCCTCGGCGATCCAGCGCCCGCAGGTCGGTGACTCCGGCCTGAGGTCGACCGCGACGTCCCACACCGCGCCCGCGACGACCCGGACGAGCTTGCCCTGGGCGCGCGGCGCCGCCTGGTAGTGCAGGCCGCGCAGCACCCCGCGCGCGCTGCGCGAGTGGTTGTCCTGCACGAACTCGACCGCGGCGCCGGTGAGCGCGGCGAAGCGCGCGGCGTTGAAGCTCTCGTAGAAGTAGCCGCGATCGTCGCCGTAGACCTTCGGCTCGATCGCGTAGACGCCCGCGAGCGCCGTCGGCACCGCGTTCATCGCAGCTCGCCCCCGCCCAGCAGCCCCTTCAGGTACTGGCCATACGGGTTCTTCGCCATGGGCGCCGCGAGCCGCTCGAGCTGGTCGCCGTCGATGTGCCCGAGCCGCCAGGCGATCTCCTCGGGGCAGGCGATCTTGAGGCCCTGGCGGCGCTCGATCGTCGCGATGAACTGGCTCGCCTCGAGCAGGCTCTCGTGCGTGCCGGTGTCGAGCCAGGCATGGCCGCGTCCCAGCACCTTCACCGCGAGCTCGCCGCGCTCGAGGTAGGCGCGGTTGACGTCGGTGATCTCGAGCTCGCCGCGCGGCGAGGGCTTGAGGTCGCGGGCGATGTCGAGCACCTGGTTGTCGTAGAAGTAGAGGCCGGTGACCGCGTAGTTCGACTTCGGCTGCCTCGGCTTCTCCTCGAGGCTGACCGCGCGCCGTGCGCGATCGAACTCGACGACGCCATAGCGCTCGGGATCGTGCACGTGATACGCGAACACCGTGGCACCGCGCGTCGCGGCTCCGGCGGCGACGAGGTCATCGGCGAACTCGTGCCCGTAGAAGATGTTGTCGCCGAGCACCAGCGCCGACGGGTCTCCACCGACGAAGTCGCGGCCGATCACGAACGCCTGCGCGAGCCCGTCCGGGCTCGGCTGCACCGCGTAGCTGAACTCGAGCCCCCACTGGCGACCGTCGCCGAGCAGCTGCTGGAAGCGCGGCGTGTCCTGCGGCGTCGAGATCACGAGGATCTCGCGGATGCCCGCCAGCATCAGCGTGCTCAGCGGGTAGTAGATCATCGGCTTGTCGTGGATCGGCAGCAGCTGCTTGGAGACCGCGAGCGTCACCGGGTAGAGGCGCGTGCCGGAGCCGCCGGCGAGGATGATGCCCTTGCGGTTCGTCATGGGATCGCCTTCTCCTCCTGGAGGATGTCGGGGAGCACCTCGGCGAGCGCCTCCTGCCAGGTCGGCAGCGCGAGCCCGAAGGTGGCGGCGACGTGCCGCGTCGAGAGTCGGGAATTCGCCGGCCGCCGCGCCGGCGTCGGGTAGTCGGCCGTCGCGATCGGCTCGATTGCGGCGGCGGCGACCCTGAGCGCGATGCCGGCGGCCTCCGCCTGCTCGAGGACGTGGCGCGCGTAGCCGTGCCAGGTCGTCTCGCCGCCCGGCACGAGGTGGTAGAGGCCGGGCGGCACCGCCGCCGCGCCGCCGCGCGAGAACCGGACCAGGAGGTCGGCCGTGACCCGCGACAGCAGCGTCGTCGGCGTCGGCACGCCGTGCTGGTCGGCGACCACGCGCAGCCGGTCGCGGTCCCGCGCGAGGCGCAGCATCGTGCGCGCGAAGTTGCCGCCGCCACGGCCGACCACCCAGCTGGTGCGCAGCGTCACCTGGTGCGCGCCGCTCGCGGCGAGCGCGAGCTCGCCGTCGCGCTTGGTGCAACCGTACACCGACAGCGGCGCGGTCGGATCGGCCTCGTCGTACCAGCCGTCCTTGCGGCCGTCGAAGACGTAGTCGCTCGAGTAGTGCACGACCAGCGCGCCGAGGCGCCTGCCCTCGGCGCCGAGGATCCCCGGCGCGACGGCGTTGACGGCGTGGGCAATCGGACCGTCGGACTCGGCGCGATCGACCGCCGTGTATGCGCCGGCGTTGACGATCGCCGCCGGCCGCACGCGGCCGATCGCGCCGACCAGCGACACCGGATCCGCGAGGTCGGCGCTGCGGCGGTCGAGCGCGACGAGGTCGACCTGCGGGGCGAGCGTGCGGGCGAGCTCCCGGCCGAGCTGGCCACCGGCGCCGAGCAGCAGCACGCGCATGCTAGGCGCCCTGCCCGTAGTGCGCGCCGACCCACTCGCGGTAGCTGCCGCTCGTGACCGACCGCACCCAGTCGCCGTGCGCGAGATACCACTCGACGGTCCGCTGGATGCCGCTCGCGAAGGTCTGCGCCGGACGCCAGCCGAGATCGCGCTCGATCTTGCGCGCGTCGATCGCATAGCGCCGGTCGTGGCCGGGTCGGTCGCGCACGAACTCGATCTGGGAGGCGTAGGAGGCGCCGTCCGCGCGCGCGGCCAGCCCGTCGAGCATCCGGCACAGCGTGCCGACGACCTCGAGGTTGGCCTGCTCGTTCCAGCCGCCGATGTTGTAGGTCTCGCCGAGTCGGCCGGCCTCGAGGACCCGGCGGATCGCGGCGCAGTGGTCACCGACGTACAGCCAGTCGCGCACCTGGCGACCGTCGCCGTAGACCGGCAGCGGCTTGCCGGCGAGCGCGTTGTGGATCACGAGCGGGATCAGCTTCTCGGGAAACTGGTACGGGCCGTAGTTGTTCGAGCAGTTGGTCGTCAGGACCGGCAGCCCGTAGGTGTGGTGGTAGGCGCGCACGAGGTGGTCGCTCGCGGCCTTGCTGGCCGAGTACGGGCTGTTCGGCTCGTAGCGGTGGGTCTCCGAGAAGGCCGGTGCGTCGGGCGCCAGCGACCCGTAGACCTCGTCCGTCGACACGTGCAGCACGCGGAACGCATCGCGCGCCGCGCCCTCGAGCGTCGCGTGGTACGCGCGCAGCGCCTCGAGCAGGCGGAACGTGCCGACGATGTTCGTCTGCACGAAATCCTCCGGGCCATGGATGCTGCGATCGACGTGGCTCTCGGCCGCGAAATTGAGCACGGCCCGGGGCCGATGCGTCGCGAGCAGCGCATCCACGAGCGCCCGGTCGCCGATATCGCCGCGCACGAACAGGTGCCGGGGATCGCCGACGAGCGAGGCGAGGTTGGCGAGGTTGCCGGCGTAGGTCAGCGCATCGAGGTTGACGATGGCCTCGTCATGCCGCGCGAACCAGTCGAGCACGAAGTTGCTGCCGATGAAGCCCGCGCCGCCCGTCACCAGAATCATGGGAACTCCGGGGCTCCCGGCCGGCCGCACCCCGCGCCCGCACCCGATACCCGCCGGCTATGGTCCCACTGATTCGGTCCGGCGTGAACCTCGGGCGCGGGGATTGCGCGCCGGCCGGGGCCCGGCGCCGCCCCGGGCCGCACGGCACGGGGGGGGCAACCCGGTTCATGAGCCTGCGCCGGCCTGCGCCGCCCCAAGGCCCACCGGCGAGGCCGACGGACCGAGCGCGGCGCCGCCTCAGCGCAGGTCGAACGGAATGACGATGCGGATGCCGGGCGACTCGTAGTGCGGGTAGTAGATGGGCGGCGGCACGTAGACCGGGTAGCGGTGGCGCATCGGGCGGTGCTGCCGCTGCTGCTGCTCGCCCCGCCGGTCCCGCCGACCCTCGTCGGCCGAGGACACGGCCGGCACCAGCAGCCCGGCCACGCAGGCACCGAGCACCAGCAGTGCGGCGATGCCGCCCGTGCGCGGCGTCCTATCGAGTTGTGTTCGAGAATTCATAATGCGCCACCGAAATTGTGAGACATGCGACCGGGCATCGAGCGGGCCCCGATTCAGGGCGCCTTCTTGTGGCCCTTGGTCACGGTGCTGCGGAACACCTCGTCGGCATTGGCCTTCTGCGCCGACGACATCGCGTCATAGAGCGGCACGAAGGAGGCGTGGAGCGCCTTGACGCTCTCGGAGTGCGCCTGGCTGATTTCGCCGTACGAGGCGAGGTCCTCGACCGCGGTCATCGTCGCCACGCGCTCGTGCCGCTTGTTCGAGAGCGCCTCGATGCGGTCGTCGCTCGCCCGCATGGTGTCGGCGACCGTGCCCCAGAGCGTTTCCTGCTGCGCGGTGATCTTCAGGCGGTCATGCAACTTGCTGATGCGCTTCTCGTCCGCCGCGTCGCCGCTCGAGACGGTCGTCGTCACGGTCTTCACGCTGACGTTGGTCGCCGCGACCATCGGCTCGGACGCGACGCCGGCGTCGTTCGCGACGGGATCCGCGGCGAACGCGGAACCGGCGAGCGCCAGCGACAGGACCATCAGCGCCGCGGCGGCCGGCTTCTGGTTCTGGAATACAGTTGTAAAGTCATTCATGGGATCTGCACCTGCGGGGTGTGTGCCAGTCTGCGGCTGCTGCCGCGCGGGAGACGGGTCCAAGTTGTGCGCCGGCGAGTGCCGGAGATGTCGGGCTCCGAGGGCGGCCACCGCGATCGCGATCCGATCCGTGCACCGCGAGGTCGTCCTCGGTGAGCCCATGCAGAGTCCCACGACGCGCGGCCCGGCACCGTGCGATGACCGACATTGCCCCGCGGCATCGCGCGCGGGTACCGGCGCCTTCACCGCCATCGGCACGGGCTCACGCCGGCTTGGTACGCGAGCGCACAGTCCGCATGCGAGGGTGGTGGCAGGATCGCGGCACACGCATCGCGTGCCTCGCACCCCCGCCCCACGCCCCGTGCCCGGGGCGGGGGGCGCGAGCGGCGCGGCGGCTGGTATCGACAATCCCTGCGCATGCAGGCCTGGCGGCATCGGCCCCGCTTCCCCTCCTGGAGACCCCCATGCTCGAGACCATCGCCGTCGTCCTCATCGTCCTGTGGCTGCTCGGCCTCGTCACCTCGTACACGATGGGCGGTTTCATCCACGTGCTGCTGGTGATCGCACTGATCGTGATCGTGCTGCGCGTGATCCGCGGCAATCGCGTCTGAGCGCGGCGCGGCGGGTCGCCGCCGCGATCACGTCCGTTGGGGCCGTCCCGTCGCGACGGGACGGCGCCGGGAGGGGCGCATCCGGCGCCCGGAGCGCGCGATCAGGCCGCGCTCACCGACCGCGCCTGGCCCTGGCGCAACGGCTCGGTGCCGTAGAACTGGTAGCCATTCCGGCCGCCCGCCTTCACCTTGTACATCGCGGCATCGGCGCGGCTGACCAGGGCCTCGGCGCTGTCGCCGTCGTCCGGATACAGGGCGATGCCGATGCTCGCCGTGACATGCAGCTCGTGGGCGTCGATCTGGTGGACGGCGCCGATGCTGACGAGGATCCGATCGGCACTGACGGCGGCATCGGTGGCGGTCGCGACCTCCGTCAGCAGCACGATGAATTCATCGCCACCGATGCGGCTGACCGTGTCGCATTCGCGGACGCTGTCCGACAGGCGCCCCGCGACCGACTGCAGCAGCCGGTCGCCGATCTCGTGGCCGAGCCGGTCGTTGATTTCCTTGAAATGGTCGACGTCGACGAACAGCACGGCGGTCTTCTCGACGTGGCGTTTCGCCATCGTGATGGCCTGGCGCAGCCGGTCGTGCAGCAGGAACCGGTTGGACAGGTTGGTCAGCGCGTCGTGGTGGGCCTGGTGGTCGAGCTGCTCGAACTTCTCGCGGGCGGCTCCGACGTCGCGGAAGACCATGACCGCGCCGGCGATGCCACCCATGCGATCGTGGATCGGGGCCACCGAGTCCTCGAGCGCGATCTCGAACCCGTCGCGGCGGATCAGCACGGCGTCCGGGACGAGCCCGCCAACCCGGTTCTCGAGCATCGCGACGGCGAGCGGATTGTGGATGCGCGCGCGGGTCTTGCCATCGACGATGTGCAGCACCTCCTCCAGCGGCCGGCCCATCGATTCCTGGCAGGTCCAGCCGGTCATGCGCTCCGCGACCGCGTTCAGGTAGGTGATGCGCCCGTCGACGTCGGAACTGATCACGCCGTCGCCGATCGAGTTCAGCGTCACGCGCGCACGATCCTGTTCCATGAAGAGCGTGTTCGCGATCCGGGCGCGCTCGACCATGCTGCCGACGACCTTGGGCAGCAGGTTCTCGGTCAGGCGCTCGGTCAGCAGGTAGTCCTGCGCACCGCGCTGCACCGCGAGCTTCGCGACTTCCTCGTGGGCACCCGGCGCGAGGATGAGGATCGGCGTCAGCGGGGCGGCGGCGTAGATGCGGTTGAAGGTGTCCACGCCCTGGCTGTCGGAGAGGAACAGGTCCACCAGCACCGCCGCGATCTCGACGCCCTTGCGCGGCGTGGCCGCCGCGAGCCTGAGGTGCTCGACCCCGTCCGCGCAGCTGCGCGCCCAGGTGACGTGGAACGGACCGACGGGGGTGCCGGAGAGGAGCGCCTGCACGGAGCGCGCCCCGGCCGGATCGCTCTGGATGACCAGCACCTCGACCGGAGGGCTGGCCTTGCTGGCAATCGCTGCTGGCGTGTCTCGGGGGGGCATGTCGAACGTCCTGCTCGTCTGGCCCAGATCCCGCTCTGCTGGCGCAACAACGGCTGCGGCGGCTGGTGGCAGCATTCTGAAGAAGACGTGCGGGCGGGTCAGTTCGATATCAAACATCAGTAGTGTCCGGACGTTAGTGGGCGGCGCGCCCATAAATGATTGATCCGTTTAGGATAAATCGTGACTTTGTCTGGTCTCGATTTCGACTTCGGCAAGCGCCGGTGCGACCCTGCGAAGACCCTGTTCGCGGACGTTTC
>CAISEB010000006.1 GCA_903884235.1 uncultured Pseudomonadota bacterium
GCATACCGCGCTCGACAATCGATCGCCAACGCACAAACCGCCGGCAAAATCACCGTCGCGCATCGACATCACGCCCCGACATCGCCAAACTTGTACGCATGACCATGAAGATCCAGTCCTTCATGCATAGTGCAGGCTAGCCCCTGTCGCAGGTCCAGCATGACTGAGTCGCGCAAACCGAGCCCGTCGAGTTCTCCGGAACATCGCCAGGCTGCCCTCAACTACCACGAGTTTCCGACGCCCGGAAAGCTCTCGGTCACCGCCACCAAGCCGTTGCTGAACCAGCATGACCTGTCGCTCGCGTACTCCCCCGGCGTGGCCGCGGCGTGCGAGGAGATCGTCAAGGATCCGGCCAACGCCTATCGCTACACTGCCCGCGGCAACCTGATCGGCGTCGTGACGAACGGCACGGCGGTGCTCGGCCTCGGCGCGATCGGCCCGGATGCCGCGAAGCCGGTGATGGAAGGCAAGTCCGTTCTGTTCAAGAAGTTCGCGGGAATCGACGCGTTCGACCTCGAGATCGACGAGCGGGATCCCGATCGCCTGATCGACATCATCGCCTCGCTCGCCCCGACTTTCGGTGGCATCAACCTTGAGGATATCAAGGCGCCCGAGTGCTTCTACATCGAGCGCAAGCTGCGTGAGCGGCTGAAGATCCCGGTCTTCCACGACGACCAGCACGGCACGGCGATCATTGTCGGCGCCGCGGTCATCAACGGCGCCAAGGCCGTCGGCAAGTCGCTCGCCGACATGAAGCTCGTCGTCAGCGGCGCCGGCGCCGCGGCCCTCGCCTGCGTCGAACTGCTCGTCGACCTGGGGCTGCCGGTCGGCAACGTGTGGATGACGGACCTCGCCGGCGTCGTCTATCAAGGCCGGGTCGAGCTGATGGACGAGAAGAAGCAGCGCTTCGCTCAGCCGACCGATGCCCGGACGCTGCCGGAGGTCCTGGCCAACGCCGACATCTTCCTCGGCCTCTCCGCGGGTGGCGTGCTGCACGGCGAATGGCTCGCGACGATGGCGCCGCATCCGCTGATCTTCGCGCTCGCGAACCCGGTCCCCGAGATCATGCCGGAAGTCGCTCGCAAGGTACGCCCCGATGCCGTCATCGCAACCGGGCGCAGTGACTACCCGAACCAGGTCAACAACGTCCTGTGCTTCCCCTACATATTCAGGGGTGCGCTCGACGTCGGCGCGACCACGATCACGCGCGAGATGGAGATCGCGGCGGTCCACGCGATCGCCGAGCTCGCGCACCAGGAGCAGAGCGACGTCGTGGCGAGCGCGTACGGCATCAAGTCCGTGTCCTTCGGCAGCGAATACATCATCCCGAAGCCCTTCGACCCGCGCCTGATGACCAAGATCGCACCCGCGGTCGCGCGAGCGGCGATGGCCTCGGGGGTCGCGCAGCGCCCCATCAAGGATTTCGAGGTCTACAAGCACCAGCTCCAGCAGTTCGTCTACCAGAGCGAAACGCTGATGAAGTCGCTCTTCGCGATCGCGCGCAAGATCGATCCGGCGCACAAGCGCATCGCGTTCGCCGAGGGCGAGGACCGCCGCGTGCTGCAGGCGGCCCAGATCCTCGTGGACGAGGAGATCGCCCGCCCCGTCCTCGTCGGCCGGCCCGAGGTCATCCGCAAGCGCATGGCCGACCTTGGTCTGCGGGCCCGACTCGGGCACGAGTTCCAGGTCGTCGACACCGAGAGCGATCCGCGCTACCGGGAATACTGGAAGGAGTACTACGACCTGCGCAAGCGCGACGGCGTCACGGAGCAGTACGCAAAGATCGAGATGCGCCGGCGCGGGACGCTGATCTCGGCCATGCTCCTGCGCAAGCACGAGGTGGACGGCCTCATCTGCGGAACGTTCCCGAACACGCATCGGCACCTGCGATACATCGACGCTGCGGTCGGGCGCCGCAAGGGGTGCATCGCGTACGCGGCGATGAATGCGCTGATCCTTCCCGGCCGCCAGGTATTCATCGTCGACACGCACGTCAACGTGGACCCGAGCGCCGCGGAACTCGCCGAGATCACGATCATGGCGGCCGCGGCAATCCGCCGCTTCGGCATCCAGCCGAAGGCCGCGCTCCTGTCGCATTCGAACTTCGGCAGCAGCGATGCGCCGTCGGCGCTCAAGATGCGCGAGGTGCTCGCGCTGCTGCGCGAGCGGGCCCCGGAGCTGGAGGTCGACGGCGAGATGCATGGCGACACCGCGCTCGATGAATCGGTGCGCCACTCGATCCTGCCCGATTCGACGCTCAAGGGATCGGCGAACCTCCTCGTCATGCCGAACATCGACGCCGCGAACATCTCCTACAACCTGCTGAAGACCGCGGCTGGCAACGGCATCGCGATCGGCCCGATCCTGCTCGGCTGCAATGCGCCGGCGCACATCCTGACGCCGTCGACGACCGTGAGGCGGATCGTGAACATGGCGACCCTGACGGTCGTCGAGGCGAGTGCCACCGAAGGCGTCGTACGCGACGGCATCTAGGCGAATGGAACGGGGTGCGCCTGGCGTAGGCGCTCATGGCACGAGGAGCGGACCTTGGCGGATTTGATCTCGGTCGAGGATTGCGAAGCGATCGAGTACGCCTATGCGCAGGGGTGGACGGACGGGCTGCCGGTCGTGCCGCCGACCCGGGACCGGGTGTCGTCGATGCTCGCGGCCGCGGCAATCGACGCGGAGCACGTCCTGGGTGCGGTGCCCGAGCGTCGGCGACTGATCACGGCCGGCATCGCCGCGGCGAACGCGGTGATGGCAGGGTGCAGGCCTGAATACTTCCCGCTCGTGCTGGCCGCGCTCGAGGCGACGCTCGATCCCGCGTTCAAGCTCAATACGGTGACGACGAGCACCGGTGGCGCGGCGATCTGCGTGATCTTCAGCGGGCCGATGGCGGAGGCCGTCGGCATGAACGGCAAGCACAACGCACTTGGCACGGGGAACCGTGCGAACGCGACGATCGGTCGCGCGCTTCGGCTCGTCGCCAGCAACGCCCTCGGTGCAAAGACCGGCCGCCTGGATGCCACCTCGATCGGGCACCCCGGGAAGTTCACGCTCTGCTTCGTCGAGGACGCCCCGCCGCTCCCCTGGTTGCCGCTGCGCGTCCAGCAGGGCTATTCGCCTGGCGACACGACCGTCACCGTCATCGGGACCGAAGGGCCGCGACAGGTCGCGAACCAGCTGAGCGAGCGACCCGAGGATGTGTTGGCGTCCTTCGTCGTGCAGATGAAGACCGCGTCGTCCTTCATCGTCGGCAAGGGCGGGCAGTGCGTCGTCGTGCTCGGCCACGAACACGCGCTCGCGATCCGGCAGGCGGGCTGGACGCAGCAGCAGGCGCGGGAATACCTGCACCGGCACAGTCGAGTCCTGCCTGGGGAACTAGCGGCGGGAGGTATCCATCTCGAGCGGGGCGCGCAGCACGACATGTCCGTCGGTCCGGATGGCCGGATCGCGACGTTCCGCTCGGTCGAGGACATCATTCTCGTGACGGCGGGCGGCCCCGGTGCGGGCTGGTCTGCCTACCTGCCGACCTGGGCGCCGACCCTGCATTCGCGCGCAGTCGTCCGGCGCGTCCGGGTGCCCGGCGAGGCGCTCCCGGACTGCGGCCCCGACGGGTGCGCGCTGCCGATGGGCCTGGCCGGTCCTGCTGCGGAGGCCTGAAATGACGATGATCCAACTCGTCGATCCGACGCTCCCGGACGAGCCACCGCCGGTCGGTCGTGCGCTTGCATCGCGTCGCCCACTCGGTCCCTCGACGCGGCTCACGCTCGTCGACAACGGCAAGCCGCGGGCGCGTGAACTGCTGCAGCTGATCGCCGACGGGCTCAGGGTACGCTGCGGTCTCGAGACCATCCGCATCGTGTCGAAGGGCACCGCGTCCCGCGTCCTCGACGACGCCGAGGTCGCTGACATCGCGGCGACCTCGGATGCGGTGATCGCGGGTCTCGGTGACTGCGGCGCGTGTTCCGCATGCAGCCTTGCCGACGCGCTGCGGATGGAGGATGCGGGCGTGCCTGCGACGGTGCTTATCAGCGACGTGTTCACCGGCCACATCGCGGCGTTCGCGGCGACCATGGGCATGCCGGGGTATCACTGCGCCGTCGTGCCCCATCCGGTGTCGACGAAGGATGCAGCGCAGCTCGCGGGATTTGCTGCCGCCGTGACCGAACAGATCGCCGCGCAGCTGTCCGGATAGGCTGCCGTCCGGCCGCCCTACGACTTGCTGGCCGCCGTCGGGCGGACCCGCTCCCAGGTCTTGGTCTGGACGATCCGGTGGGGAGCCGTGCCGGACGAGCGCGTGAAGGTCATGCGATTGCCATCGACCCGCACCTGCTGGGTGTAGGACGCCCTCGATTCCGAAGGGTAGAGCGCGCCGGTCGCCCGATGCGTGACCGTCGAGGTGGCGGCGTCGAACGTCCATGTTCCGTAGTAGGCGTAGTAGGAGTCGAGCGCGCCTTCCTTGGCCGCGGCTTCAGGGCCGCCTGGCGCCGCCGGGCGGGCGCCGGGCACCTCGAGCGCCGGGCGCGGCGCGCTCATGATCTGCACGCTGAACCAGCCGTCGCGGTCGTAGATGAGCAGGCCTTCGCTCGACGATCCGTAGAAAGGGTCGACTTCCGACCCGGTCGGCCCCTGCACGTCGATCCGGACGAGGTGCCAGGCTCCGACGAGATCGTTCCGCGTCGTGTGACGAGGCTCCGCAGCCATCGCGGCAAGCGCCGCCACGCCCATCAGCACGGCCGCGGCCCGTCGCAGCTCGACGAGCCTCACGGGCCGGGCGCCTGCGTCGCGGCAGAGAGCCCTTCGTTCGCAAGGCGACGGTTCGGGAAGGCGGCGAGCGTCGCGCGGAACGCATCGGCGGCCTCCGCCTTGCGTCCGGCGGCCAGCAACAACTCGCCGAGCAACTCATCCAGCGGCTTCGCGGACCAGGGCGGGCCGTACTCGAATTCGAACTTCGCGGCAGTCGCGATGGCCTCGCGCAGTCCTGCGATGCCCGCGGCCCGATCCCCGCCGTAGAATCGGATGGTGCCCTCGAGTGCCGTGGCGAGCGTGCGTGACTCTGCCAGCTCGTTCTCCGTCATCGCGTCGTACCAGGCGGGGTTCTCGCCCGGTGGCTGGACGCGAGCCCCGTCGCAACGGGCCTGGAGCGAGGCGAGGGCGGAGCGGGCGGCGGCGAGATCGCCCGCCTGCGCCGCGACGATGCCCCGGGCATAGTCGTGCACGGCGAAGTAGCCGATCGAGGCGATCCCCGTGCTGTCCACGGGCTCGATCGCATCGGCGCCGCCCGCGCCGCGCGTCTCGACGAGCCAGGCTGCGCGGGCGTATGCGAGTCGCAGCCGATTTTCCTTCGTCGACCGCGTCGCCACGTCCTTCGCGACCGAGCGCACGAGCTCCGACGCCGCTGCCTGCCGGCCCGCCTGCAGGTCGGCGTACTCGAGCCACAGCAACGAGTGGTAGTTCGGATCGCCCTCGGCACGCGAGATCCTGAGCGACGCCTCGTTGGCGGTAATCGCATCTTCCCAGAGCCCGAGGGCGAAGAAGATGTGCGTCGTCATGTGCTGTGCGTGGGATGCAGCCGGCGCGACCTTCGCGTACAGGCGCGCGGCGCGCAGCCCGAGCGGCGCGTGCGTCGGGTCGTCGTACGCGTGGATCATGTAGTGCAGGCCGCCCGGATGATACTTGTTCACGTCGTAGACGGCTTCCGCTTCGGCTGCTGCCAGCATGTAGGTTGCGTGGTTGCGGATGGGCGACAGCATCAACAGCGAAAGCGAGTAGAGCGCGCGCGCATCCAGGTCGTCCGGATACTTGCGGGAAAGGTCATGGAGCGCGGCGCTGTAGGCGGCGTTGCGTGCGCTCTTTTCGCCAGGGCCATACAGCTTCTCGACCGAGGCGAGGTAGTCGCGCTCGCGCGGCGTCCCGCCCTTCGCGATGCGCTCCTCCGGCGTCGCGCCGAGCTTCGCGAGCGTCGCGCGGGCGGCCGTCGTGTTCTGCTCGTTCCACAGGGAATGGTTGTAGGTCAGCGCCTCGCCCCAGACCGCCATCGCGAAGGCGGGATCGTCCTTCTCGGCAGCCAGGAAGAGCTTGCGCGCCGCTGCATATTCGAAGCTGTGCAGTAGGGCGAGTCCGCGCTGGAACGAGGGCTGTGCAGCCGGGCGGCCGGAATTCGCGAAGTGCACGACGCCGACGTCGCCGCTGATCGTCTCCCTGGCGGGGCCGTGCTCATGCGCCAGCGACGGCACCGTGCAGGTGACCAGCGCAATGCCGGCGATGAATGAGAGGATGGGTCCGCAGGCGCGCTTCATGGTGGGCTCCGCAACGACGGGGCGGTGTCGGGGCGATGCACCGCGGTAGCCCATCCTACGACAGGGGGCGTGCGTGATGCATCGGCGGCTCCCGTGGGACGCCAGGAATCCGGGTGCGTCGGGGTCGCCGCGTGAAGTCCGGGTCATTGCCGCCGTGCGCGAGGCGGCGGATCCGCACCCCGCCCCCCCGTGCAGGAGGGGTCAGCGTACGGCCGGCAGGATCACTTGAACTCGGGCTTGCGCTTGCCGAGGAAGGCCGCGATGCCCTCGCGGCCATGCGTCGTGCGCGCGGCATCGCCGATCGTACGCGACTCGAGCTCCATCTGCGTCTCGAGGCTCGACTCGAAGCTCTGCAGCAGCAGTCGGCGGGCGGCGCCGAAGGCCTGCGTGGCACCCGCCGCGAGGGTTGTCGCGAGCTTCTCCGCCTCGCCGGCCAGTTCGGCGTCGTCGACGACGCGGGTGACGAGGCCGAGCGTCACGGCCTCCTCGGCGGCGACCCGGCGATTCGTCAGGACCAGTTCCTGCGTAAGGCGCAGGCCGACGAGGCGCGGCAGCAGCCATGTCGAGCTGCCATCCGGCGTGAGGCCGATGGCGGTGTAGGCGAGCGTGAAATGCGCGGACTTCGCGGCGATGACGAGGTCACCGAGAAGAGCGAGCGGGAAGCCCGCACCTGCCGCCGGTCCGTTGACGGCGCAGACGAGCGGCTTGGCCATGCGCGACAGGCGCGAGATCGCGACGTGCAGGTAGCCGGTGATTTCCTTGACGAGCGCGCCGGCGTTGTCGCCCGCCTTGGCGAAGCCGCCGACGTCACCACCGGCACAGAACATGCGTCCATTGCCGGTCAGCAGCACGCAGCGGATCGAATCGTCCTCGTCGCACGCCAGGGCCGCCTCCATCAGCGCGCGTGCAAGCGGCACGTCGATCGCATTGCCGACGGTGGGGCGATTGAGCGTCAGCACCGCGAGGGCGCCGCGGCGTTCGAGCAGGACGGGGGATTCGGTCGTCATGGGCGATACCTATATGAAGGGACATCGCTGCGCCACGACTGGCGCAGCTCAGGCAACGTGGCCGAGGTTGGCGAGACTCGACATGGCCGACTGGAACAGCGTGCGGGCGTGGGTTGGGCCGGCCTTCTCGTCGAAGTAGGCCATCGTCCGCATGCCGACCAGCATCGCGTACGCGATCTCGGCCGACGTCCCGGCATTCGCCGCACCACAGGGCGAGCGCTCGAAGAGCTGGCGAAGGAAGCCCTTGCAGTACTCGTCGAGTGCGGTCTTGGCCTGCCACAGGCGCTTGTCGTGGACCGCGACGCCGAAGCATTCGAGCATGAATCCGGCCTCCGAGCGCTTGATCGCCTTGCCGGCGAAGAACAGTTCCGCAAGCAGGTCGATCTGCCGGTCCGGAGGCTCCGCACGGAAGCTGTCGAGTCGGCCGGCGATGCGCTGTGCGACATTGCTGAAGTACTGCGCGAGGATCGCATCGGTGCCGTCGTAGTAGTACAGCAGGTGGCTCGGCGACATGTCGGCGGCGCGCGCGACGTCGGCAAGGGTCGTCTTGGCATAGCCCCGCTCGATCACGCAGTCGTGCAGCGCCTGCAGGATCTTGCGTCGACGATCGTCGCCACGCAGTCTCGTCGAGGCGATCGGGGTGCTCGTTGCGGGTTCATTGTCCACTTGCCACCATCCCGGTCCGTATTGGTTCGGACTGCGATTGCCGCACCAGCCACCCCGTTGGGTCGCGAGTGCCGATCCCCCCTGCGGCGAGGCCCCGCACCTGCCGGATGCGGCGGCTGCGTTGCCTTGACTTCGGGGTCATTGTGTGAAAAATTTGAACGATATTCAAGCGCTTGCAGAGCCGATCCGAGGGGTCTGCCCGCCTGGCGCCGGACGAGGGGAGTGCGAGTGAACGGCCCGTGCACCGAGGGGGATCCGCGAACTGCCGTGGCGGTGCCGCCAGCGGGCACCCGTACCCCATCGGGCGCCGGATTCCGGCGATGACGTCGGGCTGCTGGGCCCTCGTCCCGGTCAAGACCCGCGGCCTGTGCAAGAGCCGCCTGGCCGGGCGCCTTGCCGCCGACTCCAGACTGATCCTGGTGCGGGCGATGCTCGAGCGCGCGCTCGCGGCGCTGCGCGAGGCACGCCTCGTCGACCACATCGCGGTGGTCAGTCCCGAACGCGACACGGTGCCGTCTGACATCCTCGTGCTCGGCGATCCCGGCGGCGGGCTCAATCCGGCACTCGAAGCGGGCCGCGAGGCGCTGTTGCAGCGCGGGGCGACCGAGCTCGTCGTCCTGCCCGCGGATCTCCCGTTCGTCACCGCGGCCGACATCGACACGCTCGTCGAGAGCGGGCGGCGGGGCGGCTTCGCGCTCGCGACCGACGCGGCCGGGACCGGCACGAACGCCCTCTACGTGCGGCCCCCGGTGCCGTTCCGGTTCCAGTTCGGCCCCGGCAGCCGGTTCCTGCACATGGACGAAGCGGCCCGGGTCGGGCTCGGCGCCGAGCTGTTGCGGATCGGCGGTCTTGAATTCGACGTCGACGGCCCGTCCGAACTCGGCGAACTGCTCGCGCGGGACGCGCCCCGCTATCGTTCCGTTCCGCTGCGCACGCCTGATGGCGCCGCAGCGATATCCCTGCCCGTGACCGGAGAGACCGGCACTGGCTGATCCGACAGGCGGGTCCTTCCCGCCACCGTACTTCTGGAAGCGTGACGACCCATGAACAACACCCCTGCTGACGTCGGCCTCATCGGACTTGCCGTGATGGGCGAGAACCTCGCCCTCAACATGGAGAGCAAGGGGTTCAGCGTCGCGGTCTACAACCGCACCGCGAGCAAGACGGCGTCCTTCCTCAGCGGTCGCGCGGCGGGCAAGAGGTTCATCGGCAGCGATACGCTCGCGGGCTTCGCGGCCTCGCTGTCGAAGCCGCGGAAGATCGTCATGCTCGTGAAGGCGGGCAGCGCGGTCGACGAGCTGATCGACCAGCTCGTGCCGCACCTCGATCCGGGTGACATCCTGATCGATGGTGGCAACAGCCTCTATACCGACACGATCCGACGCACCCACAAGGTGGAGTCGCTCGGCTTCCTGTACGTCGGCTCCGGCGTGTCCGGCGGCGAGGAGGGTGCGCTCCTCGGGCCTTCGCTGATGCCCGGTGGCAGCGCTGCCGCGTGGCCGCACATCAAGCCGATCTTCCAGGCGATCTGCGCGCGCACGCCTGAGGGCGAGGCGTGCTGCGACTGGATGGGCGAGGACGGCGCCGGCCACTTCGTGAAGATGGTCCACAACGGCATCGAATACGGCGACATGCAGCTGATCTGCGAGACGTACGACCTCATGAAGCGTGGGCTCGGTCTCTCGAACGATCGCATGCACGAGGTGTTCTCGGCCTGGAACAAGGGTCCGCTCGACAGCTACCTGATCGAGATCACGCGTGACATCCTCGCTTATCGCGCCGAGGACGGCAGTGCCGTCGTCGACGTGATCCTCGATGCCGCTGGCCAGAAGGGCACGGGCAAGTGGACGGTAGGCGCGGCGCTCGATGACGGCATGCCGCTGACGCTCATCGGCGAGGCGGTGTTCGCGCGCTGCCTGTCGGCCTTGAAGGACGAGCGCGCGGCCGCCGCGAAGGTGATCAGGCCGTCGCTGCCGGTATTCGCCGGGGATGTCGATGCCTTCGTCGAGGACCTGCGCCAGGCGCTCTACGCCTCGAAGATCATCAGCTACGCACAGGGATACCAGTTGCTGAAGGCCGCGGCCCGCACGCACCACTGGAACCTCAACTTCGGGGGCATCGCGCTGACCTGGCGCGGCGGTTGCATCATCCGCTCGGCCTTCCTCGGCGACATCAAGAAGGCGTTCGATCGCAATCCTGCGCTCGGCAACCTGCTGCTCGATCCGTTCTTCAGCAAGATCATCGAGACCCACCAGGCGGCATGGCGGCGCGTGATCGTAGGCGCCGTGCAGCTCGGCATCCCGGTGCCATGCCTGTCCTCCGCGCTCGCCTACCTCGACGGCTACCGCTCCGAGCGGCTGCCGGCCAACCTGCTGCAGGCGCAGCGCGACTACTTCGGTGCACACAACTACGAGCGGGTCGATCGGCCCCGCGGCGAGATGTTCCACACCAACTGGACCGGACGCGGCGGCACGACCACCTCGCAGGCCTACGGCGTCTGAGTTCCGTCAGCGCCTGAGTTCGCGCGCGCGCTCGAGCACGAAGCTCGCGAGCCGCGTGCGATCGGCCAGCGTCTTCATCAGCGTCGCGGTCGCGAACGTGGTGACGGGCAGCGTCGCGGCTGCATCACGATCGACATCGTCGACCACGAGCGCATCGATCAGCCCCGCGTAGTGTGCCGCGATGGCGGCGGGCGAGGACTCGATTCCGAGCTCGGCCATGATCTTCGCGGTGGGTCCCTTGACCGCGTTCGTCCCGATCAGCGGACTCACGGCAATCGCCGGCACGCGCCGTGCCACGAGCGCGGCACGCAGCGACGGGACCGCGAGCAGCGGATCGACGCTGAGGTACGGGTTCGACGGGCACAGCACGATCGCCTCGAGACCGGGGTCGGCGAACGCGGCCAGCACCTCGGGCGTGGCATGGGCGCGATCGGCCCCGTCGAATCGGATCGCGCGCAGCCTGGGTTCGCAGCGGCGGCGAACGAAGTACTCCTGGAAGGCGAGGTCGCCCGCATCGGTCGTGACCCGCGTCGCGACCGGGTCGTCCGTCATCGGCAGGATCGCTGCACGGATGCCGAACCGGCTCGCGATACCGGCGATGACCGACGTGAGGCGCTCCCCGGCGCGCAGGCGCTGCGTGCGGTGCAGGTGCAGGGCCGTGTCGGCATCCCCGAGCCTGAACCACGTCTCGCCGCCGAGCGCTTCGGTCACGCGCATCATCGTCCAGGTCTCGTCGCGCCGACCCCAGCCCTGTTCGCGGTGCTCGAGATCGCCGAGCGTGTAGAGCGCCGTGTCGAGATCGGGACAGATCCGCAGGCCCAGGTGGTCGAAGTCATCGCCGGTGTTCACGGCGATCCGCAGTGCATCGGGCGGCAGCACCCGATACAGGCCGAGCGCGAGCTTTGCGCCGCCAACGCCACCGGACAGGGCAAGCACACTCATGGGCGAATCAGGACTCCTGGGCGGGGTTCGGACGGGACGGGCATCGGGGGCCGGGAGTGTCCGCTGGATCCGCGCTCGCGTTCAAGCGAATCCGGTCCGGCAACTCGTGCGCCTGGACGGGCCGTACGCCGGGATTCTCGCAATTTAAAATCAGTCATGTCGGTTTCTTTTGGCGGGTGGCGCTCTATATACTGGTCGCACAACGCCCCGGCGGTCGCTGCCGGAGTCGCAATGCAGCGTGGCATCGTTCCGCTACCGGGGGTCGCCGGCCGGGTCGACAGCCGTGCGCGAGTGCGTGCAGGTCCGGGTCCGAGTCCGGGATGCCGCCACCGTCGAGGGGGAATGCGTGAGTAGCGTCGTTGATCCAGGATTGCTGTCGCTGATCGGCAAGGCAGCCGCGCCGCAGACCCAGCTCGTCACCCGTCGGGACATCCGCAAGTATTCGGTCGCGACCGCCCAGCGACAGCGCAAGTACCTCGATGGCGACGAAGCACCGCCGATGTTCCACGTGGCCCTGTTCTGGCCCGTGCTGCCCCTCGATGAGCTCAGCGCGAACGGCGTTGCGATCGATCCGATGTTTCCCGACATCCCGGGTCGTCGACCGATGGCTGGCGGCCTCAAGATCGACTTCCACCGCCCGCTGAAGCCCGGTGACGAGCTGACCGCGACGCGTATGTTGACCAACATCTACTCGAAGCAGGGCTCGAACGGATCGCTCATCTTTGTCGAGGTCACGATGACCGTCATCGATTCGGCGGGCGAGATCGTGCTGACCGAGAAGACCACGCGGATCATGAAATGAGTGCGGTTCCAGATCTGAAGCTGCTCGTCCCGGGACAAGCACTTCCGGTGCGCACGTTCCAGTGCGAGCCGGTGCAGTTGTTCCTGTACAACGCGGCGCTGTGGAATGCCGACCGGATCCATTTCGATCATCCGCACACGACGCTGACCGAAGGCTATCCGGCACTGGTCATGGCCGGCCCTCTGCTCGGCGACTGGCTCGCGCAGGCGGCGAACGAGTGGGCGGGGGATGCAGGGTTCTTGCGTTCCATCGAATATTCCAACCGTCGCGCCTGCTACGTTGGTGATGTGCTGCGCAGCGTCGGTCAGGTGAGGTCCGTCGATACCGAGTCTGGCGATGTCGTGCTCGAGCTCGCGATCGTCAATCAGCGGGACGAGGTCGCACTCCCGGGTACGGCCGTCGTTCGCCTGGCGAGGGCCTGACCGTGCCGAGGACACTTCGCGGCAGGACGGCGATTGTCGGCGCGGCTGACACCGACGTCGGCGTCATCAAGACCATGGGCGCGACGCAGCTGTGCATCGAGGCCATCATCCGTGCGCTCGCGGACGCAGGAATCACCAAGGACGAGATCGACGGACTCGTCACTTGCAACTCCATGGCCGAGCCGTACCTGTATCACGCGGAAACGGTCGCCGAGTACTTGCAGATCTTCCCGAAATACTGCGTCAGCGTGGGCGCCGGAGGCGGCACCACGTTCACCGCGCTGCATCAGGCGGCATCCGCGATCGAGAGCGGCATCTGCAACACGGTCGTGATCGCGATGGCCGACAGTCTGCGATCCGGCATGACCCGCGAGAAAGCGCTCGCGATGCAGTCTTCGACCGGCCATCCGCAGTTCGAGCGACCCTACGGACTCCCCGTGCCGGCCTACTACGCGCTGATCGCGCAGGCCCACATGCATGAGTACGGCACGACGCCGGAACACCTGGCGGCGGTCGCAGTCGCGACGCGCCAGCACGCGATGCGCAACCCCAACGCGCAGATGCGTACGCCGATCACGGTCGACGACGTGCTCTCCAGCAGGATGATCGCGGATCCGTTGCACCTGCTCGACTGCTCGCTGGTCTCCGATGGCGGCGCCGCCGTCGTGCTCACGTCCCGTGAACGCGCACGGGATTTCCGTCGCCGACCCGTCTTCCTGCTCGGTGTCGGCGAGGGTCATGGACACGAGCACATCAGTGCCGCGCGCAGTCTGACGACGTCCGCCGCAGTCGAAGCTGGCCAGCGCGCATACGCCATGGCGGGCGTCGGCCCGAAGGACATGGACTTCGCGCAGCTCTACGACTGCTTTACGCCGGTCGTCCTGATCGAACTCGAGGATCTCGGCTTCTGTGCTAAAGGGGAAGCGGGACCGTTCGTGGCGGCCGGCCACACGGCACCAGGTGGCTCGTTCCCGGTCAATACGCATGGCGGCCTGCTCTCGCACACGCATCCGGGCAATCCGGGTTCGATGTTCGCGCTGACCGAAACCGTCCTGCAGCTGCGCGGTGACGCCGGAGAGCGCCAGCTCGACAAGGCGGGCCTTGCGCTCGTGCACGCGCAGGGCGGGATCATGTCGAGCCACTGCTCGATCATCCTCGGGCGCGAGGACGCCGCATGACGGACATCCTCGCGAAGCCAGTTCCGGTCGCCTCGCCGGAGACGGCGGAATACTGGTCTGGCGCGAAGCGCCACGAGCTCCTGATCCAGCACTGCAGCTCTTGCGGGCATCACCAGTTCTATCCGCGCGTGCTCTGCACGGCATGTTCGGGTCGCATGCTGACCTGGGTCCGGGCGAGCGGCCGCGGCACGATCAGAAGCTACACGGTCGTCCGCCGCCCGGTGTCGGAGGCGTACGCACCGGACGTGCCCTACGTGGTCGCGCTGGTCGCACTCGCCGAGGGCCCCTCGATGATGAGCCGCATCGTCGCCATCGACCCGGAGGCGGTGAGGATTGGGCTGGCGGTGGAAGTGACGTTCCAGGATTGGACGGACGCGGTGTCGGTGCCGGTGTTCCGTGCGGCCGGCTGACGGCAATCGCGCGGCGCTGCAGCATTCGGCGGGGCCGGTGTTGCGGGCACGCGACGATCTTCGTCGTTCGTGTTGCAGTGCACTCGCCCGGGAACCGGCAATTGCGGGCATTCCCCAGCGATCAAGCGGTCGAACCCGTTTTTCCGAGGAATAAAAAAAACCGTCAGGCTTGTCTAAATTCGCTGACCGGGGGTAGGATCGGCAGCAAGGTGGATCGGAGTGGCATGAAGCCCACGATCGCTTGGACGATTTAAGAACGAAATTCAGATCAACGTTTGGAAGGGGGGTTCTGCATGTCGAAGCAGTACGATTCAATGATTCTGCGTGCCGCGGTGGCGATGGCGCTGGTCGCCGGCGCCTCGGGCAGTGCGCTCGCTCAGCAAGTCGCCGCGGCCAATTCCGGTGGCCTCGAAGAGGTCATCGTCAGCGCGACCCGTCGCGAGTCCAACCTGCAGTCGACGCCGATCGCCGTGTCGGCGGTGGACCAGGTCCTCATCAAGCAGGTCTCGCCCGAGAACATCGGCGACCTCGCGGCCTACGTGCCGAACTTCTCCGCTGCGAAGGTCAACGGCTTCAATGCCGCGTCGTTCGCGATGCGCGGCGTCGGCCAGACCGACATCATCGTCTACAACGAAGCGCCGGTCGGTGTCATCGTCGACGACTTCGTGATGCCGAACGTCCAGACGCAGCTGCTCGACGCGTTCGACGTGCAGCAGATCGAAGTGCTGCGCGGCCCGCAGGGCACGCTGTTCGGCAAGAACACCACGGGCGGCGCCGTCGTGGTCCACACGAAGCAGGCGGAGCTGAACACCTGGAGCGCGGAAGCGAACATCCAGGCCGGCTCGCCCGACCTCAACCTTCGCGACTTCCAGGCGGCGATCAACGTTCCGCTGGTGACCGACCGGCTGGCGCTGCGCGTCGTCGCCTCGAAGGAGACAGTGACCGGCTACATGCGCAACTCGACGACCTCGAGCTACGTGACGCCGTACGCCGCGACGACCGGCACGTTCGTCGGCGACGGCTCCCGGGTCGGCGGCACCGATGCGCTCGCCGCGCGTGCCAAGCTGACCTGGCAGATCGCCGACAACCTCACCGCGCACCTGCAGTACGAGCAGGTCCACGACCGTTCGGACACGCCGGCTGCGGTCAACACCTCGCCCGCCGGCACCGTGTTCTCGGCGCTCGGCCTGACCGGCAATTGCCAGGGCGATCCGCTGAACTGCGGCGGCATCGACAATCGCAACGGCTTCCTGATCGACATGCCGCGTGGCCATCACGTCGATTCGGACGGCACGTACCTCAACATCGATTGGAAGCTGGCCCCCGGCACGCTCACGATCGATGGTGGCTACCGTGCCCAGGACTCGAGCCTGCCGTCCGACTACACGGGTACCGTGGGTCCGTTGTCGGTGTTCGATGCGAACCGCTCGGATGCGCGCAAGACGTACCAGGCTGAAGCGCGCTTCGCTTCCAAGGACATCGGGATCTTCAATTACGTCGTCGGCGCCTTCTACCAGCACGACAACACGAAGTTCTGCGTCGCGCAGGTCCTTGGCATCTACGACCAGTTCTTCGACAACACGACGAACACGCTCGGCCTGACGCCTGGCGGTTGGAACAACAACCCGCAGGTCATGTGCAGCGCCCAGGAGTCGAAGTCGACCGCCGCGTACGCTGAATTCAACATCAAGCCCACCGACAAGCTCACGTTCACCGTGGGCGGTCGCTACACGAAAGACGACAAGAGCTTCGTGGCGCGCAACCAGATGTTCGTCCAGGAACTCGGCACGACGGGCGCGTTCGACCCGACGTTCACCTGGGACAAGCTGCCGGGCGGCCTGATGGGCGCGGCGGACTTCACCAAGTACTCCTACGGAGTGGTGCGGGATTCGCATAGCTGGTCGAGCCCGACGTACCGCTTCATGGCGTCGTACCAGTTCAATACGGACCTGTTCGGGTACCTCAGCTTCTCGCACGGCTACAAGGCAGGTGGCTACAACGACCAGGTCGGTACCGGCGGCCTGCCGATCACCGCGGCCGAGCTCGCGCCGACCAACCCGGAGAAGGCTGATTCCATCGAACTTGGCATCAAGGCCGAGCTCATGGACCGCCGGATCCGCATCAACGAGGCGGTGTTCCACGTCAAGTACAAGGACGCGATCCGCCAGGTCGTTGCGCCGATCACGAACTCCGCCGGCCAGCCCGCCGAGGAGACGCTGTTCCGCAACGCAGCGGGCATGACGGTGTACGGCATCGAGAACGAGATCACGGCGAAGCTCAGCGAGCACCTGACGCTGCGCCTGCCGGCGTCGTACCAGCATTGCAAGTACGATGAGTTCGTCAGCATCGGGGCGACGTTCGACCTCACGACGATCCCGGTGTCGCGTTGCCCCGAGTACACCGCGACGGTGGCGCTCGCGTGGAACCAACCGGCCGGCGAGGGCAGCGTGACAGTCGAGGGCTCGGCGAACTACCAGAGCCGGAACCTCGACACGTTCTCGATCGCCAACCAGGCGCCATGGGCGCAGACGTTCCTCGATGCGCGCACGCTCATCGACGCGTCGGTGACCTATCACGCGGCGAGCGACTCGTGGTACTTCAAGGCCCTCGGGCGGAACCTCTCCGACAAGCGCTACGTGGCATCGTCGCAGAACGTCGATCCGCTGTGGATCTGGACGCTGTACGGCGCGCCGCGCTACTTCGGCCTCGAGTACGGCGTGAAGTTCGGCAAGCACTGATCGCAGCCCGTCAGGCTGATCGAAGGGCCGGCGAAAGCCGGCCTTTCCTTTTTGGGCGCCTGGAATGGAGCTGCGCCGGCGCCGCCGTCAGGCGTCGCGCAGCTCGTGCAGCTTGTCCGCGAGGTAGCGGAGGACTCTGCGGTCGCGGTCGCCGCCACGGTGCGTGAGCGAGCTGATCGCGAGGCCCTCCATCACGTATCGCGACAGGTCGAGCGCGATGTCGAACTGCTCATCCCGGCCCTGCCACTCCGGAAACACTTCCTTCGCGGTCTGGTACCACTCGCGTTCGAAGGCCTCCGCCGTCGGCTTCAGGATCCCGGCGAGCTCCGGGTCCGTGCGGGCGGCCACCGAGAGCTCGAGGAACGCGACGAACAGCGGGTGGCGAACGTGGTCGAAGAACGCGTCCACGCCGAGCAGGACGCGATCCTGCCCGCCTTCGGAGGAGCGTGTCATCGCCTTGCGGAACGCCTTCAGGCGCTTCTTGTGAAGGTGCTCGACGGCACCGCGTACGATGTCCAGCTTCGAGGGGAAGTGGTGAAGCATCGCGCCGCGCGACAGGCCGGCCTTCTGCGCGATCGCGGTCGTCGTCGTCCCTCGGTATCCGTACTCGACGATGCAGGAGATCGCACTGTCGAGGATTGCATTGCGGGTCGCGGCGCTCTTCTGCGCCTGCCAGCCCAGCTCTGCCACAGCGCTGTCGAGATTGTCCTGGTCCGGCATTCGTCTCGCCCTTCGGCCGGCGCGCATGGATGCTGCAGTGCGGCGCGCTGGAAAGTAAATCAGCGAACCAGAATGTTGTCGCTGCCTGTAAAAGTCAAACGATATTGAAACCGACAACTCTGACTGTTAGTTTGAGGTTCTGTGCCGACCGCTAGAGTTCGGCCATGTCGTCCAATCTGATTTGTTCATCGAGGGGGCTTCGCATGGGTCGTGTAACAGGCAAGGTGGCGCTGGTGACGGGCGCCGCAATCGGGCTCGGCCGAGCGGATGCGATCGCGCTCGTGCGCGAGGGCGCGAACGTGATGGTCACCGACGTGAATGTCGCTGCTGGTGAGGCACTCGTCGCTGAGCTGAACGCAACCCGCGCGGGCTCGGCGCACTTCATGCGCCAGGACGTTGCGGATGAAGCGCAGTGGATCAGCGTGCTTGACGAGGTCAAGAAGCGCTTCGGCGGGCTGCAGGTGCTCGTCAACAATGCCGGCATGGTCACCATCGGCACGCCCGAGTCGACAACCCTCGAGCAGTTCCGCAAGCACCAGGCGGTGATGTCCGAGGGCGTGTTCCTCGGCTGCAAGTACGCAATCCCGCTGATGCGCGACAGTGGTGGGGGATCGATCATCAACATGTCGTCCGTCGCCTCGCATCTCGGGTATCCGGTTTACTTCGCATACACCGCCGCGAAGGGCGCGGTGCGCTCGATGACCAAGGCGATGGCCGTCCATTGCCAGATGAACAAGTACAACATTCGCTGCAATTCGATCCATGCCGGCGCGATCCACACCGCCATGGTCGAAAATTCCGCGAAGGAACTCGGCATGTCGATCAGCGCCTTCGAGCAGATGCCCACGGGGCTCGGCAAGCCCGAGGACGTCGCGAACCTGGTGCTGTTCCTTGCTTCCGAGGAATCCCGGTTCATCAACGGCGCGGAACTGATGATCGACAACGCCCTCACGGTGCAGTGAAGGCGGCGGGTCGCGCCGCACCCGCTGGCGCGACCCCGGATCGGACAGATCGGAGAGCAGCATGGCCATGAAGAAGAAGTCGCGTACGAAGTCCAGCCCGAAAACGGACACCGTCAAGGCGCGCAGCAAGCCCGTCCGCAAGGCCGCCGCAAGGAAGCCGCCGAAGCCGGCTAAGGAGTCTCTCGCGGCGCTGCGGATCTCCGTGACGACGATCGGCGATCTGCTGCTGACCGCAACGGACCGGCACGCGAACTCCGACGCGCTCATCTTCGAGAATCGCAAGCTTAGCTACCGAGACCTGACTTCGCGCGCGATGCGCCATGCCCGCTCGCTGCAGGCGCTCGGAGTGAAGCCGCGCGACCACGTCGGCCTCCTGCTGCCCTCGAGCGTCGACTTCGTCGAGTTCCTGTTCGCAATTGCGCTCTGTGGCGCCGTGACCGTCCCGATCAACGCACGCTATCGTTCGCACGAGCTGTCTTACGTCATCGAGAATGGCGACCTCGTGACGGTCATCACGACCTCGGACGTCCCCGACCAGGTCGATTTCGTATCCCGGCTGCGTTCCGCGCTGCCTACCCTCGCGAGCCAGAAGGATCCACTTGCGCTCGAGCTGCCCGAAGCGCCGAAGCTTCGCAACATGGTCCTGCTCGGCAAGAAGGCCGAGCCAGGATACGTTGGCCAGAAGGAGTTCGTGAAGCTCGGTGCGGCGGTAGACGAGGATTCAGTGCATCGCGCCCGCCTCGGGGTCCGCGTCCGCGATGTCGGGCTCATGCTCTATACCTCCGGCACGACGGCGAACCCGAAGGGCTGCCTGATCACCCACGAGGCGATGGTGCGCAACAGCATTGCGCTCGGCCGCCATCGCTACCAGCTGACCTCGAGCGATCGGTTCTGGTCGCCGTTGCCTCTGTTCCACATCGCAGCGATCCTGCCCCTGATCGCCGCATTCGACGTGGGTGCCGCGTACCTGACCGCGGGTTTCTTCGAGGCCGGCCAGGCGCTCGAGATGCTCGAGAAGGAGAAGGCGACGGCAACCTATCCGTGCTTCGTCGCGATCATGTCGGACCTGATCTACCACCCCAACTTCAAGAAGGCGGATCTGTCCCGCGTCCGCCTGATGAATTCGAGCTTCGCGCTGCAGCCTCCCGGCATCATGGACTCGATGCTGAAGGCCCTGCCGAACGCCATCCAGGTCGGGACGTTCGGCATGACCGAAACGGCAGGTACCGTCTCGACGAGCATGCTCACCGACACGCTCAAGGCCCGCACCACAGGCCTCGGGAAGCCGCTGCCGGGCCTCGAGGTCCGCATCGTGGATCCCGAGAGCGGTGCCGACCTCGGCCCTGGCAAGCGCGGCGAGGTGCTCGTGCGCGGCTATAGCACGCTCGAGGGCTACTACAAGGACCCCGTCAAGACGGCGGCCGCCATCGACGAAGATGGCTGGTATCACACCGGCGACGTCGGATCGCGTAACGCCGAAGGCGTCATGATGTTCCACGGGCGCACCAAGGACATGCTCAAGGTCGGCGGCGAAAACGTCGCCGCGGCCGAGATCGAGGCCTGCCTGCAGCGCCATCCGAGCGTCAAGCTCGCGCAGGTCGTCGGTATCCCCGACGTGCGCCTCGTCGAGGTAGCCGCGGCGTTCGTGGAACTGAAACCCGGCGCGAAGGCGACGCCCGAGGAGCTGATCGCGCACTGCAAGGCCGAGATCGCCGGCTTCAAGGTGCCGCGCCAGGTGCGGTACGTGAGCGAGTGGCCGATGTCGACCAGCAAGATCCAGAAGTTCCGGCTGCGCGACGAGCTGATCGCCGAACTCGGCCTGTAGACCAGGGACGGCGAAGCCTGGCTAGAACGAGCGTGGGAGCCCGAGTCCCTCTGCGATCATGTTGCGCGCCATCTCGTTGCTGATCGGTCCGATCATCAGCAGGCGCGCATCGCGCCAGTAGCGCTGCATGTCGGTCTCGGCCGAGTAACCCATGCCGCCGAGGATCGAGATGCCGAGGTCCGCGGACTTCACGGCGTACTCCGAGACCAGCGCCTTGGTCATCGCGGCCTCCTGAGCGCAGCGCCGCCCGGATGCCTGCAGCCAGGCCGTGTTGAACAGCATGAGCTCGGCCTGCTTCTGCATCATCGCGATTTCCGCAACGTAGTGCTGCAGCGACTGGAATTCGCCGATCAGCTTGCCGAACGCACGTCGCTGCTTCATGTATGACAGCGCGTCCTCGAGCACGCCGTCGATCATGCCGAGGCACATCGCGGAATTCATGATGCGCTCGCTGTTGAGCGTGCTGGTGGTGTCCTTCCAGGCCTTGCCCGCCTCGCCGAGCAGCAGGTTGTCCGGAACGAACACCCGATCGAGATGCACCGCGCACGAATTGAGCGCGCGCATGCCGAGCTTGTCGAGCGGCGTGATCCGCATCCGCTCGCTTTCCCGCGGCACGAAGAACAGCGACACGCCGTCGGAGCGCTTCTGGACGTTCCGTTCGGAGCGGGCCATCAGCAGCAGGTAGTCCGCCGTATCCGCGGTCGTGCTCCAGGTCTTCTCCCCGGTCAGCTCCCAGCCGCCGGGGACCTTCTCGGCGTGCGTGCGCATCGCGCCGAGCACGTCCGTGCCACCTCCGGGTTCCGTGAACGCCATGGCCGTGCGCAGCCGGCCCGCGGCCATTTCCGGGAGGAAGCGTCGCTTCTGCTCGTCCGTGCCGTGGAGCGCGATCGCTCGCGTACCGGAGAAGGCGGTGATGCCCCAGATCCAGCCGAGACCGGCGAGCGTGCGGGCAATCTCGCGCACGAACACCGCCTGCTTGACGATGTCGCCGCCGAGGCCGCCGTACTCCTCGTCGACCCCGAGGCCCGTGAAGCCTGCGTCCACGAACTTGGTCCAGAGCTCCGCCGGGTACTGGTGCTCGCGTCGCTCGAGCATCCGGCACCAGTCCTTCGGCAGTTCCCGCTCGACCCATCGCCGGACGGTGTCGCGGAACAGCTGCGTTTCTTCGTCGAGCGAGAAGTCCATCGGTGCGCCTCGGGTCCGGCCGGATTTGGTCGTTTGATCAAATCAAGCTAGCAGAAACGGCGAACGCGGTGTACTGGCACGGCCGCAGGCGCCGCCTGAGGCTAGCGCGCGCGTCGTCGCACGGCGCTGCTTGCGGCCTTTGCGCGGGTGGGGCGGGGAGTGCCAAGGGCGCGGATACCCGCGGTCGCGAACGGCACGAGGCGCGCGAGGTGGGCATCGTAGTCCCCGGAGCGGCACAGCCCCCGGGACTGCCGGTCCAGGATCCCGGTCTCGGCGACCATGCGCTGCACGATCGACTGGACCCAGTAGAACGCCGTATAGAGGTCCTCGTCCCGGAGCTCCGGCGAGGCGGCCCTCAAGGCCGCGCAGTAGCGCCGTACGACGGGGCCATAGGCGGCGTTGAGGGGCTTCAGGGCCGGCGTGTTGACGGGCGACATGGCGCTGCGAGCGATGAGCTGGAGGTAGTGCTTCCAGCCCGCGTCCGGCAGCCGAGCCAGCTCGAACGAGCCACTGCAGAAGGCGTGGATGACGCGCTCGAGGGCCGGGACTCCGGTCGGCGCGGTTTGCTCCTCGTGCTCGAGCGCCTCCAGCACCCGGGAGGCGTGCTCGGCGCTGCGGCGCCCAATCACGTGCCGGAACAGGTCCTGCTTCGGACCGAAGTGGTAGCTGACGAGGGCGACCTTGACCTGTGCGTCACGGGCGATGTCCCGGAGCGAGACGCCTTCGTAGCCGCCGGCCGCGAAGAGCCGTTCCGAGGAGTCGAGAATCCGCAGCCTCGTGGGCTTCCGGGCCGGTGCCCGGGAGGCGCTCTGCTTCATTGGTGCGATGCTTTCCCTGCGATGCCGAACCCGATATTCGCACGCGCCGACGCCGGGTGCATCTGCGAGGTCGGTCCGGGCGGCCGCCTACTGCGGTGCAGCAGGCAATTCCGCGCTCGGTCTCGAATTGGGCGAACGATCAATTCATGGGTGGCGCCCGTGGCCAGCGCCACGGGGCAGTGCAATACTAGGCGGCGTCTTGCGGCACCGGGCCGCGCACACTTCCACATGGAGCGATGACATGGCGGACAAGCAGGGCATCACCGAGATCCTGGGCAAGATGGGGTGGGCTTACGACACCGGGCATCTGGACTTCCTCGAGACCGTCTTTACCGACGACGCGCGGTTCACGATCTCGATCGCCGGGATGGGCCAGGTAGGCGACTACCAGTCGAAGGCAACGGTCATGGGGCTGTATCGCGGCGCCAAGGCCTCCCAGACCGATACCCGTCGCCACGTCGTCTCGAACATCTTCTTCTCCGAGGATACGGCGACGACCGCCACGGTGGTCTCGTACCTCAGCCTGTTCGTCAAGAACGCGGATGGCGTCAAGCTGCTGAGCACGGGCGAGTACACCGATAAGTTCGTGCTATCCGGTGGCGCCTGGAAACTCCAGCATCGAGACCTGTTCCTCGACGCCCCGTACTGATTCCACCGGGCCGGTGCGCTCCCTGAGGGTGGCACCGGCTGTTCCTCCAGCGCGGCCGAGCGGGGTGGCTCCGCCTCGTACAGGCCGCAGAGGCTCAATGCATGACTGATTCCCACGACGCGCGCGCTTTCGAAGCGCGCATCCGCCGTCTCGAGGACCGATTCGAGATTGGCGAGCTGATCGCGCGCTACGGGCTCGTGATGGACAATCGCGACATCGCGACAATGCCCGCGCTGTTCACCACGGACGCCAAGGTTCGCTCCAGCGATGGAATGATGGACTCGGATGGCCGCGACGCCGTGTGCGCTATGTATCGGGGTCGACTGGAAGTGCTGGGACCCAGCAACCACGTCACCCATGACCGCATCATCACGTTCGACGACGCCAACGCGGACGTGGCGACGGGTCTGGTGCTCTCCCACGCGGAGATGTGTCGCAAGGGCGTCGCGATGGTCGCGGCCATCCGCTACGAGGACGCCTATCGCCGCGAGGAAGGGCGCTGGCGCTTTGCGGCGCGCACGCTACTGTTCATGTACTTCGTGCGCAGCGATGAGTACATCGATGCACTCGGCCCCGGCGTCGCGCTTCGCAACCGGGTGCTGCGCGATGCGCGAGCCGCCGACTGGCCGGAAAAGCTCCAGACCTGGCGGGACTTCTACCGTGCCTGAGGGCAGGATCGCCCCCCGGGGCGAGTTGCCCTCGAGCCACGCCGCACCCCTGCAGGCGCGGACCTTCATCAATCGCACCGGCCTTCGCCTACGTGGCGACGAGTGGGGCCCTGAACGGGCCCCCACGGTCGTCCTGATGCACGGAGGTGGCCAGACGCGCCGGTCCTGGAGCGGTGCCGCGCGCGAGTTCGCCGCCACGGGCTACCGCGTCATCAACCTCGATGCACGCGGGCACGGCGAGAGCGAGTGGCCTGCCGACGGGCGCTACACGCTCGATGCCCTGTGCGACGACATCGAGGCGGTCATTCCCCCCGATTCCGGGCCCGTGGTCCTCGTCGGAGCATCCATGGGTGGCGTCGCCGCGCTGCATTTCGTCGCCACAGGCCGGGCCCGAAGGGTCGATGCGATCGTGATGGTCGACATCGTGCCGCGCGTCGAACAGCAAGGATCGGATCGGATCCAGGCGTTCATGCGTGCGCACCCCGGTGGCTTCGCCAGCATCGATGAGGCCGCGGACGCAGTGGCCGAGTACTACCCCGAGCGGCCGCGCCCTAAGGACTCGAGCGGGCTCGAGGCGAACCTGCGGCGTCGCAACGACGGCCGGTACTACTGGCACTGGGATCCCCGGCTGATCGACGGCCCGCACGCGCTCGAACCACCGGACTTCGGCGATCCCCTGCTGCAGGCCGCGCGTGTCGTACGGATTCCCGTGCTCATCGTGCGTGGCCTGCGCAGCGACGTTGTCAGCGATGCCGGCATCGAGGAATTCCGCGGCGCTGTTCCGCACCTCGAGGTCTGCGAAATCCAGCAAGCCGGCCACATGGTGGCCGGCGACCGCAACGATGCGTTCAATGCCGGTACGCTGGAATTCCTGCGCCGGCACGTCCCGGTGCCCTGAAACGGCTCCGGCCGCGACCTCAGCGGCGTTGGTCGAAACGGCGCCCCAGCATCGCGCCGGCGATGTTGACCTTCTGGATGTCGATCGCGCCGCCGGCAATGCCCCAGCCCCAGGCATCGCGCATGCGCCGTTCGGCGGGGTATTGCTTCGAATAACCGTATGCGCCCATCAACTGCATCGCATTGCCGGTCACAGTCCGCGCGATTTCATTCGCGAAGCACTTCGCGACGGAGGAGTGGAGCGGACTTGGCAGTCCGTGCTCTGCGTTGGATGCCGCGCGGTGAATCAGCAGGCGTGCCGCCTCGACCTGCATCTGCATCTCCGCCAGCTTGATCTGGACTCCCTGGAATTCCATGATCGGCTTGCCGAACTGCTTGCGCTCCTTGACGTAATCGACGACGTCGGCGAGCGCACCCGAGGCCTGGGCAAGTGCCATCGTTGCATTTCCGCAGCGCTCGAGGTCGAAGGCCTCCATCAGCTTCTTGAAGCCACCCGCCGGTACGACGATGTGGTGGGCGGGGACCTTCACGTTGTCGAAGAAAAGGTCCGCCGAGGGAACGCCGCGGAACCCCATCAGGGATTCGGGTGCGCCGAAGCTGAGCCCGGGTGTGCCGTTCTCGACATACACCGCACCGATGCCGGCCGCGCCTGGCGCATCCGAGATGCGGCAGTAGACGACGTATCCATCGGCGTGGCCGCCACCGGAGCACCAGCGCTTATTGCCGTTCAGGATCACGTGGTCGCCGAGGACTTCCGCGCGCGTCTGCAGGTCCGTGAGCGCCGTGCCCGCCTGCGGTTCGGACATCGCGATCGCGACGATCACCTCGCCCCGACACACGGCCGGCACCACGGCCTCGACGAGCTTCTGCTGCCCGAACTTCTCGATCGCCCTGACCGGGCCGACGCACGACTCGAACACCGGAAAGGCAATCGCCGCCGAGATCTGCGCGAACTCCTCGAGCACCAGCAGCGCCTCGAGATTGCCGAGCCCGAGCCCACCCAGGCGTTCCGGAACGTTGATGCCGAGGAAGCCGAGCTCGGCGAACTGCTTGATCAGCGCCCGTGAGGGCGGGTGGCCGGTCTTCTCGATCTCCTCCGCGAGCGGAGGCAGCGCGCTGCGTGCGAATCGCCTCGCGGTCTCGACCAGTTCTCGCTGCTCGTCGCTCAGTTGGAAATCCATGGATCAGTTCCTAGTCGTTGGGCGGTAGCGCCGCCCGTATGTAAGTCCGGCCAGCCGTCAACGGCTCAGTCGGTAGAAATTCATCGCCGTGCCGCCGAGCAGTGCCAGCCGCTCGATCCGTGGGCGTCCTGAAGTCACGCGCTTGAAGGCGTTCCAGAGCACGCCATACGAGCACGAGGCCCGGTCCATCGGGAAGTTGCTCTCGAGCATGCAGCGCGAGGCCCCGAAAAGTTCGATGCAGGCATCGAAGTACGGTCGGAACGCATCGGAGAGCTCCACAGATCCGGGTGGCGCGGGGCGCTTGTGCCAGCCGAAGCCCGCCGACGTCATCGTCTGGCCGCCGAGCTTCACGAACACGTTCGGGCGGGCGGCGACGGTCTCGAGGCCACGACGCCAGTCGTCTAGGACTGCCTGTCGGCGTCCAGCGTAGGGACCGACGCCGAGCGGCCCACCCATGTGATCGAGGACGATCCGTGCCTCCGGGAAGTCACCGGCGAGGCTGGCCAGTTCCCCGAACTGCGCGGGGTACAACCAGGCGTCGAACGCAAGGTCGCGGCGTATAAGCTCCGAGAAACCCGCCCGGAAATCCGCGCGTCCCATCAGTCCCGCCGGCGGGTGGGTGTGCGACGGACGGATCTGCTCGCTCGCGTCCCAGGCGGTCGCGTAGCGCACGGCACGCACTCGCCGACTCGCCGCGAGGTGCGCGTCAAGGACTTCGCCAACTGCTGCACCGAGCGTGAGGTCGGCGAACGCGACGATGCCCGCCGCGAGTCTCGGGCCGTCGGCAATCCTGTCCGTGCCACGCGCGACCTCCTCCACCCATTCGGTCTCGCCGACCGGGCGAAGGGGTTCAGGTCCGTCCGTGCGATAATGCTGCAGGCATTCCACGAAGACCGTGTGTTCGATCCGGTGGCCGGCGAACTCCCCGACGAAATCATCGGCGAGGTAGCGGCTGCCTGGATATTCCCAGAGGTGGTGATGCGGATCGCACAGCGGGATGTCCGGCTCGAGGGCCGACTCCGCCGTCAAGGCGCGCCAGGCATCGCTCACGACGCAACCTCTGCTGAAATCCGCTGGGCACGCTCGAGCATCTCCTCGCGGAACATCGCCCGGGCGCGCCTGAGGCTGAGGCCCTCGTCGAAGTAGCAGGCCGTGCGCAGTCCGACGAGCATCGCGTATGCAACCTCGGCGCGGGTCCTCGCATCGGTGCGGCTCGCGGCCGTGGGTTCGAACAGCTCGAGAAGGTAGGTCTTGCAGAACTGGTCGATCGCGACCTTGCCTCGCTTCAGCTCCTCGTCGTGCACTGCCGCCGCGAAGCACTGGAGCATGAAGCCGATCTCGGACTTGTCGTCGGAGGTGCCACCGAAGAACAGGTCCGCGAGCAAGTCGATCTTCCGCCCCGGGCCCTCGTGCCGGAAGCTGCTCATGCGCTCGATGATGCGTTCGACGATGTAGGCGAAGTAGCTCTGCAGGATCGCGTCGAGCCCCGGGAAGTAATACAGCAGATGACTCGGGGACATCCCGGCCGCGCGCGCGACATCGGCGAGCGTGGTCTTGGTATAGCCCTTCTCGATGACGCACGCGTGCAGTGCGTTGAAGATCGCCCGGCGTCGCTCGCCGGCCCGTCCAGCCTGGTGCAAGGTCGCGCTCCTTACGGTGGTCGGATTCGCCCGGTGCCGTCCTGATCTCAGAGCTTGGATGACTCGCCGCCGTCGATCACGAGCACGGCGCCGGTCACGAAGTTCGACTTCGGCGAGGCCAGGTAGCAGACCATCGGCCCTATTTCCTCATCGACGCCCATGCGCCGCGCGGGGATCTTCTTCAGCCGCATCGCCAGGATCTCCGGCGACTCGAGCACGGCCTTCTGCGCGCTCGTCTCGAACGCGCCCGGCGCGATCGCATTCACCTGGACACCCTTGCTGGCCCACTCGGCGGCGAGCGCCTTCGTGAACTGCAGCAGCGCGCCCTTGGACGAGGAGTACGCGACGAGGATCGGCTTGCCGAGGATGCCCGAGGTCGAGGCGATGTTGATGATCTTGCCGGAACGCTGCGGGATCATGTGGCGGCCGGCGGCGCGCGCGAGCGTAGCGGGTGCAGCGACGTTGACCGTGAACACCTCGTGCCAGACGCTCTCGGCCTGGTCCAGGAAAGCACCGGCCGGCGCGATGCCCGCGTTGTTCACGACGATGTCGAGCCGCCCGAATGCGGCCACGGCCTCGTCGGCCAGCGCGCCGACCGCGGCGAGATCGCGCATGTCGCAGGGGCGGCCCTTGATGCGACCGGGATACCTGGCCTCGAGCTCGGCGAGATCGTCGGCCGAGCGCGCCGCGGCGAGCACGGACACACCCTGCTCGGCGAGGGCGACGGCCATCGCGCGGCCGAGTCCACGACTCGCGCCGGTGACGATCGCGACCTTGCCGTCGAGTTCAAGGTCCATCATCGCACTTCCTCCGTCAGCTGCTTGGCGATGCCGAGGCGCAGCACCTCGGATGCCCCCTCGTAGATGCGCATCGGCCGTGCCTGGCGGTACAGGCGCTCGATCTTCGAATTCCGGATCAGGCCGAAGCGGCCCATCATCTGCACGCAGCGATCGACGATCTTGCAGGCCGCCTCGGTCGCGGCGAGCTTCGCCATCGACGAGTGGGGCAGGGCGGCTGCCGCGTCGTGCACGGCGTAGGAGGCCGCGCGGTAGGTCAGCAGCTGCGCCATTTCGAGCTCGGTCCAGCTGTCGGCCAGCATCTGCGCGACGGGGCCGAGCTTCGCGAGCGGACGGCCGAACTGGATGCGGGTGCGGGTGTGGCGCACGGCTTCCTCGAGGGCGGCACGCGCAAGGCCGCACGCGGCGCCGGCCACCGAGACGCGGAACACCGCGAGCGTGGCGAGCACGAGATCGAGGCCGCGACCCGGTTCGCCAAGACGCGCGCTCGCCGGCAGCTCCACATTGCGGAAGCGCAGCTCCGCGAGCACGTGCGGCGCCATGATCACGGGTGTGGGCGAAGTCGCCAAGCCCTTGACGGATGCCGGCACGAGCACCATCGAGTAGCCGGCCTGCTCCTTCGCGAACGTCAGGTAGAAGTCCGCGGCGCCGCCGTTCGAGATGAACGACTTCGATCCGTTGAGCTTGAGTATCCCGTCGGCCTCGGTGAGCTCGGTGGCGACTCGCTTGAGGTCGGAGCCCACGTCCTCCTCGGTCAGCGCAAGCGCGCCGAGCGCTTCGGCCTTCGCGATCTTCGGCAGCCACTCGGCGCGCTGCGCCTCGGAGCCACCGACCGAGATCGCGTAGCTGCCGATGCCCTGTAGCGCGAACAGCGAGTCGAGGTGCGACGAGGTGCCCATGAGAATCTCGCGTACGAGGCAGATCGCGAGCGGGTCCGGCCGCTCGAACCTGCCGCCGTAGGCGCTCGGCACCATCAGGTCGCTCAGGCCGCTTTGCCGCAGCGCAGCAAGAACGCCCGGGTGCAGCTCGCTCATCTCGTCGGCTTGGGACGCGATCGGTTCCACGGCGCGGGCCAGATCCCTGGCTTGCCCCTGGATGGCGAGGTATTTCGGTTCGAGGTCGAAGTTCATGCGGGTCGTCCTTGCAGTCGATGCGGCGCCTTGGCGTCGGGTCAGGCGTTCTTCTTCTTGCGGCCCTCGAACTGGGGCTTGCGCTTCTCCATGAAGGCGGTCGCGCCTTCGATCATGTCCTTGGAGCCGATCGCCTGCACCAGCATGCCGAGGCTGGTCTGATAGTTGTCGCGGGCTTGGTTCCACCACAGGTTCGAGCTGATCTTGGCGATCTCGAGGTAGCGGGGGCTCATGTCCAGCAGCTGGTCCGCCCAGCGCGTGACTTCGGCCTCGAGCTCCTCCGGGGCCACCACCGCGTTGATCCAGCCGAGTTCGAGCGCTTCCTTCGCCGGGTAGCGCTTGCACAGGAACGCCACCTCCTTCGCGCGCTTCTCGCCGATGCTCATCGATAGGAAGTTGGTGCCGCCGAGCACGGGAGCACTGCCGATACGTACGCCGGTCTGCCCGAACGTCGCCTTTTCGGACGCGATCGCGAGGTCGCAGGCGATCACCAGTTCGTTGCCGCCGCCCGCGGCGGCGCCATTCACCGCGGCGATCACCGGACGCGGGCTCATGCGGATCGCTTCGTACAGGTGCAGCGATCCGTAGAACATGCTGCGCAGGGCCTCGGCATTGGGGTTGCTGAGGTTGGCGAGGTAGCCACCCGCGCAGAACGCCTTACCGGTCCCGGTCAGGACGATGACGCCCGCGTCCACCGAATCCTGGATCGCGGCGATCATTTCCTTCGCCATCGAGGCGTCGTAGGAGTTCATGCGCTCCGGCCGATTCAGCCGGATCCACGCCACTTCGCCGCGGCGTTCGACTTCGATATCAGACATCGCTTCCCCCTGAAGACCGGTAACCGATCGTGACTCTAACTTGCGCGTGCCGCCGGCGGATTGCTCGGCGTGGCGCTTGACATTCCCCATAGTCTGTGAAAAATTTGAACGAAGTTCAAGGCTTGCTTGATAACAGCAAGTAACCTTTACTCGAGGGGGGCGATTCCGGGCCGGCGACGGCGAGGAATCTTCAGGAAGCTTGGCTCGCCATCTGCCACGCCGAAGCGTTTCGACGCCGTCCAGCACCGATGCTGCGACGCAGCGGAACGGGTCGTCGACCGATGTGGGGCCTGGGCGGACACCTCGTCCATGTCAGTACGTCGGGGACCTCCAGTCCCTACAATAGAACGGTCCCAAAGCCAGTTCCTGCATCTACGGAGAAAACAAAAATGTCCGAGTCGAAAGAGATGAAATTCGATCCGACCAAGCTTGAGACGGTGAACGTCTCCACCGACTACCCGATGGAGCCGGATGAGTTCACCACGCTGTTCAAGTACAACGCGTACTGCTCGATGGCGCACGTGAACAAGAAGGGCTACCCGATCGTCACGCCGATGTTCTACGTCGTGCTCGAGGACGGCTTCCTCTACATGAGCTCCATCAAGAAGCACCGCGCGAAGGTGATGGACCTCGAGGAAAACCCGAAGATGTCCGTCAGCATCTCGAACGACGGCTGCAACCTGAAGCGCCAGAAGGCGATCCTGATCATCGGCCACGGCGAAGTCAGCTACGAAGACGAGCTGATGCGCAAGGTCCACTGGGCGATCCTCGACAAGTACTGGTCCGAGGTGAAGAGCCCCGAGCAGCGCGCGGCCGCGTTCGCCGCCGTGCACACGCCGCTGCGCGCGATCATCAAGGTCGTGCCGACCAAGACCATGAGCTGGGACTTCGGCAAGATGGTCATGGCCTACGAGAAGGGCGTCTGGTTCAACGAGGCCTACCTCTGCTCGAAGCAGTACGAGTAACAGCGCCGACTTCCTGAAGGACGTCGACAACTCGATCGGGACAACTGCGAGGACTTTGCAATGGGCCGTTGGGACGACAAGACGATTCGTGCAGCACGCAAGTGGGAAAGCTGGAAGATGGAGGAATACCCCCTCCACGACCGGGTGCTGACGAAGATCATCGAGGACAAGGCCCGCAAGCATCCCGATCGGGTTGTATTCCAGTTCCGTGACTATCCGATCACGAACGGGGAATTCAACGAGCGCATCAACAAGGCGGCGAATGGCCTGATCAGGCTGGGCGTGAAGCCGGGCGACAAGGTGGCGATCATGCTGCCGAACGTCCCGGAGTTCCTGTACAGCTGGTTCGGCACGAACAAGGCCGGTGCCGCCGAGGTGCCGATCAACGCCGCGCTGAAGGGCCAGGGCCTGACCTACCAGATCGACCAGTCCGACTGCGTCGTGCTGATCGCGCACACCGATTACCTCGATCGCCTGCCCGAAGTGATGGGCGATCTGAAGAAGCTCACCCACGTCGTGTGGGTCAAGGGCGCCAGCTACACCGAGGCGCTCCCCTCGTTCCCGGGCATGGCGGCGTTGACGTACGAGGAGCTGGTCGCCGGCTCCGGTGACGCGCCGAAGGTCATCGTCCACTACCGCGACCTCGCGACGATCCTCTACACCTCCGGTACGACCGGCGTGTCGAAGGGCGTCGAGATGGGCCACCGCTACTGGTACGACATCTGGACCGAGGCGGTGAAGTACGCCCGCTACACCGAGGACGACGTCCTCTACACCGGCCTGCCGTTCTTCCACGGCAATGCGCAGGGCATCACGGTCGGTCCCGCGATCATGGCCGACGCCAAGGCGGTCATCGTCGAGCGCTTCTCGGCGAGCCAGCTGTGGGACGACTGCCGTCGCTGGGAGTGCACCGAGGCGAACTACATCGGCGGCATCATCCCGATCCTGCTCAAGCAGGACCCAAAGGAGAACGACGGCGATAATCCGGTGCGCCTGATGGTCGGCGCCGCGGCGCCTGCCGACGAGTGGCATGCCTTCCAGACCCGCTTCAACACGAAGCTGCTCGAGGTCTATGGCATGACCGAGTGCTACTGCTGTCTCGCGAGCCCCTACGACGCGCCGCGCGCGGGCTCCTGTGGCCAGGCGATCACCGGCTGGGACGTCCGCATCGTCGATGACGACGATGAGGACTGCGCACCGGACACGGTGGGCGAGTTCATCTGCCGGTCCAACAAGATGTTCGTCGGGACCTCCGGCTACTACAAGAAGCCCGAGGCGACGCTCGACCTGTTCAAGAACGGCTGGATCCACACGGGCGACCTCGGCCGCCGTGATGCCGACGGTTACTTCTACTTCGCGGACCGCAAGAAGCAGGCGATCCGTCGCCGCGGCGAGAACATCTCGTCGTTCGAGGTCGAGTCCGTGATCGGCACGCACCCGTCCGTCCTCGAGTCCTGCGTCGTCGGCGTGCCATCCGACGTCGGCGAGGAGGAGGTCAAGGCGGTGGTTGTGCTGAAGCCCGGCCACACCGCGACGCCGGAGGAACTGATCCACTGGTGTGCGCCGCGCATGGCGTACTTCGCGATCCCGCGCTACATCGCGATCCGCGAAACGCTGCCGAAGACGCCGAGCGAGCGCGTCGAGAAATTCAAGCTCAAGTCCGAAGGCATCACCGAGGACTGCTGGGACCGCGAGAAGGCGGGCATCAAGCTCGCACGGTGACGATCACGAGGTGCCGGGGCATGCCCCGGCACCTCCCGTCGCTGGCTACATCACGAACTCGAATCGGGGGGGCGGCATGGCTGAAGGCAACAAGAATCTGACGCGTCGGCAGGTGATCGTCGGCGCGAGCGCAGCGACGGTGACGCTGGGTGCGGTGACCCTCGGGTCGTCGAAGGCGCAGGCCGCCGGCCGCTGGGACCATGAATCCGACATCGTCGTCGTCGGCAGTGGAGCGGGCGCGTCCACCGCGGCGCTCATTGCGCACGACAACGGTGACAGCGTCACGGTGCTCGAGAAGGCACCGATCGTCGGTGGCACCTCGGCGAAGTCCGCCGGCGTGCTCTGGATCCCGAACAACTTCGCGCTGCGCGGCCGCAAGATCGAGGACAAGAAGGAGGACTGCGTCCGGTTCATGGCGCGCTACTCCTATCCCGAGCGGTTCAACGCCTCGCAGCCAAACCTCGGGATCGGCGAACGCAACCTGGCGATGCTCGAGACGTTCTACGACAACGCCTCGCCGACGATCGAGCGACTGCAGAAGATCGGAGCCCTCGAGGTCGCGGAGTGGCGCATGTTCGCGCTTGATCGCCCCGCGACCGACTATCTCGACCATGTGCTCGAGAACAAGGTGCCTGCCGGTCGTACGCTTGGCCCCCTGAAGGCGGATGGCAAGACGGTCGGCCTCGGGGTCGATCTGATGATCCACCTGAACGGGGCGCTCAAGAAGAAGGGCATCCCGGTCCTGGTCAACCACCGCGTCGTGCGCGTGGTTACGAACCCGGCCGGTCGCGTCGTCGGCGTCGAAGCGGAATCCGGCGGCAAGACCGTCACGGTCCGTGCCCGCAAAGCCGTCATCTTCGGCACCGGGGGCTATGCCCACAACCCGGAATTCGTCGCGACCTACCAGCGCGTCCCGATCTATGGCGCCTGCGCGCATCCGTGGTCGACGGGCGACTTCATCAACATCGCCGGTGCCGCGGGTGCGCGCCTCGGCTACATGGCGGGCGCCTGGCGTACGCAGATCCTCCTCGAGGAGGCGCTGCAGAATCCGAACCTCGCGGCCGGCGTGTTCTTCCCGCCGGGCGACTCGATGCTGCAGGTCAATCGATACGGCAAGCGTGTCGTCGACGAGAAGCGCAACTACAACGACCGTACGGAGATCCACGCCCAGTTCAACCCGACCGAGGCGGAGTACCCGAACCACCTGATGTTCATGGTGTACGACGAGCGCACGGCGGACGGCTTCGCCGGCGCCTACCCGCTGCCCGAGAAGCCGACGGGCGCGCCCTACGTGATCAGCGCCGACACGCTCGACGGCCTCGCCGCGAAGCTCGCCGAGCGCCTGAAGGACGTGGGCCCGAAGACCGGCAACTTCTCGCTGTCGGCGGATTTCGCCGCCAACCTCAAGGCGTCGATCGTGCGCTACAACGCCTTCGCGAAGACGGGCAAGGACGAGGACTTCAGCCGCGGCAAGCACTCCTACGACACGGAGTGGCACGCGGTGTTCTCGCCGATGCACCCGGGCTCGAAGTATCCGAAGAACCCGTCGCCGAACGCCACGATGCATCCGCTTTCAGCAAAGGGGCCGTACTACGCGATCATCCTCGCGAGCGGCTGCCTCGACACGAACGGTGGTCCCCAGATCGACCCGAAGGGGCGCGTCCTGAACACCAAGGACCAGCCGATTCCGGGCCTCTACGGCGCCGGCAACTGCATCGCGAGCCCGTCGCGGTACGCGTACTGGGGCGCGGGGCATACGCTCGGCAATGCCATCACCTGGGGCGCGGTTGCGGCCAACAACGCGCACGCCGAGACGCCGAGCGAGGCCGAATGAGCCGACCGGCGCGCTGGCGCCACTGGGTCCCGGTCGTCGCACTGCTCGCGACCGGGGTCGCGCGGGGCGGGGACGTCAGCTTCCAGGGTGACCTGATGCCGGTGCTGAACGAGCGCTGCGTCATGTGCCACCTGGAGGGTGCCCAGCAGGCGAACTTCAGCCTCTATCCGGAGGCCTGGAGCCAGCTTGTCGGGGTCACCTCGACCGAGTCGCCGATGAAGCGGGTCGAGCCCGGCAAGCCCGACCAGAGCTACCTGTACCGAAAGCTGATGGGCACGCACCTCGAAGCCGGTGGCAGTGGCGCGCGGATGCCGATCCAGCAGGATCCACTCGATTCCGCCTTCCTCGCGCTGCTGCGGCAGTGGATCGAGCAGGGCGCCAAGCAAAACTGAGTCCCCGGGGGAGACGATCATGACGAACGACAACCAGGCGACCATCGAAGCCCTGCTGCGCAGGGTCGACGAGCTCGAGAGCCGCAGCGCACTGCGCGATCTCGTGTCCGACTACTGCATCGGATTCGATACGCACGACTGGGATCGCTTCATCGGTATCTGGCACGACGACTGCGTCTGGGAGATCGGGCCGCCGTTCGGCTCGTTCGAGGGCCATGCCGGCATCAAGAAGGCCGTGTTCGAGATCCTGTATCCGGCCTGGCGGGAGACCCATCACCTGACGAGCAACCTTCGTGTCCAGTTCAGCGACGCCGACCATGCCCGTGGCACCTGCGATGTCGACTGCATGGGTGCGCTGAAGGACAACAGCGTGCAGATGATCAGTGCGACGTACACTGACGACTTCGAGCGGCGCAATGGGGTCTGGAAGATCGCGCGCCGGGGCGTCAAGATGCACTACTTCAACGTGATCCCGGGCGCGCAGATGAACGCGCCGGGCGCAGCCTGACGCTGGACGCCGCCCCGTAGCGGCGGAGGTCGAATTCTTGCACCCCGCCATCACGAATTTCGTCGATGCCTGCGCCGCAGGCACGCTGCCATCCGCCGACGAGGTCCTGGGCCTGGATACGGACCTGCCGCTGGCGGAGCTCGTGGCCGCGGCCGGGCACATTCGCGACGTCGGTCGACCGGGAGCCGTCAGCTATTCGCCGAAGGTATTCCTGCCATTGACATTCCTGTGCCGGGACTCGTGCCACTACTGCACGTTTGCGAAGGCGCCGCGCTCGCTGAAGTCACCGTACATGTCCATCGCGGAGATGGTCGCCATCGCCGCGCGCGGCGCCGAAGTCGGCTGCCGCGAGGCGCTCTTCACGCTCGGTGACCAACCGGAGCTGCGCTACAGCGCCGCGCGCAATGCGCTCGCCGCCCTCGGACACACGACCACGCTCGGATACGTGGAGGAGGCCGCCCGCGCCGTCTACGAGCAGACGGGCCTGCTGCCCCACGTGAACCCCGGCGTCATGAGTGCCGCGTCCCTCGCCAGCATGCGCAGCGTGTCGGTGTCCGGCGGGCTCATGCTCGAGTCCGCATCCGAGCGCCTGCGCAGGCGAGGTGGTCCTCATTTCGGGTCCCCCGACAAGCTGCCCTCGGTTCGGCTCGCGACGCTCCGGGAGGCGGGCCGGCAGCGGATCCCGTTCACGACCGGCATCCTGATCGGCATTGGCGAGACGCGCCGCGAGCGGCTCGAGTCGCTGCTGGAAATCCGGGCGCTGCACGCCGAGTACGGCCACATCCAGGAAATCATCGTCCAGAACTTCGCGCCGAAAGCCGGCACGCGCATGGCGAACGTGCCGCCGCCGGCGCTCGACGAGCACCTCTGGACGATCGCGGTCGCGCGCTTGATGTTCGGGCCGGCGATGAGCATCCAGGCACCGCCGAACCTCCAGCCCGATGGCTTGCGCCAACTCATCGATGCCGGCATCAACGATTGGGGCGGCGTATCCCCGGTGACGCCGGACCATGTGAACCCCGAGGCGCCCTGGCCCGAGGTCGAGCGGCTGCGCGCCGTCACCGAGGCTGCCGGCAAGGCGCTGGTGCCGCGACTGGCGGTGTATCCGGAGTACATCAGGGATCTCCCGAAGTGGGTCGCGCCGGGGTTCCACACGGCGATCCTGCGCAGCATCGACAGTGATGGCTTCGCACGCGAGGACCAGTGGTACTCGGGTGCCGCGACAACCGCCTTGCCTGCCGATGCCGTACGCCTCCTGAGGGCGCCCGCACCCCGCTCGGTCTCCGCGCTCGACAAGCTGCTGTTCCGGGCGCGCGACGGCGTGCGGCTTGGCGAGGCGGATGTGACGAGGCTGTTCGAGGCGCGGGGCAGCGAGTTCACGCGTGTCGTCGCGGCGGCCGATGCGCTGCGCCGCCAGGTGAATGGCGACACCGTCACCTACGTGATCAACCGCAACATCAGCTACACGAACATCTGCTACTACAAGTGCAGCTTCTGCGCGTTCTCGAAGGGGCAGGGCAGCAACGACCTGCGCGGCACGCCGTACAACCTTGACCTTGGGACGATCGCCGGACGTGTCCGCGAGGCGCGCGACAAGGGAGCGACCGAAGTCTGCATGCAGGGCGGCATCCATCCGAGCTACACCGGTGATACCTACCTGTCGATCTGCCGTGCCGCCAAGGAGGCGGTTCCGGATATCCACATCCATGCGTTCTCGCCGCTCGAGATCTGGCAGGGTGCGAAGACGATCGGCCTTTCGCTGCGCGACTACCTGACCCGCCTCAAGGAGGCCGGACTCGCCACGCTGCCGGGGACCGCGGCCGAGATCCTGGACGAGGAGATCCGCCGCCGCATCTGTGCCGACAAGATCTCCACCGACGAGTGGATCGAAGTCATCGAGACCGCGCACTCGGTCGGCCTGCGCACCACGGCGACGATCATGTTCGGACATCTCGAGACGCCGACGCATTGGGCGCGCCATTTGCTGGCGGTGCGCGACCTGCAGGCGCGGACCGGCGGATTCACGGAGTTCGTGCCGCTGCCGTTCGTGCACATGGAGGCGCCGATGTACCGCAAGGGTCTCGCGCGCAAGGGCCCGACGTTCCGCGAGGCGGTGCTGATGCATGCGGTCGCGCGCCTTGCGCTGCACCCGCTGATCCCGAATATCCAGGCGTCATGGGTCAAGATGGGCACGGAAGGCGTGCTCGCCTGCCTGCAGGCGGGTGCCAACGACCTCGGCGGCACGCTGATGAACGAGTACATTTCCCGCTCCGCCGGCGCGGCCCACGGCCAGGAAATGCTGGCCACCGACCTCGAGGGGATGATCGCCGGGATCGGGCGGCATGCGCTCCAGCGCACGACCCTCTACGGCGAGGTGCCGACCGGCGAGGCCCCCTTCGCGCGCCGTGCGTGACGGGCGTGCGACCGGGGACCCGATACTGACCGTGGGGCCGGCAGCACCGCCGGCCCCCGATCTTCCAGGAGATACGTCTTGATCAAGATTGGCTACAAGGCTTCGGCGGAGCAGTTCGCCCCGACCGAACTGCTGCGCTACTCGGTGATGGCCGAGCAGGTGGGTTTTGATTCGGTGTTCATCTCGGATCACTTCCAGCCCTGGCGACACACGGGCGGCCATGCGCCGTTTTCGCTCTCCTGGATGGGCGCGCTCGGTGCGAGCACGTCGCGCGTGCAAATCGGCACCAGCGTGCTGACACCGACGTTCCGCTACCACCCCTCGATCATCGCCCACGCCTTCGGCACGATGGGCGTGATGTTCCCGGGGCGCATCATCCTCGGCATCGGGACCGGCGAGTCGCTGAACGAGGTGCCGGCGACCGGCATGCACTGGCCCGAAGCGAAGGAGCGCACGGCGCGCCTCAAGGAGTCGGTCAAGCTGATCCGCCAGCTATGGAGCGAGGACCGGGTCAACTTCAACGGCGAGTACTTCAAGACCGAGAATGCGACGATCTACGACAAGCCGGAGAAGTTGGTTCCCATCTACATCGCAGGTGCCGGCCCACTCATCTCGAAGTACGCGGGCCTCGTGGGCGACGGCTTCATCTGCACGAGCGGCAAGTCGCAAGACCTGTACACCGGCACGCTGCTGCCGAACCTTGAGCTCGGCCTCGAGACCGCGAAGCGCGATCCGGCCTCGATCGACAGGATGATCGAGGTCAAGGTGTCCTTCGACACAGACCGCAACAGGGCGATGGAGGACACGCGCTACTGGGCCGCCCTCGCGCTGTCGCCCGAGGAGAAGATGACAGTGGAGGATCCGCTCGAAATGGAGCGTCTCGCCGATGCATTACCCGCCGAACGGGCGGCGAAGCGATGGATTGTCTCGACGGACCCCGACGAGCACGTGGAGAGGATCGGCTTCTACATCGGGCTCGGCTTCAAGCATCTCGTATTCCACGCGCCGGGACCGGACCAGGCGCGATTCCTGAAGCTGTACGCAGAACACATCATCCCGCGCATTCGCAAGCGCTGGGGCTGAGGGCGGCTGCTGCGTTGGCCGCATCGATCGAGCTGATCGCCGTCCCAGGCCTGCCAATGGTCGAGCCGGGGTACGACCTCGCTGAGATGGTTCATTCGGCCATGGCGATTGCAGGCTTGCAACTGCAGGATCGCGACGTCGTCGTGTTCGCTCAGAAGGTCGTCTCCAAGAGCGAGGGACGGCGCATTGAGCTTACCGACGTCGTGCCGTCGCCGCGGGCGCTCGAAATTGCCGCCGAGGTTCGCAAGGATCCGCGCCTCGTCGAGCTCGTGCTCCGCGAATCCAAGCGGATCGTCCGCAAGATCCCGGATGTGCTCATCGTCGAGCACCGCCTCGGACTCGTGATGGCGAACGCCGGCATAGACCAGTCGAACGTCGCCGACCCGGCGAGCGGAGAGCAGGCGCTGCTGCTGCCCGTGGACCCGGATGGAAGCGCGGAGCGCCTGCGCGCGGATTTCCGCCGCATCAGCGGACGTGACGTCGGCGTCGTGATTAACGACAGCTTCGGCCGGCCGTGGCGGCAGGGCACGGTCGGGGTCGCGATCGGTTGCGCGGGGCTGCCGGCGCTCGTTGACCTGCGTGGAACGCCGGACCTGTTCGGGCGCACGTTGAAGGTCACGGTGATCGCCTACGCGGATGAGATCGCCGCTGCCGCCTCGCTGCTAATGGGGCAGGCGACCGAGGGCCGCCCCGTCGTCATCGTGCGTGGCCTCGAGGCCACCCAGGCGCCAGCACCGGCGACGAGCATCGTGCGTGACGCGCGCGAGGACCTGTTCCAGTAGGCCCGGCGCGCGTCACGCCTCAGCGTGGCAGTTCGAACACGTAGATGGCGTTGCCGCCGGCCGGCTGGTAGATCTCCGGGCTCTGCCGCGCCGTCATCAGCTTGAACACGCCCATGCCGGCCTGGACCGCGATGTACTGCTTGCCGTGGGCCGAATACGTGACCGGATATCCGTGCAGTCCGGAGCCGAGGCGGGTCTGCCAAAGCACCTTGCCGGTATCCATGTCGAATGCCTTGAAGTAGCGATCGACATCACCGACGAACGCAAGGCCGCCGGCGGTCGTCAGCACGCCAGTCATGAACATTGCGCGCTGCTGGTGGACCCAGCGTTCCGTCATCGTCTTCAGGTCCCACGACGCGAGGCGACCGAGCATGCCGTTCACGTTCGGCATCTCGAACACGCGAGACTCGCCGCCGTAGCCACCGAAACCCTCCGCCATCTTGACCTCGCGGCCGACGAAATCGACGCAGAGCTGGTGCTCGGGAATGATCAGCGACTGGGACTTCGGATCGTAGGCGCTCGATTGCCAGTTGTGGCCGCCGTAGATGCTCGGGCAGACCGATACGGAGTCGCCGATCTTGGCGTCGATGATGTCCTGGCGATACTTGACCCGGCCGTTGGCCTTGTCGAGCGTCGCGAACATGTTCTGGTAGATCGTCTCCTTGAAGTCGACGAACTTCCCACTGGCGCGGTCGAGCTTCCAGAGGATGCCGTCCTTGCCGATCGCGAAGACATAGTGATGGCCGTCGATGTCGACCAGCACCCGCTCGAACACGGTATCCATGTCGAGTGATTCGCCAGCGACATGCTGGTAGTACCAGGCGAGCTTCCCGGTCTTGGGGTCGATCGCGAGCGTCGAATCGGTGTACAGCGCCGCGTCGTTCGGCGACATGTGCCGGCTTGCCGCGACCCAGGGCTTCGCCTGCGCGGTTCCCGTGTAATAGAGGTTGAGCACTGGGTCATAGCTGCCGGCGATCCAGGTGTCGCCGCCCGCCCGGAACTCCGGCGGGAGCCCGGCCCACGACGCGTCGTTCGGATCGCCGGGCTGGGCGATTGTCTGCAGGCGCCAGAGTTCCTTGCCCGTGTCCGGGTCGTGCCCGGTGATGAAGCAGCCTTCCTTCTTGTATCGCTCGCAGCCGTTCAGGCCGGTCACGACGACGCCACCGGCGATGGTCGGGCCCGCCGTATTGGTGTAGCCCTTGGTCCAGTCTGCCCTGGGTGCGCGCCAGGCGAGCTGCCCGGTACGGGCATCCAGCGCGACGACGGCAGCGTCATAGGTCGCGAGGAAGACCTTGTCCTTGTAGATCGCGATGTTCCGCATCGGGCCGCCGAGCGTCTTCGAGTCGGGCGGGAACGGGTATGCGTACTCCCAGATCAGGTCGCCCGTTGCCCCGTCGATCGCCTGGATGACGTTGCCCGGGTTGGCGAGGTACATGATCCCGTCGTGGACGAGCGGCGTACCCTGGTTGCTGCCCTCGTGCATGGTCATGACCCACGCGAGCTTGAGCTGGCCGACGTTCTTGCGATTGACCTGGCCGAGAGGGCTGTAGCCCTTGCCGTCCTGCGTCCGGCGCCAGCTCAGCCAGTCACCGGGCGCCGGGTTCCTGAGCATCTCGTCGGTGACGGGCGTGTAGCTTCCGACGGTCCTGTTGATGAATCCCGAGGCCTTCTCGGCCGCAGCCGCGATCGATGCCGCGCCGGCCCAGGACTCCACCTTGGTGTTCGCGGGCGTTGCCATCGAGGCGAGCCACTTGTCGCCCATCACCGCCACGCCGAGCTTCGTCAGTGAGTTCGACCTCAACTCGGTGGCTCCGGCTGGGGCGCCATTCGCCTTCAAGACGAGCGCGGTCAGCGCGACACCAGCCGCCTCGTTCAATGAATGCGGGGCCGTGGGCGGCATCTTGGTGGTGATCACCGTGTAGATGTCGCCGGCCGTGTGCTCGCCCCACTTGGCAAGGAAGTTCGGGCCGGCGAGCTCCGGCCCGTGCCCGGTGCCCTTCAGCGCCCCCTGGTGGCATTCGGTGCACGCGACATCGTACGTTCGCTTGCCGTCGTTCGCCTGCGTCTCGGTGTAGACGCCCTCTGCGGACGCGGTGCCCACGACGAGGCCGGTTGCGACCAGGAACAGTGACGCGGCAAGGCGGGTTCTGTGTGTCATGTGACCTGTGCCAGTGAGGTGTAGGGACAGCCCCGGCTGCTGCTTGAAAAAAAGGGCGGGCGCCGAAGCACCCGCCCTTGATCGCCAGGCCTCGGAGGACCCGGCCTCTTACTTGAGACCCTTGAACTCGACGGTCACGCGGCGGTTCTCCGCGCGGCCCGCCGGCGTGTCGTTGCTGGCGATCGGATGCTCCTCGCCGAAGCCCTCCGCCGTCAGCATCGACGCCTTGACGCCGTGTGCCGCCAGGTACGCCTTGACCGCTTCCGCGCGCTGCTCGGACAACTTCAGGTTGTACTTGGCGTTACCGACCGAGTCCGTATAGCCGCGGATCGCGACGGTGCCGCAGTTGCACTTCTGGATGTTGACGACGGCACTGTCGAGGATGCCAATCGAGACCGGCTTCAGCTTCGCCGAGGCCGTCTCGAACTGCACGCCCTTCAGGACGACTTCCTGCGCCGGCGGCGCCGGCGGCGCGACTGGAGCCCGCGGCGGCGGCGGCGGCGGAGCCGCAACCGGGGCAGGTGCCGGAGCGGGAGCCGGGGGAGCGACCGGCGCCGGTGCAGGTGCCGCCGCAGCCTTCGGTGCCGGTGCAGGCTTCGCCGGCGCGTCGCCACCGAAGCTGTGCACGAAGCGCACGCCGAACACGCGCGGCGCCACCGGCGTCGCGTAGGTCCACAGGCCACCGAAGCCCACCGCCGCACCGACGTCGTACGCCTGCGTCCAGGCATCGTTCTTGGTGAGGTTCATGCCGTACACGCTGTAGCGTGTCTGGTCATGCTGCACGTTGAATGATGCGTTCAGGATGTTCTGGTGCGGGTTGTGCCCTTGCGGCGAGTTGAGGAATGTCAGTTCCTCGGGTCCGATGTAGTGATAGTCAAGCTGCACGGAGGCGGTGCTCTCGCCAACCGGCCACTCGTACGCCGGCGTGATCGTCGCCGTGATCGGCGGCGCGCGACGCAGGTGCAGGTAGGAAAGGTCCGTGCCGCTGACAGGGTCGATCAGCTTGTCGTACTTGGCATGCAGCCAGCCCAGGTTCGCACCGAGCGTCAGGCCCTGACTAAGCTTGGCGAGCATGTCGAGCTCGAAGCCCTGGATCGTTGCCGACGAGGCGTTGACCACCAGGGTCTCCTGGCCGGTTCCGCTACTGGTCGGGACGCTCTCCTCCTCCTGCTTGTTCTTGTACTTCATCAGGAACACCGACGCGTTCACGCGCAGGCGGTGCTGGAAGTACTCGGCCTTCCAGCCGGCCTCGAAGTTGTCGACCTTCTCCGGGTCGTACGGCTTCGACGCCGCCTCGTATGTGCCCGGCCGACCATCGAAGCCGCCGGCGCGGAAGCCCTGCGAGTAAAGCAGGTACGCCATCATGTCCGGCGTGAACTTGTACTTCAGGCTGACCTTCGGTGTGAACTGCGACCAGCTGCGTTCGAACGGCGCGTCCAGGTTGCCGCCAACGGGCAGCGACGGAGCCATCGAGGGATCGATGACACCGCTGGACTTCTTGTCCTGCGTGTAGCGACCGCCGATCGTCAGCGTCCAGTTGTTGTCGAACTTGTAGTCGCCATCGAAGAATGCGGCATACGAGTCCGTGTGCTGCTGCACGGTCTGCGGTACCTGGAACACGGTGCCGGCTGGGTAACCGTACAGGAAATCGACGAAGCCGATGTAGCTCAGCAGGTTGATGCGGTAGGCCGAGTTCCAGTCGTACAGGCCGACCGTGTACGACAGCGCGCCGTCACCGGAGTGCGTCAGGCGCAGTTCATGGCTGTGCTGGTAGTACGTTGCCGGCCGGTCGGTCGAGTAGAGCTGCAGGGCCGTACCATCCCAGTCCTGGTGCGCTGCTTCGTCCGTCTTGAAGTAGCCGAACAGGTAGTCGAGCTTGTAGCCGGGTGCCAGGTTGTACTCGGCATGCAGTGTGTGCATGTCGGAGTTGAAGTAGGCGGGCTTGGGCGCATCGTTCGCATACGTCACGTAGCGGTTGCCGCCCTGCGGCGACTGCACTGATTGGGCGCATTGGTTGTAGTAGAAGCACCAGACTTGGCCGGGCTGCGCCATGTTCAGCTGGATGTCGGTGTCCTGGTCCTGCCAGCTGCGGTCGAAGCGGTAGGTGATCCTGAAGTCGTCGGTGATCTTCCAGAGGAAGCTCGGCGAGAACGACTTGTAGTGCTGTCCGCCAATCCGCTGGTTCACGGTCGCATCGTAGTAGTAGCCGTCGCGCTCGCGGCTGGCTGCGCCGAGCTTGACGGCGAAGCTGTCGCCGACCGGCAGGTTGACGTAGCCGTCGACCTGCGTGTCGTTGTACTCGGCGAATCCAATGCGAATGCTGCCGCTTACGCCATCGGTGGACGGCGAGGTGCGGGTTGCGTTGATGACGCCGGCGATCGCATTGCGGCCGAACAGCGTGCCCTGCGGTCCGCGCAGGATCTCGATGCTCTGCAGGTCGAGCGCCTTGATCATGGCGCCTGAGTTCGCGCCAATAAAGATCCCGTCGACGACGACGCCGGCGGCAGGGTCAAAGCTCTTTTCCACGTCGGTGGTGCCGATGCCGCGGATCGCGATGGCCGCGGGGCTGCCCGGGCCCTGCTGCAGGTCATCGATCTGTACGTTCGGCGCCGCGTCCGCAAAGTTGCGCAGGTCGGTGTCGAAGCGCTTGAGGAGGTCCTTGGAGCTGAGCGCGCTCACGGACGCCGTGACGTCCTGGAGGTTCTCCGTCCGCTTACGAGCGGTGACGACGACCTCCTCGAGGGTGTTTTCTTCGGCGATGGCGACCTGGGCCGCCACGGCGCTGCTAAGGGCCAGGGCGATCGCGATCGATCGACGCAGGTCAAGTGTTCCCGTACGCATCAGTCCTCCAAGAGAGTGTTGTTGCCTATCGTCCCAATTCGTTCAGTGCGTCGTGTACCGGCCGAACCGGTCAGTCCGCTTCGAAAACAGCACGCCTTCGCGCCGATGCTCGTGCGTCATCTCGAAGATCGGGGTCTGCCAAGGCGGCGCCGCAGCGCCCGGCTCCGTGCGGGACCCGCAGGCCCGGTGGAAGCCGAGGATTGATCGTCGAGGCGCGGGCGTAGTGTTCTTCGCGCGCTTCGTCGGTATCCGTACGTTCTGCCTCGCGCCGGATGCTGCCCGCTCGTAGCGGTCGCTTCGGCAATCCCCTCAATCAACGAGCCAACGTCCGAAATCGGGGCAGCGCGCGGATTGATCCGCATGCGACGCCCGTTCGCTACATTAGTCGTGTTGTTGGCGTACAGCAAGTGGTGGTGAGTGCGGGGCCCGCCGCCCGACCGGGCGGGCCACGCCCTCTGGCAACTGCGGTTTTTGCGGGTTTTCTTCAGTCCGAGGACGCTTGGGTGCGCAACGCTGCACGGCGCCACCCGACCGGAGGCGGGGCGGCCCCGGAACGAAATTCCCACGCCCCCGGCTGTGTTGCGTCCGTGCGACAGGCGCCGGTAGCCAGGCCGAGCCGTCGTGGTGGCTTCCGCTCGCGCGGATCGATGATTACTAGCGGCCAACAAGTTAAGAAGCTAGACTGAATTTGCGCTGTCCCGGTGCCTGGGCAGCGTGCGCGGCGCGCCGATCGATCCGCGCCCAATGCCCGCAGCCGAGGTGTTTCACCAGGCCGCGGGAGGGCGGGGGGCAGTTCGCCGCACCGCAAATTCGTGGGGAGGCTGACGACGAGGATGACTAACGAGACCGATCCGGAGGTCCGGGTCCACGGCGCCGATGGCGTTGGCTGGATCACGCTCAATCGCCCCACCAGCATCAACGCGATCAACGACGCCATCCGGACCGGGGTCCCCGCGGCCCTCGAGGCGCTGGATCGGGATGCAGCGATCCGTGTGATCGTCATCCAGGGCAGTGGACCGCGCGGATTCTGCGCCGGCGCCGATATCAAAGAGGGCAAGCCCGTCGAGGGGCCTGTGGCGGCGCGGGAGCGGCTCATGAAGTCACCGTGGATCGAGTCGCTCGACCGGGTCACGAAGCCGGTCATCGCTTCGATTCATGGCTATTGCTTCGGTGGTGGCCTGGAAATTGCGCTCGCCTGCGACCTGCGTATCGCCTCTCCAGACGCCCTGTTCTCGTTGCCGGAGACGGGTCTTGGGTTGATTCCGGGCGGGGGCGGCACCCAGCGGTTACCGCGGCTGATTGGACTTGCCCGCGCCCTCGACCTGCTGATCACCGGAGACCGCATCGATGCGGCCGAGGCGCTGCGCATCGGCCTCGTCACGCGCCTCGTGACCGATCGCGACAGCCTCGAACGCGAAACGGGGGAATTTGCGAAGCGGATCGCCGCCCGCCCGGGTACGGCGACGCGCTACGTCAAGGAGGCCGCCAAGGCCGGTCTCGACCTCGACCTGAAGGCGGGATTCCGGGTCGAGCGCGATCTGTTCGCGCTTCTACTATCGACCGAGGAACGTCTCGCCGCGGCGGCCGCATTCAAGAACAAGGCGTCCGGCAAGGACAAGTAGCGGATCAAGGGTCCGAAGGAACGATGATCATGACAGTTGAGAATGCCGCATCGCGGGTCGTCGTTGTCGGCAGTGGGCTGATGGGCACCGGCATTGCGCACGGATTCGCCGCTGCAGGTTTTGCCGTGACGCTCGTCGATCTGGACGCGGCCGCCCTCGAGCGCGCAACGGGAGGCATCAAGAAGATCCTTGCCGACGGCGTCAAGCTCGGAAAGGTCCCGGAAGCTGCCGCGACCGCGGCGCTGGCGCGCCTCGATACCAATGCGAGTCTCACGGATGCGTTGAATGGACGTTCCGCTGTGCTCCTGGTCGAGACCGCGACCGAGAACATGGCCGCCAAGATCGCGATCGTGAAGGAAGCCGATCGGCTGCTGCCTGCGGATGCCGTAATTGGCACCAATACCTCGGCACTCAGCGTCACTGAGATCGCAGCCGCCACGCAACGCGCCGATCGCGTGCTCGGCATGCATTTCTTCAACCCCGTCCACAAGATGAAACTGCTCGAACTGGTCCGCGGCGTGGCGACCAGTGAGGACACGGTGGCCCGTGCGCGCGCCTGGGGCGAAGCGCTCGGCAAGACGACGATTCTCGTCAACGAAGCGCCGGGCCTCACCACGAGCCGCATGTCGGCCATGATGGGGAACGAGGCGATGTACATGCTGATGGAGGGAGTCGCCAGCGCAGAGGATATCGATACCGCACTGCGCGTCGGCTTCAATCACCCGATGGGCCCGCTGGAGCTTGGTGACCTCACCGGTTGGGATACGCGACTCGCCGTACTGAAGTACCTCCACGAGACACTGGGCGAAAAGTTCCGTCCCTGCCCGCTGATCCAGAAGATGGTCAAGGCAGGTCGACTCGGACGCAAGTCCGGCAAGGGCGTATACGAATATGTCGACGGCCAGCGCGTACCGGGCTCCGGCCTGAAGGCGCGCTGATGCGCGACGTCGTCATCGCGGCCGCGACGCGCACGCCGATTGGCCGATTCAAGGGCATGTTCGCGGATGTGCGCGCCGATCATCTTGGCGCCGCGGTGCTCAACGAACTACTGCGTCGCACGGGGCTCCCGGCGGACCTCGTCGAGGACGTCATCTTCGGCTGCGTGACGCAGATCGGCGAGCAGTGTGGGAATATCGCTCGCACCTCGCTGCTCGGTGCCGGCTGGCCTGAGCACATTCCCGGAATGACCGTGGATCGCAAGTGCGGATCGGCCGAGGCGGCAATCCATACGGCGTATGCCCAGATCGCGGCCGGCGTCATCGACGTGGCTGCCGCCGGCGGTGCCGAAAGCATGACCCGCGTCCCGATGGGCAGCAATCGCGACCTGCACGGCAAGCCTTTCGGCTGGCTGCTGACGGATCGCTACGAGATGACGTCACAGGGAGAGGCTGCCGAGCGCGTCGCCGATTTGTGGGACCTGACGCGCACGGATCTCGATCAGTTTGCGGTCGACAGTCATGCGCGGGCGGGGGCCGCGGCGGATCGAGGCTGGTTCGATCGCGAGATCGTGCCCGTCCGCGTTGGGAATTTCAGCGAAGCCCGGGATGGCGACGGCGAGATTCTCGTGTCGAAGGACGAGACGATCCGTCGGGGCACCAACCTTGAGAAGCTCGCGACTCTGAAAACGGTATTCCGGGCCGATGGCCGGGTCACCGCCGGGAATTCCTCGCAGATCTCCGATGGTGCGGCGGCGCTCCTGTTGATGGCTGCAGACGTGGCGCGCCTACGCGGCATCGTGCCAATCGCGCGGATCCACGCCGTCGCGGTTGTCGGCTCGGATCCGACTCTGATGCTGACAGGGCCCGTAGCCGCCGCGCGCAAGGTCCTCGCGAAGGCAGGCCTGACCGCCGATGACATCGACCTGTTCGAAGTCAACGAGGCATTTGCCTCGGTGCCGCTGATGTGGCGCAAGGAGCTCGGCGTCAATGCCGATCGGCTCAACGTCAACGGAGGAGCCGTAGCGCTCGGGCATCCGCTCGGGGCCAGCGGTGCGCGGATCATGACGACGCTCGTACACGAATTGATGCGCAGAGGTGCCCGCTACGGGCTCCAGACGATATGCTGTGCCGGTGGGCTCGCGACGGCCACGATCGTCGAACGCATCGGGTAAGTGGTTGCGATATGAAGATGACAAAGAAGGCGCGATGGCGGAGCTGCCCGGCAGGCCGACCGTCGACCCGAGGGGGCGAACGATGAAGATTGCAGCAATCCTGGTGGTGGCCATCGGCCTCACGAGTGGTGGTCAGGCTGTGGCGCGGGACGATGCGGCCAAGGCCCGGCGGCCAGCACCGGCGGTAGCCACGGACAAGGAAATCATGCCCGGCGCCGGCGTGTACCACGTCGTCTGTGCCCAGTGCCACGACAAGGCCGTCTTCAAGGCCCCGGCGAAGTCGTTCCTGAACATGATGGCTCCGGAGGCCATCTACGCGGCGCTGAACGCAGGGCAGATGCGCGAGCAGGCGGCCAAGCTCACGGACGAGCAGAAGCACGAAGTCGCCGAATACGTAGGTGACGCGGCCCTGGCCGAGGCGCTTCGTGCCGCGCAACCGCCGACGTGCTCGAAGGCCAACCGATCGATCGACGGCCACGCGCCGGTCAGGCTTTATTCGTGGGGCGCTGATCTCGGCAACAGCCACTTCATCCCCGCGGACGTCGCGCGCCTTGGGGTTGGTGACATTCCCAGGCTGAAACTCAAGTGGGCGTTCGCGTTCCCAGCCGCACAGCGTGCGCGCTCCCAGCCGACGATCGCGATGGGCACGCTCTTCGTCGGCAGCCAGGACGGAACGGTGTATGCGCTGGACGCGAAGTCGGGCTGCGTCCGCTGGACCTTCCACGCGAGCGCCGAGGTTCGCACGCCGGTTGTCCTATCGCATGCCGATGCCGCCGGGATGCGCGGCAAGCCAACGATCGCATTCTTCGGCGATCTCATCGGCCGCGCCTATGCTGTGGACGCCGCGAGCGGCAAGTTGCTTTGGAAGTCGGCGGTCGATGACCATCCGACGGCGACCATAACCGGCGCGCCCGCCTACCATGCCGGCCGGTTATATGTGCCGGTTTCCTCGCTCGAGGAAGCCGCCACGGCCGGGGGCTACGAGTGCTGTACGTTCCGGGGCTCGGTCGTCGCGTTCAATGCCCGCACAGGCAAGCAGATCTGGAAGCGGTTCACGATCGATGAGGCGCCGGCACCCGTCGGCACGACGAAGACCGGAACGCGGATTTTCGCGCCATCCGGGGCGGCGGTCTGGAACTCCCCGACGATCGATGCCAAGCGGGGAGTGCTGTACGTGGGCACCGGTGACAACTATACCGAGCCCTCGAACGATCGCAGCGACGCCGTAATCGCCATGGACCTCGCCACTGGCGAGATCCGCTGGTCCAATCAGCTGTTCCCGAAGGATGCGTGGAACGTTGGCTGCATCCTCGGCAACGATCTGTGCCCGGCCGATCCGGGGCCGGACTACGACATCGGTGCCGGCACGACCCTCGTGCATGCGGCGGATGGTCGCGACTTCGTCGTCGCAGGCCTCAAGAGCGGCCATGCCATCGCGCTCGATGCGGATCATCCGCAGAAGCAGGTGTGGGCTCGGCGCCTCGGCCGCGGCGGCATCGAGGGCGGAATTCAGTTCTCCCTGGGCCATGACGCGGATAACGTCTACGTGCCGATCGCGGACATGCAGATCCACGACCAGACCAAGCCCACGGAGCCGCAGCATCCGGGTCTGTATGCGCTCGATCCAGCGACAGGCGCGCTGCGCTGGGGAGCCGTCGCCGAGAACGACCATTGCACGGGGCGCACCGACTGCGACGCCGGTATCCTGTCTGCGGTAACCTCAATCCCCGGCGCCGTATTTGCGGGACACATGGACGGCCGGTTCCGAGCCTACGACTCGAAGTCAGGCAAGATCATCTGGGAGTACGATACCTCCGGGGAGGTCAAGGCCACGTCCGGGGCAACCGCGCACGGCGGTTCCATTGGGGGCGGTGGTCCATCCATCGTCGGCGGCATGGTCTACGTGAATTCCGGATACGGGATCTACTGGCACATGCCCGGCAATGTGTTGCTGGCATTCTCGGTGGACGGCAAGTAGTCCTCGCGCATCCTGCGGCGTCACGGCCGGTCGGTTCAGGGACAGATGATGGTCGCCAAGCGAAAGCCCGCCTTAACGAAGCCCGCGCGCCCGGTTGCCCCGGAAGCGAAGCCGATCGTGCGTCGTCGCCAGGCAGACCGATCGGCGCTGTCGGACCGGCTCCTGACGGAAGCGGCGATCGAACTCCTGGTGCAGTCCGGTGCGCAGGGCACCACACTGCAGGCGGTCGGCGAGCGCGCGGGCTACAGTCGGGCGCTCGCGACCCACCGATTCGGATCGAAGGCAGGCCTGTTCAACCAGGTCCTCAAGGATGCGAGCGCGGACTGGCTCGAGCGGATGCAGAAGGCCGTCGGCAGCCGCACCGGGGCGGAGGCGTTATGTGCCGCGACCGATGCGACCTACAAGTTCATCCGCGACCGCCCGAATGAGGTGCGCGCGATGTACCTGCTGTGGTTCCAGAGCATCGATCCCGGCGCCGTCTTCCGCTCGAACCTCGCGAACGTCCATCGCGCGCAACGTCGCGACGTCGCCGAGTGGATTCGGGCCGGCCAGGCGGCGGGCGAGGTCGACCCCGGCGTGAATCGAAATCGCGTCGCGGAGCAGTATTGCGCGACGATGGCGGGGATTGCCTACCAGTGGCTCGCGAATCCCGATATGCCGATCGGTGCGATGTACCAGCAACTGAAGGCCGATGTCCGGTCGCGCCTCGCGCCTCGTCCCGTCGGGGCTGGCGGGGCGACGGCATCCTGATGACGGTCCTTCGTCCGGTTCGCGGGTCGACATGCAACCGGAGAGAATGTTGAAGCGCGTGACGACGGCTCGACTGCCCACCCTGTTCGGACAGTTTGACATCCACGGCTACCGTTCGGACGTCGACGGAGAAGAGCACGTCGCGCTCGTCCGCGGTGACCTTGCGGCGGATGCAGCGCCCGTAGTCCGCATCCATTCGGAATGTCTCACTGGCGAGGTGTTCGGTTCGCTGCGCTGCGACTGCCGCGTGCAGCTGGAAATCGCACTGCGGCGAATTGCCGATGAAGGCCGGGGCGTGCTGATCTACCTACGCGGCCATGAGGGGCGCGGGATCGGGCTCGTGAACAAGATCCGCGCGTACGCGCTGCAGGACCTCGGTCGCGATACGGTGTGTGCGAACAGCGACCTCGGACTGCCCGTCGATGCCCGTGAGTATGGGATCGCGGTTCAGATCCTTCGCGACCTCGGCGTCAGCCGAGTGCGCCTGATGACGAACAATCCCGACAAGATCCACGCGCTCGAAGCGGCGGGTGTCATCGTCACCGAGCGGGTCTCGGCTACCTCGACGCCCACGGCTGACAACCGCACCTACCTGCTGACGAAGGAGGCGAAGCTCGGGCACCTGTTCGGCGCGCGGCCATGGGGTCCTGCCAGCTGAGAGCCCTGCATTGCGGGGCGCACGAGTCCGTCCTACAACACCAACCGAGGGGGTTCCATGTCCCGGATAGCCAGACGTCTTGGGTCCATCACTGTCCTCACGCTTTGCCTGGGCGGTCTGTCAGTTGCCGGCGTGGCGACCGCCGGCGATGAGGGTACGCCTACCGCGAAGATGCTCGGTTCCGGCAACGCTGATGGCATGGTCAAGCTCGTGTTCATGCTCAAGCGCAGGCAGGGCATGTCCCGCGAGGATTTCCTCCGATATTACGAACAACATCATGCGCGGCTCGGCGAGAAGTACGTGCCGAACGCGGTGCGTTACGTGCGGCGGTTCATCGACCCGATGGCGGGGCCTTCCGGAGGCGGCGACGCGGAGTACGACGTGTTGACCGAGCTGTGGTTCGCAAACCAGGGGGAGATGGACAAGGCGATGACGCTGTTGTCCGATCCGAAGGTGCATGCCGAAATCGAGGCGGACGAGAAGGTGCTCTTCGACCGCGCTGCCACTCGCATGTACACCATCACGGAGCGCGACTCCAAGATGTCCGGAGTCGTGACTCCGGCGCACTAGCGAGAACCGGGCACGCTCAGGCGCCGGGACGAAAGCATCAGGCGCGGTTCGTCCCGGTTCCGTCGCTCGACGGGACGGCGCGCAGAAGCAGTCCCTTAGCGGGCCTCGCAGATCTCGATCGCTTACGGCCGACAGGGCCGGGAGGCGATTGAGGTGCCCGCGGTGGTCCGCGCCGACGATGAGCGCCGCGTCGTACTGGCGCCAGCGGGCCGGATTCCCGATCGCTCGCTCAAATCAGTCAGGCAGCAGCGTGCGTGTCGGAAGCCGGGTCAGCAAATCGATTTGAGCGAGTGCGTTCAGCCGCGCTTCGTCGTGACGCTGGCCGGCCGTCACGTCGGTGTGGATGAGGACGGCGCCCCGGCGACCATGCTCGATCCGTGCTGCCGTCAGCAGGAACGAATGCTTCTCGGTCGGCGAGATGTGGCTGTACTCGAACGAATACACCGCGACGACATCGTCGAGCACCATGCGCAGGCCCCAGTACACCTCGGACGCGTTGCGGCAGTCCGCGTCGGCACTGTCGCGACACACCTGAAGGTAGTTGCCTCCAGCAGCCAGTTCGCGACCCCCTGAGGGATCGTGTCGGTCGCTGTGCCGACGCCATGCTCCGTTGACGGCGACGATCGTGCCTTCGTTGTCCAGGATCGCCACGGGGTGCGGTATCGAATCGAGAATCGCGGCCGCCACTGCGGGGTCGGTGCCGTGCGGCATCGCATCGGGGACTCCCATAATGACTGTGTCAGGCATGACCTGATGATGATCTGGGGGATCTAGGGGTTTTAACTATAAAGTGATAAAACCGCAGCACAATCGTGTTATGTAACACGCGCGAGGGTGACGCCCGCAAAGGGGCTGGCGCCGGACCATGCGGTGGCAGCGGCCGGTCGGAACCGACGGTGCGGGGCGCGAGCGGGATTCGTGGCCCGATCGGGCGGGGGCGCGCGACGGACGTCGCGGTGCCCGGAGGCGGGTTTACTTTGCCGTGACCGCCTGCAGGCGGGGCTCGATCCGGGTGAGCACGGGCGCCTGGCGGGGACCGCCGTCCATTTCGCGACCGGTCACCTTTTCCTGCTCGACCAGCGCGTCGACAAGGTCGATCGTCTTCGCGAGGTCATCGAGAATCTGGGTGGTCGAGGCTTTTTGGCGACGTCGGAAGAACATGGCGTAGTCCTGTAGTCCCGGCAGGGCCGGCGATGGCGCAAAAGTACGTTTTGCTCGCCGCGAAGGGAATTGGCCGGCCCGTCTCAGGATGGCGACAGGATTTTAAATAACTGATCTTAAAGCGTTTATTGTTTTTTAATTATTTACGACACCGTCCGACGGGAACCGCACAGACCTTGCACTTATTACATAATTGCATCGGTATCCTACTGCGTGACGCCGCCGGTGACACCCCACGTGTCATTGAGCACGTAGCCGGATGGCCATGGATCATCGGCGTCGAGAACGTACTGGTGAAACCCCGTGATCCAGCCTCGACCCGAGACGGCAGGCAGGATCGCGGCGCGATCGCCGACATGGCAGTCGCCGAGAATCTTGCCTCGAAAGCGCGAATCGATGAGCGACGAATGCACCATCACGTCGCCGACCTGCATTTGCCCGCGCGCCCGCAGCACGGCCATTCGCGCGCAGGTGCCGGTGCCGGTCGGACTGCGGTCCGATCGGCCCGGCGCAACGATGCAGGTATTGCGGGTCACCTCGCCGACGCCGCGGAACGGCTCGTGCAACTGCACGATGCTGACGCCCGTGATGCCCGGATTGAGCGGATGCACGACGGCGAGTTGCTCGCGCGCGGCGAGTCGGATCCGTTCGCCGAGTACCGCGAGGTCACGGGCTTCGTCCGCGGCCACTCGAAAGCCGAGCCGCGTTGCATCCACCAGCGCGTAGAACATGCCGCCGTACGCGATGTCGACCGTGAGCGTACCGACGCCTTCGACCTCCAGCGCAGCGTCGAGCCGATCCACGAACGAGGCCACATTCTCGATCTCGACGGACACGCACTTGCCGTCCCGGCACGTCGCGCGCGGTCACGACTCCGCCCGGAACCTCGATCATCACCGTTGTTTCCGGCTCCACCATGGGCACGAGGCCGGTCTCGAGCACGACCGTCGTGATGCAGATCAGGTTCGAGCCCGAGCTCGGTACGTACTCCGTCGGCTCCATGATGATTGCGCCGATCGCGCAGCCAGGCGCGACGGGGGGCACGAGCAGGTTGGCGTGTCGAGCGACGCTACCGCGAGGCTCGCACAGCAGCAACCGGCGCACGTCGTCGTGGTCCCGCTGCATCGCCTGCATCTGCTCGAACAGCGTGCCGCCGCGCGGTGGTCGCACGCCGCCCACGATCACGTCGCCAGTCTCACCCTCGGCGTGGCAGCCGACGACCGAAATCGCGCGGCGCGTTTTCATCGTGAGCGCACAGGGACGGATGCACGGGCTGGGATCGACTTCATGTTGCAGGCCTCCGGTTCGAACCGTCGCGAAACTCTAGCGGATCCGGCCGTTGCGCGGGGAGGGGCATGGCCGTCGCCAGGCTCCAGGCCAAACAATGCCCGATCGTCCTGCTGCGTCAGCGCCACGTCGAGCCAGTGATGCAGGAGTTCAAGGTCGAACGCACCACCGGCGGCCTTGCGTTCGAGGATGGCGCCGAGCAATGCGCGTCGGCGTCCGAGATCCGGCTCCTGGACGGGGCGCGAGAGGTGCCGGACGAGGATGGAGATCCTAGGCGGGTGCAGCACGGTGACTCCTGGGCCGGTGCTTCGGCGGCGAATCATTGTCCGCGTCAATCTCTCGCCGCCAAGGGCGAAAATCGACTGCGTTCGTGCAGAAATGCACTCGCCGCCGAAAAATCACCGTGAAGCAGGGTGGCGGGCGAACGGTGCCGCGGTATGGGCCGCGCCCGCACATGAGATGAGTTTTTCGTTATATACATACGCCGTACCGAGATCGCTGCGACGAAGTTGTCCAGCGAAGCCCGCTCCGCGGCCGCGCGCCCAGGCCTATGCGTCGTCCGGACCGGCGGCGTAGGGCGTCATGGCCTCGGCAGCAATGCCGGGCAATGCCGTCGTATCCCGGATCACGCGAACCCAGAGCCCGCCGAGTGCGACGAGGATTGCGATGATCCCGGAGGCGAGCAACGTCGTCCGCAGCCCGAAGTGTTGTCCGAGCCACCCGCCCCACAGTGCACCGGGCACCGACGGGACCAGCGTCAGCCAACGCATCGTCGTCGTCATCCGTCCGAGCAGCGAGGCCGGCGTCACCGACTGGCGCAGCGCGAGGAACGTCACGAACAGGAGAACCGCACCGGTCCCGAACAGGAACAGCATGAGCGTATAAGCGGCGGTGCCGAGTGCACCCACCGGGGTCAGTGCGAGCTGCAGCCAGCCGGCGCCCGAGATACCGATGCCGAGCAGCATCGTCGGACCCGACCCGATGCGTCGCGCCACCCGGCTGCCGATCGCGCTCGCAAAGATCGTCCCACAGCCCGAGGCCACGTAGCACAGCCCGACCGTCCTCGCGGAGAGACCAAGCTCGCGCGTCGCGAACAGGATGTGTACGACTTGCGCTGCCTGGTTGCAGAACTGCCAGAAGCCGACGGCGACGGCCATCGCCACGAGCAGCTGGTGGTTGCGGACGAAGTCGATACCCTCGCGGAGGGCCGTCCAGAAGCGGCTGTGAACGTCGCCGCCCTGCTCGACGATGTGCAGTCCCTTCAGGATCACGGAGGACAGCACCAGGAAGACGGCATCGACGATCAGCGCGAGCGGCGGGCCCACGCCCTTGATCAGCACGCCCGCGACACCTGGCCCGACGACCTCCGCGGCCGACGTCGCAAGCGCGTTCTTGGCGTGCGCCTCGACGAGGCGCTCGCGGGGCACGACTTGTGTCAGCACGATCTGTGCGGCGCTGCCCGCAATCGAATTGATGGCCCCCAGTGCGAATCCGACGACGTAGAGCCAGGTCATGCCCAGAATTCCGAGCCACCAGGCGACGGGAACCGACAGCAACGCGAGCGCCATCGACACCTCGCCGATCACGTAGACCGGCAGCTTCGCGCGGCGATCGAGCCAGACGCCCGCTGGGAGCCCGAGTAGCGCGTAGGGCGTGAGTTCCATCGCGGTGAGGAAACCCATCTGCTTCGGCGTCGCCAGCAGGAGGACGGCTGCCGTCAGTGGCAACGCAAGCAGCGTGATCTGCCCGCCCAGCGAGGAAATCAGGATCGAACCCCACAGGCGGCGGTACGTCGCATCGCGGAGCAGGTCCGCGGGCCCGATTGCGGCTCGCGCGACGAGCGAGGTCCAGCGGGCGAGAACCGTCGGGCGAAGCGGCGCGGAATCGGCGTCGGGCATCCTGCAGGCATCCGGTTGCGGCGGCGAGGGGAGCCGCGTCACGACGTCATCTTAGCCGACACGGCTGCGCACACGCCGCATCCGGCGCCGCGTCGTGGTAGTTTCGCGGTGGAGTCACGTCGCGACCGGAAGAACCGAATGATGCCGTCGACCATCGCCATGCAGCCGCGCGAGCAACTCGAGCATGGTGAACGCGCCGCAGCACTGCTGGCGCGAACCCTGGTCTGGGACAACCACGGCTGCATGCCCGTGGCCCGGCCGCACGACGTCTCGTTCCTGCCGCAGCTGCAGCGGTATCGGGCCGCCGGGATCGACGCGGTGATCCTCAACATCGGCTTCGGGGAGATGTCCATCGAGGATCATGTCCGCACGGCCGCCAGCATGCGGCACTGGCTGAAGGCCCGGCCTGACGAATACGTCCTGCTCGAACATCCCCAGGACGCCGAACTCGCGCGTTCGACGGGCCGGCTCGCGGTCGGCTTCGACGTCGAGGGCGCGAACGCGATCGCGGACCAGCCGAGTATGCTGTCGCTCTACCGGGACATCGGCGTCCGCTGGATGCTGCTCGCCTACAACCGGAACAATCTCATCGGGGGCGGCTGCCAGGACGACGATCCTGGCCTGAGCGCGTTCGGGCGGGCCGTGATCTCGGAGATGGAGCGCATCGGCCTGCAGGTCTGCCTTAGTCATACGGGACATCGCACGGCGAGGGACGTCCTCGGGCACGCAACCCGGCCGGTAATCTTCTCGCACAGCAATCCGAGCGCCGTGCATGCGCATCCGCGCAACATCCCGGACGACCTGATCCGAGGGTGTGCCGAAACTGTTGGCGTGGTGTGCCTGAACGGCATCGGCATCTTCCTCGGCAAGAACGATGCGTCAAGCCATGCATTCGCGCGCGCGGTGGATCACGTGGCGCAGCTCGTGGGCCCAGGGCACGTCGGGCTCGGGCTCGACTACGTGTTCGATTCTGCCGAGATGGACGCATACCTGGCCAAGATGCGCCACACCTTCCCGCCGGGACTCGGCTACGACCTTGGCGTGAAAATGGTGCACCCCGAACAGCTGCACGAGATCGTCGCGATCCTGATGTCCCTGGGGTATGCGGACGCGGACCTGGCACAGATGCTGGGTGGCAACCTGATGCGCGTCGCGAACGAGGTTTGGGGGCGGGCGCCGGCGAGTGCGCCGGTGTGACGCCGTTCCGGCATGCATTGCCCGTGCGGGGTGTAGGCTGCGAAATGGAAGGATCCGGCTACTGAGTCCCCCGACGTCCCACCACCGCGAGCCTCGGGCGTCCCGCGCCCTGTGACCCGCTGGAGCTCCGACATGCTCATCCGTTCCGTGCTACTCGCCACCACGCTGCTGGTGCCGACGTCCTGCGTCCTGGCTGATGACGTGTCGGCCGGACTCTGGGAGATCTCGCTCGAGGCCCGCGTGGAGGCGGCCCCGGACTTCGCACCCGGACCGACGACCCTGACCCAGTGCCTGGCGAAGGCCGATGCCAGGGATCCCGCGAAGCTGCTCGCGTCCGTGACGACACCGGAAAGCGGGGATTGCAGCTTCACCGAACGCAGCTCCGTCGGAGATCACTTCCGCTTCAAGATGCAGTGCACGGGCACGCTGCAGATGCGCTCGACGGGCGATGTGAGCGTCTCGCCGAACAGGATCGATGGCGTGATCACGACGTCGAGCACGATTGACGGGGTGCCGGTTGAGCTGCGAAGCACGATCCACGGCCGTCGAATCGGCGATTGCTGAGTCCGGGCGCGCCGTCGGCATTCTGCCCCAGCCGCCACGCTGGCGGCCGCGGCCTGCTACGTCAACGATCCGGGATCCTTCTCGTTCTATTGGCCATGCGTTCCATCCGAGCCCTCTGCCGCGTCCCGGCAGGCATCCTGGTGAGCGTCGCAGCGACGACCGCGCTGAGCCAGCAGGCGGGGCCTCGATACGATCCCCTGCGGATCGAATCTGATTCACAGCAGGGCGCGACGCTGGAGCTGCGGGTCCAGGATGCCGGACGGAGCCGCGACATCCCTTTGAAGGTCTTCCTGCCGCGTGACAACTCGGCGCCTGCCCCCGTGATCATGTTCAGTCATGGGCTCGGTGGATCCCGCGAGGGAAATGCCTGGCTCGGCGAGCACTGGTCCGCGCGTGGCTATGTCGTCGTGTTCCTGCAGCACCCGGGCAGCGACGCGTCGGTCTGGGAGGATGTCCGGCCCGCGCAGCGCATGGCGGCGCTGCGACATGCTGCGAATGCCGAGAACTTCGCGCTGCGGGTCGGCGATGTCTCCGCGGTCCTCGACCAGCTCGAGCGATGGAACGCAAAGGTATCCGGCAGTCCGCTCGCCGGGCGTCTCGACCTTGCGCGCATCGGCATGTCAGGTCATTCCTTCGGAGCGATGACCACGGAGGCGGTTGGCGGCGAGGTCCATGCCGTGCCGGGCCGGGAGCCTCGCAGCCTCAGCGATGGGCGCATTCGCAGCGCTCTGATGATGAGTCCGAGCCTGCCGCGCCAGGGCAGTCCCGCGACGGCGTTCGGCCGCGTCTCGATTCCCTGGTTGCTGATGACCGGGACCCGCGACACGAGCCCGATCGGCAACGCCACGGCAGAGTCCAGACGCGAGGTGTTCCCCGCGCTTCCGCCCGGCGACAAGTACGAGCTCGTGCTGGACGGGGCCGAGCATTCGGCGTTCGGCGATCGCCCGTTGCCCGGAGATTCAATGCCGCGGAATCCGAACCACCATCGCGTGATTCTCGCCATCAGCACCGCGTTCTGGGACTGGACGCTGAAGGGGAGGCCCGAGGCTGGTGCCTGGCTGAAGGGATCCGGGCCCGCAAGCGTGCTGGCGACTTCGGACCAGTGGCAGGCCAAGTAGGTCCCAAGTCACTCATGCCCGGCTGGGTTAGGCGAGGAGGCGGTCCGCCTGTTGGGAGAACCGCCACCCCATCGTCGGCTAGTCGCGCTCGATCAGCGTGCGATGCGTGATGCCGGCGACGATCGCACCGGCGATCGGTGCAACCCAGAACATCCAGAGTTGTGCGAGGGCCCAGCCTCCGACCAGCAATGCAGGACCGGTGCTGCGAGCCGGGTTCACGGATGTATTCGTGACCGGGATGCTGACGAGGTGGATAAGCGTCAATGCGAGCCCGATCGCGATCGGTGCGAAGCCGGCGGGTGCGCGCTTGCCCGTCGCGCCGAGGATGATCATGAGGAAGAAGAAGGTCATCACGAACTCGGTGACGAGTGCGGCGCCGAGGGAGTAGCCGCCTGGCGAGTGCTCCGCGAATCCATTGCTCGCGAGTCCGTTTGCAACGACGTCGAATCCGGGCTTGCCACTGGCGATGTAGGCGAGTACCGCGGCCGCGGCAATCGCGCCGACGACCTGGACGACGACGTAGCCGATCGCATCGCTGGCCTTGAAGCGCCCGGCCGAGACCAGGCCGATGGTGACGGCGGGGTTGAAGTGGCCACCGGACACGTGGCCGACGGCATAGGCCATCGTCAGGACCGACAGTCCGAACGCGAGCGCAACTCCGAGCAGGCCGATGCCAACCCCCGGGAACGCGGCTGCAAGGACTGCGCTGCCACAGCCGCCAAGCACCAGCCAGAACGTGCCGAGGAACTCGGCGGCCCACTTGTTCATCATGCTCGGATTTCCCCTAGGACTCATTGTTGAAGCAACTGCCGGCCCGGCATCGTGCAAAGCAAACCGCGCCCGCGTGGCTGGACTCTATCAAGAGATTGCGGTGAGCACGTAGGGGAATGGCTGAGGGCCGGCGGCCGGTTGTTCGGCGGGATGCAGGAAGCGCCTACTGCTGTGGCGCCTCTTGCGCCGCAGCAACGCGTGCGATCCGGCGCTCCCCCTCCGTAGCATGATCGTGGTCCCACGAGTCCAGTCGGGACGACATCAGTCGCATCCACAGAGGTGGAATCAGCGTCGCCAGGATGGTCGTCAGGTAGCCGTTGATCATGACCGGGGCGTCGGGGAACGAGCGCAGGTCGTGATACGGAACCCCGGCATTCGCGTGGTGGTGCGAGTGCCGAGTCAGGTTGAACATCGACCAGGAGCTGATCCGTCGGTTGGTGTTCCAGGAATGGCGCGCCTGCACCGGGGTACCCGGCTCCCTGGCGAGGCAGTAGTGCTCCATGTAGTTGACGATCTCGAGCAGGGCCTTTGCCCACAATCCGCACGCGACGAAGAACCCGACCGCAGCCCACGCCCCCATTGCGTAGGCGCAGGCGACCAGCAGGAAGCTCATCATCTGTCCGCGGATCACGCGATTGTGGAAGTTCCAGCGGGGCAGGCCGAGGCGAGAGAGTCGGCCGCACTCGAGGGTCCACCCGCTGCGGAGGCTGCGCACGGTGGAGATCAGGATATGGGCATAGACGCTGCGCCCGCGCGGTGCCGTCGCGGGGTCACGCGGGGTCGCGACGTAGCGATGGTGACCATAGACGTGTTCGATCGAGAAGACCGTGTCGAGGCTGAACGCAAGCATCCAGCTGCCGACGATCATGGAGACCCGGTCCCGCGTGCGATGGGTCAGTTCGTGCGCGGGGATCGTTCCGACCATTCCGATCATCAGGCCGGTGAGGACGAATGCGCAGAGGTGCTGCCCGGCCGTCGTTGCCGCGCGCGCGGCCAGCAGGTCGTAGCCGGTCAGCGCCGTCAGCCGGCCGCCGAACCTCAGCGGGTCACCCGCGCAGATCGTCCACACGGACGAGTAGACGATCAGGCAGAGCAGGGGAAGCGCCGCCCAAAGCTGGGCCGTGAGGATCCGGGGTCGCTTGAACCCAGGCGAGGACTGGTCGTTCCCGGCGACCGCGTCGCCGATGACATAGAAGGCCACGATAGCGAACAGGCCGACCGTGACCGTTGCGCCACCCGACAGCAGCACGACGATCGACAGCGCACCGATCGCATGGAAGAGGAAGTACTTGAGATAGTGCAGGGCGTTCATGCGGGCAAGTGCTAAACGGGCGACCGGCCGGGCTCGACTCTACATCGGATCGATGGCGCTACGGCGAAGCGAGAGCCGACTTCGCGTCGTCCGGGCTGGCCTGCTGAACTTTTAGTTCGGATGATGTACGGCGTATGTATCGATAACAAATTTTGATTTCGGCTAAACTGGTGCCCGAGCATCGCGCCAGCGATCCCCGCGGCCGCACGGAGCACGAATGGGCGTCAGGACCGTACTTCGGATGGGCGATCCGCGCCTGCTGCGGGTATCAGAGCCCGTGACTCAATACGGTACGCATGAGCTGCGCACTCTCATTGAGGACCTGTGGGACACCATGCGGGCAACCGACGGGGTTGGAATCGCGGCCCCGCACATCGGCGTGGCCCTGCGGGTGGTGGTGTTCGGATTCAACGCCAACCCCCGATACCCCGATGCCCCTCCGGTGCCGGAAACGGTGCTGATCAACCCGACCTTCACGGCGCTCACCGACGAGCTCGAAGAGGATTGGGAAGGCTGCCTGTCTGTTCCGGGACTGCGCGGCGCAGTATCCCGGCCCGGTCGCATCCGCTACCGCGGATTCGATGCAGGCGGAGCCCCGATCGACCGAACCGTCGACGGCTTCCACGCGCGCGCCGTGCAACACGAGGTCGATCACCTCGACGGAATTCTGTATCCCATGCGGATCAGGGACATGCGCAAGTTCGGATTCAGGGACGTGCTCGCGGCGGGCATCACGCCGGACGGCTGATCACAACGCTCGCGACCATCACCAAACCGGGCTCCCGGTACCGAGGGCCTGGGTCTTCTGCGTCAGCGGGTGGCTCGGCCCGTGCGTCGCTGCGAGCTGTGGTACGGCTTCCTTCGCAGTCGCAGCGGCACCAGCCAGGTCACCACTGCGGACCTGCAGGCGCTCGACGAGACCCAGCGACGCGGTCGTGCCGGACGCCCCGAAATCTCCCACGAGTGCCTCGCCGTGCACGCGCAGGTCTAGCAGCTCGACCCGCGTCCCGGGTGACTTCCACGGCATGCGTGACTGCGCCTCGGCGGCGCGCGTGCCATACCTGAGGGTCAGCGCGCCCCGACCGGCGGTCGAGCCCGCCCACCGGCGCGCGATATAGCAGCAAGCGATGGCGTCCGGGTCGGTCCCCGCCAACTCGAGCGCGCCCTCGATTTCCTGATCCGTCGCGTCGCCGTGTCCCTTCTCGGCGATGGCGAGCGCATGGTCGCGAGTCGCGTTCGCCGCGAGCGGCCGATCGCCGGCGCCCAATGCGATCACCGCGGCACGCTGCGCGAGCGGACCGGCGGGCGTTAGCCCCGAACGAGGCCCGACATGCCGCCGGACGATGCCGCGGCCCCAACTACGGGATGTCGTAGTAGCATCCGCCCAACCGCGGCCTGACGAGGGGTCCGTGGGACCGCGGATCCGCGCACCGTGCGCGGCCGACCATTCCTGGATCCGGGAGCAGCGACGATGTCGTCCCGATGCGGACTGGTCCTCATGCTGGCGTTCCTGTCCGCGAATTCAGTCGCGGCCACCCCACCGGCGACGGGCGACTGCACCTCGACCGCCTCGGGCGACCTGCGCGTCCATCGGCTCGAGAGTCGCATCTTCGGCAATACCCGCCAGATCCGGGTGTTACTACCGCCGGGCTACGACGCGCCCGAGAACGCCGAACGTCGGTACGCCGTGCTCTACATGCTCGACGGCCAGAACCTGTTCGATGCGTGCCTCAGTGACGTCAGTCACCGCGAATGGGAACTCGACGAAACGGTCTATCGACTGATCCGCGAGGGCCGCATCCCGCCGATGATCGTCGTCGGCGTCGACCATGCGGGCCCCGACCGGGCGCGCGAGTTCCTGCCGTACAAGGATTTCGCCGGCAACCCTGACATGGGCGAACCGGAAGGACGTCGCTTCCCCGATTTCATGACGAGCGAAGTCATGCCGAGCGTGGACAGTCGGTACCGCACCCTCACGGACCACGATCACACCGGGATCGGCGGATCCTCCTATGGTGGTTCGGCGGCGCTCTATGCACTGCTCGCAAAGCCCGGTCGCTTCGGGTACGGGCTGCTCGAAAGTCCGATCCTGGCCATTGGCATGGGGCAGCTCATCCGTGACACGAGCCCACTGGTGGCGATGCCTCGCCGCGTATTCATCGCGTTCGGTGCCAAGGAGATCGACGACCCGGTGATCTCCGGTAAATTCATCGACCTCGTGCATCTGCTCGAGGCGAATTTCCGGGCGGCAGGCTACGACGACTCCAACCTGCGCGTCGTGATCGACCCGGACGGACGCCACTCCGAGCCGGCTTGGGCGCGTCGGCTGCCGGGCGCCCTGTTGTTCCTGTTCGGACCCTAGCGCGTGCCGCCCGCGCTCATCCGGACTCCATCCCCAGGAGTTATCCACAGATTTGGTGGATAAGTCTGTGGACGATCATCGGCGCCGTTCATGTTCGCCACGATTCGGTCGCGAATCGCATGGAACCCCGCTGACTACGCCACGTAACCTGCGCCTGCGACACGGCGAGATACCAGGTCTCGCGGCGCGGGCCCGGCTTGCGGGACGCGAACGCCGCCGGAGAGAGGAGGGCGACACACCATTCGGGCTTCGGGCTGCGAACCGATTGGTAGACGATCGCATCCACCAAGGCCGAGCGCGCGACCCGCGCGAAGTAAGCGTCCGGGGAAGTCATCTTCCGATGGAGTGGCGATAGCGTGACGATAGTGTCCACTAACGATGGTGGACACCAATGCACTCTATCGACAAGGCCGGCCGGCGCTGGCACTCCAAGGACTTCAAGCGAGAAGCCATTCTCGCCTGCCGGGTGCCTGGGGTATCTCTGGCCGCGGTCGCGCTTGAGAAGCGGATCAACGCGAACCTTCTGCGTCGGTGGGTGAAGTCGGCTGAAGCTAAGGCCTCGGCCGCGAGCATCGTCCAGACTGTCCCAGCGGCCGCAGCGGCGTCCACACCGAAGTTCATCCCGGTGAAAGTGACGCGGCCACTGAAGCGCGACGATGACCGACCGATCCGGATCGAGGTCCGCAAGGGGTCGACTCAGATCGTGGTCGAGTGGCCGATGGCGAACCCGGCGGCGTGCGCGGCCTGGTTGCGGGACCTGCTGGGTTGATCCGGATCGATGAGGTCTGGATGTCGGTGGAGCCACTGGACATGCGCGCCGGGATGGATACGGCGCTCGCGCGCGTGGTTGGCGTGTTCGGATATGCCCGGGCGCATCACGCGTATCTGTTCGCGAACAAGCGCGCGAACCGGATGAAGGTTCTGGTGCACGACGGTTTTGGGATCTGGCTGTGCGCGCGGCGACTGCATCGGGGTCGCTTCTCCTGGGCGACGTCGGATCGTGGCGCGAAGCTCTTGATGAGCGCGGAGCAACTGAACGCATTGGTCGTGGGACTACCGTGGCAGCAACTCGACGATCTGGCGACGATCCGGGTGATCTGAAGCGCCGATGAAAGTGCTTTAGATTAAGCACTTTGGCGATTATATCGCCGTGGGCTGCGGTATAATCCATGCCATGGCGAAGCCCGACCTCGACGCGATGAACGCCGACGAACTGCGACAGTTCGCTGCGTCGCTGTTCATCGAGCTCGAGGCGAAAGGCATCGAGCTCAAGCACAAGAATAGCGAGATTCAGTGGAAGGATCTCAAGATCTCGCAGCTGTCCCACGAGATGGCGATCCTGAAGCGCTGGCGCTTCGGCCGCGCGGCCGAGGCGTTCCACGGCCTGCAGCGCAGCCTGCTTGAGGAGTCGATCGACGAGGACCTCGGGGCGATCGAGATCGAGCTGGATGCGATCCGCGTCCCGTCGAAGCCGAAGCAAGTCCCGGTGCGGACGCACCTGCCGATCGACCTGCCGCGGGTCGAGATCCCCCATGAGCCTGACTCGACGGTCTGCGGCTGTGGCTGCCAGATGGAGCGGATCGGCCAAGACGAGTCCGAGAAGCTCGACTACGTTCCCGGCACGTTCCAGATCGAACACCATGTGCGTGGCAAGTGGGTCTGCAGGACCTGCGAGACGATCGTGCAGGCGCCCGTCGCGCCGCATGTGATCGACAAGGGGATCCCGACGGCTGGCCTGCTGGCGCAGGTGCTGATCGCGAAATACGCGGATCATCTGCCGCTGTACCGTCAGGAAGAGATCTACGGCCGCACCGGGGTCCCGATTGCGAGATCGACGATGGCCGAGTGGGTCGGTGCTTGCGGCGTGAAGTTGCAGCCCCTGGGCGACGAGCTGCGAAACCTGCTCCTGAAACGAGCGGTCTTGCATGCCGATGAAACCCCGATGCCGACGTTGAGGCCGGGGCTCGGGAAGACGCACCGAAGTTACCTCTGGGCTTACGGAACGACCCCGTATGACCCGGACCCGATCGTCGTCTACGACTTCGCCGCCGGCCGCTCCGGCGAGCACGCCCGTGCGTTCCTCGGGGACTGGCGCGGCAAGCTCGTCTGCGACGACTTTAGCGGCTACAAGGCCCTGTTCAAGGGCGATGCCGTCGTCGAAATCGGCTGCATGGCCCATGCCCGTCGGAAGTTCCACGACCTGCACGTGAACCACGGCAGCGCAATCGCCGGCGACGCCCTGGAGTACTTCGGCGCGTTGTACGAGGTCGAGCGCAGGGCGAAGGACCTGAACCTTGATGCGGATGGCAGGAAGGCGCTGCGCCAGGCCGAGGCCGCTCCCGTCGCAACGAAGCTGCAGGCCTGGCTCACGAGGCGACTTGCTGAGGTAGCGCCGCGCTCCGCGACCGAGAAAGCGATCAATTACAGCCTCGGTCGGTGGGTCCCGCTGACGCGCTACCTCGACGATGGCGAGCTGCCGATCGACAACAACTGGCTCGAGAACCGGATCCGGCCCATCGCCCTTGGGCGGTCGAACTGGCTGTTCGCCGGCTCCGATCGTGCGGGTCGCAGAACGACCGTCATCATGAGCCTGATCCAGACCGCGAAGCTGCATCGCCTCGACCCCTACGCCTACCTGCGCGACGTGCTCGAGCGGTTGCCGTTGACGCCGCACAGCCGGATCGGCGAGCTGCTGCCCGGCGCCTGGAAGCTCAGCCGACCGACGACACACTGATCAAACCGCCTTCGGAGGGTGGGATCACCGGACGCCTACCGCGCGAATGCTTGCGGGCCTGAATAATCTGACGGATGCATCCAGGTCCTCGCGTCCACATCGAAAGGCGACGCGCGCAGGTCGACGGCCGGCGCAGCGACCGACACGCTGAATGCAGTGTGCGCGACAGGATCGAGTCGTTCGAGGTCGACGGCGTCCTGAAGGAACACCCAGCGCCAGTAGCCAAGTTCGGCGCTCGCGGTATGGACCGACTCTGCGCCATAGAACACACCGGGGTCGGATGGCCCGCGAAATCGCGATCCGTAGCGCCGGGTCGGATACCGGAACGGCGTCGCGAGCAGGTAGTCGAGATCAAGCGTCCCCGCCAGAGATCGCGGCTTGCTCGCGTCGAGCAGTGCCTCGAGCACATCCTGTTCACGTTGATCGTCGACGAGCTTCATCGTCGCGGCGACATGCTGTGCCTCGACCATGCGCCACGCGACGCCGCGCCAGCGGCGGGCTTCAGATGAGACCGCGGGAGGCGTCCAGATAGTGAACGACACGGACGAGTCCTTCGGTGTCCTGGAGCAGGTCGATCGGACGGGCATCAAGCGCCCGGTTCTCGCTCCTGAGCCAGCGTCGCGCCGTGGCCTCGTCGCCCACGATCGAGTCGAGCGACCGGTAGGCCCGTACGAACAACAGCGCGAGTTCCCATTCCTTGCGTCGGGCATCGAGTCGGTACGTGCCCTGGTACAGCCGCGTCACCGTCGGGGCGCTGACGCCCAGGATCCGCGCCAATGCGGATCTCGGCAGGTCGAGTCGCTCGGCGGCCCGTGCGGCCGCCTTCGTCAGGACCGCGGCCGTGTCGGGTACCGAGGCGCCGTCGTGGCCGGCACGCGGCTGAGTGTTCTGGGTTTCCATGGAAATATCTTATTCCCATTATTTCTTGAGATCGAGAGCCGAGGGACGATCGTCGGATCGTGGTCGGGCTTTGGAGATCGACGTTCAAGGTCAGCGATGAAGATAAACCTGTGTTATTTCAGTCATTTATGAGCTTCTTTCACATAATGCACAGCTTATCAGTAGAGTAGGCGTCCGGCGCCGAGCGAGAGTTTCCTCCCGGGGTTTCCGGACGCCTCTCACCGAACCCGGCGTGCGCCTTTCGATACGCACCGGGCTCTCGAGAGATGTTGACGCGACGTTGCCGGCGCGCGATCGAACGGCCCGCTTGCTCTGGAGTCGGGCAGAGCCCGAACGCGGCGTACACCGCTTTCCCCAGCGACGGAACCGTCGCTCTCATCTCCTGCCTCCCTTCGCCTTGTAC
>CAISEB010000007.1 GCA_903884235.1 uncultured Pseudomonadota bacterium
ATCTCGCCCGGCGCGAACTGTGGGCCGCACTCGCCGCGGCAGCGCACGGCGGCGCGGACCTGGGCACCCCGCGCGGGGCGGACGCGCTCCTCGCCGGCTGGCTCGACCTCGCGCGCAGCGTCGGGCGGCTCGACCCGGGCAGCCCCCCGTCGCGCGAGCAGGTCGCCGGCTGGCGGAACCGCTATCCTCAGCATCCCGCATCCGCATTGTTCGCCGAGCCCATGACCGAGCGCGCCCCACCGCCCGCCGCCACGCCTGCGGCACCCCCGACGACCAAGCAGGCCACGGTGGCACCGGCCCCGCAGGCCGCTGCGGCACCCGAGCCGCGCACCGCGGCGCAGGTCGCGCTGCTGGTGCCGCTGACCGGGCGCCTTGCCGAGGCCGGCGAGGCGCTGCGGGACGGCTTCATGGCCGCGTATTACCACCAGGACGAGTCCACGCGCCCGCCGCTGCGCGTCTACGACGCCGCTTCCGACCCGGTCGCGGCCTACCGGCATGCGCTCGATGACGGTGCGGGCTTCGTGGTCGGGCCGCTCGGCAAGGAGAACGTGCAGGCGGTACGGTCGGTCGCCGACGGACGCGTCGGCGTGCTCGCGCTCAACGTGCTGCCGGACGGCGAAGCGGTGCCGAAGCGCTTCTACCAGTACGCGCTTGCCCCGGAAGACGAGGCCCGCCAGGTCGCCGAGCGGCTGCTGGCCGACGGCCGGCGCACCGGTGTCGCGCTGGTCCCTGCGGGGGAGTGGGGCGCGCGCGTCGTGGCAGCCTTCCAGGCCGCATTCACGGCCGGCGGCGGCCGGCTCGTGACCACACAGACGTACGCGTCGACGACGACGGACTTCTCGGACGTGCTGGTGCCACTGCTCGGATTCGAGGAGAGCCAGCGACGCTTCAAGGCAATTTCCGCGCTGGTGGGCGGCGGCTTGCAGTTCACGCCGCGGCGCCGGGACGACCTCGAATTCGTCTTCTTCGGCGGCCAGCCCGTGCACGGGCGACTCGTGCGCCAGCAGCTCAAGTTCTTCTATGCGGGGGACCTGCCCGTGTTCTCGGTCTCGGACGTGTTCGAACCGAACCCGACGGCGAACCAGGATCTCGAGGGCGTCGCGTTCGTCGACATGCCGTGGATGATCTCGGATGCCGCGCCGATCACGGAGCTGCGCACCAGCGTAGGAAACCTTTGGCCGGCCTCCTCCCGACGTCGCGGGCGGCTGTTCGCGATGGGGCACGACGCGTGGCTGCTCGTGGCGGCGCTGCGCCGTGGAGCACCACCGTCTGGCGCGCCGATTCCGGGGCTCAGCGGGACGTTGTCCGTCGATGGCGCCGGCCGCGTGCACCGCGTGCTCGAGTGGTCGGCGATCGGCGCCGACGGCCTGCCGCACGCGCTCGGCGCGGCGACCAGTGAGCCCTAACGGGCGACGGCGCCCCGAACCTCGAATACGACGGCGAGATTGTTGGCCGGCAGGCGCTCCACGCGCGAACGCGCGAGCCCGGCCGCGGCTGCAAGCCGCGTGACGTCCTCGAGGTCCCGCACCCCCCACGCCGGATTGCGCTCCCGGAGCGACGCGTCGAACGCTTCGTTCGAGGGCGCCGTATGGCGCCCGTCCTCGCGGAACGGGCCGTACAACACGAGCACCCCGCCCGGGCGCAGCAGCAGGCCCGCGCCCGCGAACAGCGCCGTCGTCGCCGCGTGCGGCGCGATGTGGATCATGTTGATGCAGAGGATCGCCGCGACGGACCCCAGCACCGGCCACGGCCGGTGCTGGACGTCGAGGACGATCGGCGCCCGGACGTTCGCCTGCGGCGCGGACTCGAGGCGCGCGGCGAGCACGGTGCAACCGCCGGCGCTGGCCTCGCTCGGCTGCCACTCGAGCCCCGGCAGCGCGGTCGCGAAATGCGCCACGTGCTGGCCCGTGCCCGAGGCGATCTCCAGCACAAGCCCGGATTGCGGCAGGACATCACGCAGGACGGCCAAGATCGGCGCCTTGTTGCGTTCCGCCGAGGGTGACAGCAGCAACTGGGGGGGCGTCATCGGACGCCGCGCTACTTGACGACCTTGAGCTGCGGCCGCTTCGGCGGCGGCTCGTCGGTGCCGGTCGGCTTGCCGGGACCGTCCGACGGTGGCGGCTCGCTCGGCGGCCCGCTGTCGTCGTCCGAGAAGATCATGCCCTGGCCAGTCTCCCGGGCGTAGATGCCCATCACCGCATGGATGGGCACACGGATCTCGAACGCGACGCCTCCGAAGCGGGCGCCGAAGCCGATCCAGTCGTTCTTGAGCATCAGGCCGGAGGTGGCTTCGTAGCTCGCGTTGAGCACGATCTTGCCGTCGCGGATGTACTGGCGCGGCACGACGACACCCTCGATCGCCGCATCGATAACCAGATGCGGCGTCTGCCCGTTGTCGGTCATCCACTCATGCATCGCCCGTACCAGGTACGGGCGACGCGAGGTGAGTGGTGGCGGATTCGACATGACGTTCCGGCCCGCGCCGGCGCCGGCGTCAGTGCACGTCCTTCCAGTATTCCTTGTTCAGGAGATACGCGAAGCCCGTGAACATGAGCAGGAACAGCGTGACCCAGACGCCGAGATCCTTGCGCTTGGCCTCGATCGGCTCGCCGATGTACTGCAGGAAGTTCACCGTGTCACGCACGAACTCGTCGTACTGCTCGGGCGTCAGCGTGCCCTTCTGGGTGAGCTCGAACTTCTCGAACTCGCCCTTCTCCGCGCCCTCGGCCTTGAACACAGCCGTCTGCACGCCCTGCAGGTCGGCGAGCACGTGCGGCATCGCCGTGCCCTTCAGGACCGTGTTGTTGACGCCGGTCGGGCGCGACGGATCACGGTAGAAGCCGTGCAGGAACGCGTAGATGTAATCCGTGCCGCGCGAGCGCGCGATCAGCGAGAAGTCCGGCGGGAGGTTGCCGAACCACTTCTTCGCATCCTCCGCCGTCATCGCAGTCTTGATGGTGTCGGCGACCTTGTCCGACGTGAACATCAGGTTCTTCTTGAGCTCGGCCTCGGGGATGTTGAGGTCGGCCGCTAGCCGGTTGTAGCGCACGAACTTCGCCGAGTGGCAACCCGAGCAGTAGTTCATGTAGTTGCGGGCACCGCGCTGCAGCGAGGCGATGTTGCGCACGTCGTTGCCGGCCGGCGGATAGGAGCCCTCGTTGGCGGACGAGACGAGCGGCAGGGCGACTAGAAGGACGGCGGCCAGCGCCGACGCCAGCTTCTTAATGGGCATGGTAGGTCACCCTCTCCGGAACGGGCTTCGTGCTGTCGATCTTCGAGTACCACGGCATCAGCAGGAAAAACGCGAAGTACACGGCCGTGAACACCCGGCTGGCCAGCAGCAGGACGGGCGACGGCGGCTTCATGCCGCAGTACGCGAGCACGACGAACGAGACGACGAACAGCGCGAGCGCCACCTTGGTGATCGCACCCTTGTAGCGGATCGACTTGACCGGCGAGCGGTCGAGCCACGGCAGGAAGAACAGCAGCGCGATCGCACCGAACATCACGATGACGCCCCACACCTGGGTACCGGCAAAGGAAGGAACGGCGCGCAGCATCGCGTAGAACGGCGTGAAGTACCACACCGGGGCGATGTGCGGGGGCGTCTGCATCGGGTTCGCCTGGTCGAAGTTCGGGGCCTCGAGGAACATCCCGCCGAAGGTCGGCGCGAAGAACACGATGCCGCAGAACACCAGCAGGAACATGCCGAGGCCGAAGATGTCCTTCACCGTCATGTACGGGTGGAACGGGATGCCGTCGACCGGATGGCCGTCCGGACCCTTGTTCTTCTTGATCTCGATGCCGTCAGGGTTGTTCGAGCCCACCTCGTGCAGCGCGAGGATGTGCGCGACGACCAGGAACACCAGGATCAGCGGGATCGCGATGACATGCAGCGCGAAGAACCGGTTCAGCGTGATGTCCGAGATGTAGTAGTCGCCCTTGATCCACTCGCTGAGCGAATCGCCGATCACCGGGATCGTGCCGAACAGAGAGACGATCACCTGCGCGCCCCAGTAGGACATGTTGCCCCACGGCAGCAGGTAGCCCATGAAGGCTTCCGCCATCAGGCACAGGTAGATCAGCATGCCGAAGATCCACAGCAGCTCGCGCGGCGAACGGTACGACCCGTACATCAGTGCGCGGAACATGTGCAGGTAGACGACGATGAAGAACGCGGACGCGCCGGTCGAGTGCAGGTAGCGGATCAGCCAGCCCCACTCCACGTCGCGCATGATGTACTCGACCGAGGCGAACGCCTCGGCCGCGGCCGGCTTGTAGTTCATCGTCAGGAAGATGCCCGTGACCAGCTGGATCACGAGCACGACGAGGCTCAACGAGCCGAACAAGTACCAGTAATTGAAGTTCTTGGGCGCGTAGTACTCGGTGACGTGCTCCTTGAGCATCTTGTCGAGCGGCAGTCGCGCGTTGATCCAGCCCCACAGGCCCTTGGCCTGGCTGGTGCCGTAACTCTCAGTCCCCATTTTTATAGGCTCCTTGGCGCCGCGCCGCTCAGGCGGGCTGCGTGCTGTCGGCGCCGACCAGGATGCGGCCGTCGCTGACGAACGAGTACGGCGGCACCGCCAGGTTCGAAGGCGCGGGCACGCCCTTGAACACGCGGCCGGACAGGTCGAACTTCGAACCGTGGCAGGGGCAGTAGAAGCCGCCCGGCCAGTCGGCGGACACCGTGACGTCGGCCGCCTCGAACTTCGGCAGCGGCGAGCAGCCGAGGTGCGTGCAGACGCCGAGCACGACGAGGTACTCGGGCTTGATCGCGCGCGCCTCGTTCTTCGCGTAGGCGGGCTGCACGGAGCCATCCGACGCGGGATCCGCGAGGAACGGCACCGCGGCCTCGAGTTGCTTGAGCATCGCCGGCGTGCGGCGAACGACCCAGACGGGCTTGCCGCGCCACTCGACCTTCAGCATCGAGCCGGGCTCGAGCTTGCTCACGTCGATCTCGATCGGTGCGCCCATCGCCTTCGCGCGCGCACTCGGCTTCCAGCTCGCAAGGAACGGCGTCGCGACGAATACCACGCCGATTCCGCCAGTGAGTGCCGTTGCCGCGGTGAGAAGGCGACGTCGGCCCTGATCAACCTCTTCGCTCATGAACTACCCCTGTGGACACCCGATCGATGCTCCGCACACTGACGTCCCCCGGCCACACGAGACACGCGCAACCGCGCGCGCTGACTGGAGGTTTCGCGGATTCGAGGGATTGCGCATTATACACATTGCGCTGCGGCACGCAGCCGCCAGCACAGCCGCCCACCTCCTGCACAGGAAGACCCCGTGTCGCGCCTCACCCGCCTCGTCCGGTTTCTGTCGCCATGGATCGCGCTCGGCCTCGCCGGCGCCCTGATCGCCGTGGTCCTGCGCCCCTCCCTGCTGCCGGGGCGCACCGAACTCGCCCCCTCGTCGGGGGCCGGCGAGACGGTCCCCGCGCGGCGCGGCGCGGCCGTTCCGGCCCTCACGGGCAGCGGCCCGTCGGTCGCCGCGACGCTGGTGTCGGACCCGGCGGTCCCCGGCATCCCCGACGCTCCCGTCGCCCGCGGCGGCGCGCCCGCCAGCTACGCCGACGCGATCGCGCGCGTGGCGCCGGCGGTCGTCAATATCTCGACCCGACGCACCATCGTGGAGCGTCGCCCGCTGGACCTCGCCTCGCTGTTCGACCCGAATGCATCCCCGGTGCGCCGGCGCGAGGAGCTGAGCCGCGGCTCGGGCGTGATCCTGGACAGCGCCGGGCACGTCGCGACGAACTTCCACGTCGTGCGCGGCGTGGAGGAGATCCGCGTACAGCTGGTCGACGGGCGCTCCGCCAAGGCACGCTTGGTCGGCACCGACCCCGAGACGGACCTGGCGATCCTGCAGGTGTCGCTCGATCACCTGCCCGTGATGCCGCTCGGGCGCTCGGACCGGCTGCGCGTCGGCGACGTGGTGCTCGCGATCGGCTTCCCGTTGAACCTCGGCCAGACCGTGACGCAGGGCATCTGCAGCGCGACGGGGCGCTCGCAGCTCGGGCTCGCGATGCTCGAGAACTTCATCCAGACCGACGCGGCGATCAACCCGGGCAACTCGGGCGGCGCGCTCGTGTCCGCCAACGGCGAGCTGGTCGGGATCAACACGGCCATCCTCAGCCACGAGAACGGCGCGGAGGGCATCGGCTTCGCGATCCCGGTCAACCTCGTGCGCGGGGTCGCGGAGGAGATCGAGGCCCGTGGCCGGGTCAGCCGCGGCTGGTCGGGCCTCGCGGTCGACGAACCGGCCGATGTCGACGGCCAGCCACTGCCCGGCGTCGAGGTGCTCGGCATGCACCCGGACGGCCCCGGCCGGAAGGCCGGGCTGCACCCGGGCGACGTGCTGACCGCGCTCGACGGCAAGGAGATCGCCAATCCGCAGGATTTCCTCGGCCAGGTCGCCCGCAAGAAGCCCGGCAGCACCGTGCACCTGAAGGGCCTGCGCCCCGGACGGGGCGCATTCGAGACCGACATGCCGGTGGCGGAGCGCCCACCGGTCCGCTGACCCTCAGTCGGGGATCCGGCGGATCTCCGCGCCGAGGCCCTTCAGCTTTTCCTCGATGCGCTCGTAGCCGCGATCGATGTGGTAGATCCGCTCGATCTGGGTGCGACCCTCGGCGACGAGACCGGCGAGCACGAGGCTCGCCGACGCACGCAGGTCGGTCGCCATCACGGGCGCCGCGGTCAGGTTCGGCACGCCCTTGATGATCGCCGTATTGCCCTCGAGCCGGATCTCCGCGCCGAGGCGGCGCATCTCGAGCATGTGCATGAAGCGGTTCTCGAAGATGGTCTCGGTGATCGTGCCGACGCCCTCGGCGACCGTGTTGAGCGCGGCGAACTGGGCCTGCATGTCGGTCGGGAACGCCGGATAGGGCGCGGTGCGCAGGTCGACCGCGCGCGGCCGGCGACCGCGCATGTCCACCTCGATCCAGTTCTCGCCGGTCGTGACGGTCGCGCCCGCCTCGGCGAGCTTCGCGAGCACCGCGTCGAGGTGGTCCACCCGGACGTTGCGGACCTTCACGCGGCCACGGGTGATCGCGGCGGCCACGAGGTAGGTCCCCGCCTCGATGCGATCCGGAAGCACCTCGTAGCTGCCGCCATGGAGGCGCTCGACCCCGTCGACGACGATCGTATCGGTGCCGGCCCCCTTGATGCGCGCACCCATGGTGATCAGGAAATTCGCAAGGTCCACGACCTCGGGCTCGCGCGCGGCATTCTCGATGTAGGTCGTGCCCTCGGCCAGGGTCGCGGCCATCATCAGGTTCTCGGTGCCGGTCACGGTGACCGTCTCGAGCACGAGGCGTGCGCCCTTCAGGCGGCTCGCGCGCGCCTTGATGAAGCCGTTCTCGATGCGGATGTCGGCGCCGAGCTGCTGCAGCCCGGTGACGTGGATGTTGACCGGCCGCGCGCCGATCGCGCAGCCACCCGGCAGGGAGACGTCGGCCGAGCCGTGGCGGGCCAGCAGCGGGCCGAGCACGAGGATCGACGCACGCATCGTCTTGACGAGTTCGTATGGCGCGACGAAATGCCGGATGGTCGAAGCGTCGACCGTCACGCGCATGCGCTCGTCGATGGTGACGGTCACGCCCATGCGGCCGAGCAGTTCGTTCGTGGTGGTCACGTCCTGCAGGTGCGGGACGTTGCCGATCGTCACCGGGCCGTCGACGAGCAGCGTCGCGGCGAGGATCGGCAGCGCCGCGTTCTTGGCGCCGGAAATCTTGACCTCGCCGTCGAGGACGTTGCCACCGGTGATCTGGAGCTTGTCCATCGTGGCGGCGCTACTGCCCGGCCCGGGCCGCCCACTCCTCGGGCGTGAGGGCCTGGATGGACAGCGCGTGGATTTCCCGGCCGACGGCGTCGCCGAGGGTCGCGTACACGAGCTGGTGGCGCTGCAGGAGGCGCTTGCCCACGAACTGGGGGGCGATCACGATCGCCTCGTAGTGGGTATTGTCGTCCGAGCGGACGACGACCTGGCTACCGGGCAGGCCGGCACCGATCTGCTGTTCGACGAGGGAAGGGTTCATGGACGGGCGGCTCGGGCAGGGCGCCAGACGCGCCGAGCGCGAGTGTAGTGAATCGCTCCGGGCGCGAACAGCGCCGTCGCCACCGGGACCCGCCGGGGTCGCGGGTAAATTGCTATGATGGACGCACCCTTACAGACGAGATCCGCGCATGGCAACGCCGGCGCAGCCCGCCCCCGCACCGCTGTCCGACGCTGAGCTGGTCCAGCTCGGCCGCACCGCCCTGTCGATCGAGGCCGACGCGGTCACCTCGCTCGCAGCCCGGCTCGGGCCGGATTTCGCGCGCGCCTGTCGCGCCTGCCTCGGCTGCCGTGGCCGCGTGGTCGTGATCGGCATGGGCAAGTCGGGGCACATCGGCAACAAGATCGCCGCGACCCTCGCCAGCACCGGCACGCCCGCGTTCTTCGTCCACCCGGCCGAGGCGGTGCACGGCGACCTCGGCATGATCACGCGCGACGACCTCGTGATCGCGCTGTCGAACTCCGGCGAGACCAGCGAGGTGCTGGCGCTGATCCCGCTGCTGCGCCGCCTCGGCGTGCCGATGGTCGCACTGACCGGCAACCCGGCCTCGACGCTCGCCCGTGCCGCGGAAGTGCACCTCGACGTCAGCGTGCCGGCGGAAGCCTGCCCGCTCAACCTCGCACCCACCGCGAGCACGACCGCGACGCTCGCGATGGGCGACGCGCTCGCCGTCGCGCTGCTGCGGCTGCGTGGCTTCACCGAGGAGGACTTCGCACGTTCGCACCCCGGCGGCGCTCTGGGTCGGCGACTGCTGCTGCATGTGGAGGACGTGATGCATGCGGGCGCCGACGTACCCCGCGTCGGGCCCCAGGCCACCGTCTCGGCGGGGCTCCTCGAGATGAGCCGCAAGGGCCTCGGCATGACGAGCATCGTCGATGCGGACGGCCGACTGCTTGGCGTGTTCACGGACGGCGACCTGCGTCGCGCGCTCGATCGGCGCATCGACGTGCACGAGACGCCGATGAGCGCGGTGATGACCACGCCATGCCGCTCGATCGGCCCGCGCGAACTCGCGGTCGACGCCGTGCTGGTGATGGAAAAGCAGCGCATCACGGCGCTGGTCGTCGTCGATGCGGCTGGCACCGTGGTCGGCGCCCTCAACGTCCACGACCTGTTGCGCGCGGGGGTCATGTGAACACGGCGATCCTGCCGGGCATCCGCCTGCTGGTGCTCGACGTCGACGGCGTGCTCACAGACGGGCGGCTGTGGTTCGGGCCCGATGGCGAGCTCATGAAGGCCTTCCACGTCCGCGACGGGGTCGGCATCAAGGCCGTGCTCGGCGCCGGCATCGACGTCGCCATCATCTCCGGCCGACGCTCGCCGGCGGTCGAGCGTCGCGCGCTCGAGCTCGGCATCCGGCATGTGCGCCAGGGCTGCGAGAACAAGGCCCAGGCGCTCAGGGACCTGCTCGCGGAACTCGGCGGCGCCGCGGACGCGACCGCCTGCGTCGTCGACGACACGCCGGACCTGCCGATGATGGCGCTGGTCGCGCTGCCGGTGGCCGTCGCGGATGCCCACCCGGACGTGATCGCGGCGGCGGGCTTCGTCACCACCCGGCCAGGCGGCGCGGGCGCCGTCCGTGAAGTCTGCGACCTGCTGATCGACGGGCGCGCGTGAAGCCACCGCGCCACACCGCGCTCGTGCTGCTGCTCGCGCTCGGCGCCGGCTCCTGGTGGCTGGCCGGCAACCACGCCGCGGCGCCGTCCACCGAGAGCGCGGGACCGGCCGGCTCGCCCGGCTACTACATCAACGACGCCACGCTCGAACAGACGGACGATGCCGGTCGCACGACGCTGTCCGCGCACGCCTCGCGCGCGCTGCAGCAGGATGCGGGCAGCAGCGTCGCCCTCGAGTCGCCGACGGTGCGCTACCGGGCAGACTCCGGCCGTGCCTGGCTGATGACCGCCCAGCGCGGGACACTGCCGCAGGGACGGTCGCTCGTCGATCTCGACGGGGACGTCGCGCTGCGGGCCGAGGGTGCCGCGGGCGCCGTGGTGCACACCGAACACCTCGAGCTCGACGTCCCGGCCCAGGTCGCCTCGACTGCGCAACCGGTGCGCATCGACCTGCCGCCCCATTCTCTGCTCGCCGGCGGACTGCATGCCGATCTCACCAAGGAGACCCTGCGTCTGGAGGGAACCGTGCATGGCACGTTCTCGCGCTAGCGCACTCGCCGTCGCCTGCTGCGTCGCCGCCGCGGCCGGCGCGGCACCGGCGGAACCGCGCGGCCCGCAGATCGACGACAGCCAGCCGATCCAGCTCGAGGCGGGCCCGTCGAGCTTCGACTACAAGAACAATCGGCTGGTGTTTCCGAACGTGCGGATCACCCAGGGCGGCCTCGCGATCGAGGCCGACGAAGGCGTCGCCACCGGCCTCGACTTCAAGGAGAGCAACTGGCTGTTCACCGGCCACGTGCGCATCACGGTGCCCGACGGGTCGATGCAGAGTGACGAGGCGCGCATTTCGTTCGTCGCCAACCTGATCGCCATTGTCGACGTCTCGGGCACGCCTGCCCGCTTCGAGCAGAAGCGTGAAAAATCCGTCGCCCGGGGCCGCGCCACGCACATCATCTACCAGCCGGGCCCGGGCACCGTGCGACTGGTCGAGGATGCCTGGCTGTCCGACGGCAGCAACGACATCAGCGGCAAGACGCTCGTCTACAGCATCCGCGAGCAGCGCGTCGTCGCGAGCCCCGATGAGCAGGGCAACGGCCGCATCCGCATCACGATCAATCCCAAGAAGCCGGAGCCCAAGACCAACCCATGAGCAGGCTCTCGGCCGAGGGGCTCCAGAAGTCGTACCGCTCGCGCATGGTCGTTCGCGACCTGACGCTCGAGGTCTCCACCGGCGAAGTGGTCGGCCTGCTCGGGCCGAACGGGGCGGGCAAGACGACCGCGTTCTACATGCTCGTCGGCCTGGTCGCGAGCGATGGCGGCCGGATCTTCCTGGACGACCAGGAGCTGACCCGCCTGCCGATGCACCGCCGCGCGCAGCTCGGCGTCGGTTACCTGCCGCAGGAAGCCTCGGTGTTCCGCAAGCTCTCGGTGGCCGACAACGTCCTCGCGATCCTCGAGACGCGCCCCGGGCTCGACGCCGAGCAGCGCCAGGCCCGCCTCGAGTCGCTGCTCGAGGAGTTGCACATCGGCCACATCCGCGACAGCCTCGGCCAGAGCCTGTCCGGTGGCGAACGGCGCCGCGTGGAGATCGCGCGCGCGCTCGCGGCCGAGCCGCGCTTCGTGCTGCTCGACGAGCCGTTCGCGGGCGTCGACCCGCTGTCGGTCGCGGACATCCAGCGCAGCATCGAACACCTGCGTGCCCGCGGCATCGGCGTATTGATCACCGACCACAACGTCCGCGAGACGCTCGGCATCTGTGGGCGAGCGTACATTGTGAACCAGGGCGCGGTGATCGCCTCCGGTTCCGCGGACGAGATCCTTGCAAACCCGGAGGTCCGTGAGGTGTACTTGGGTCAGGATTTCCGGATGTGACCGCGGCCAGCGCCCGCCGGCGGCGCTCGCGTCCACGGACCCTGCACGATGCTTAAGCCTTCTCTTCACCTCAAGCTCGGCACCCAGCTGACGATGACGCCGCAGCTGCAGCAGGCGATTCGCCTGCTGCAGCTGCCGTTGCTGGAGCTGCGCCAGACCGTCAACGAGGCGCTCGAGCAGAATCCCCTGCTCGAGAGCCGCGAGGACGACTCCGCCGAGGTTGCGCTCGGTGAGGTGGTGGCCAGCACGGACGGCCCCCACGAGGCGCCGCAGGACGGGTCGCACGACGGCGACGGGCCGGGCGGCAGCGACGAGGGCCCCTCCGAGCCGGCCGGCGAGGCCGAAGCGCCCGACGACAGCTGGGACGAAGGGCCGACGGCCACCACCTCGGACACGCCCTGGTCAGGCGACGATCGCCCGCAGGAGTTCGCGGACGACAGCGCCGAGACCCTGCACGAGTACCTGCTCCAGCAGCTGCGCCTGTCGAGGCTGGGCGCGCGCGAGCTGGCCATCGGCGAGGCGCTGGTCGACGCCATCGACGACGACGGCTACATGAAGGACGACCTGGAGATGCTCCAGGACTGCCTGCGACCCGATCTCGAATGCACGGCCGACGAGATCGAGCGCGTGCTCGCCGTGGTGCAGGCCTTCGATCCGCCCGGGGTCGGCGCCCGGACGCTCGGCGAGTGCATCGGGCTGCAGCTCGCCCAGCTCGCCCCGGACACGCCGGGGCTCGCGACCGCGGTCCGGATTGCGCGGGAGCACCTTGAGCTCGTCCGCGAGCCGCGCCCGGTGCTGCGACGGGCGCTGGGGGCCGACGACGAGGAACTCGACCATGCGGTCGCCCTGGTCCGCAGCTGCCACCCGCGCCCGGGCTCCGCCATCCAGCCGTACCGGCCGGACTACGTCGTGCCGGACGTCTACGTGCGGCGCGGCAGCCGCGGCTGGGAGGTGGAGCTCAATTCCGGAGCCCTGCCCAAGATCCGGGTCAATGCGGCCTACGCCAAGCTCCTGACCCGGGACCACGGCCCGATGCGGGAACTGCTCAAGGAAGCCCATTGGCTGATCCGCAGCCTCAAGATCCGCAACGAGACGCTGCTGACGGTCGCCCGCTGCATCGTCGAGCGGCAGGCCGCGTTCCTCGAGCACGGCGAGGAGTCGATGCGGCCCATGGTGCTGCGCGACGTCGCCGAGGCCGTCGACAAGCACGAGGCCACGATCTCACGGATCACGACCGGTAAATATATGCACACCCCGCGGGGCGTGTTCGAGTTCCGCTACTTCTTCTCCAGCCACGTCGCGGCTGTGGATGGTACGGAGATGTCTTCGGTGGTCATCCGGGCGAAGATCAAGAAGCTGATCGAGAGCGAGGACCCCGGCTCACCCCTGTCGGACAGCCGGTTGGCCGAGCTGCTGGCAGCGGACGGGGCCCAGGTTGCTCGACGCACGGTGGCCAAGTACCGGGAAGCGATGCGGATCGCCCCGTCCAGCGAGCGCCGCGTGGTGCCCGCCCGTTGATTGATGGATTCACCAGGAGATAGAGACATGCAGCTGAACCTGACGGGACACCACGTCGAGATCACCCCGGCCATCCGCGCGTACGTCGAGAAGAAGCTCGACAAGGTCGTGCGCCACTTCGACCAGGTGATCGATGTGCACTGCGTGCTGACGGTTGAAAAGCTGGCCCACAAGGCGGAGGCGAACGTCCACGTCCGCGGCGGCAACATCCATGCAGACGCCACGGACTCCAACGCGAACATGTACGCGGCGATCGACGAGCTGTCGGACAAGCTCGATCGGCTCGTCAAGAAGCACAAAGAGAAGACGGGCGACCATCACGCCGCCGAGGCGCCGCGCGGCCGCACCTGATCCGCCCGCCGGGCCCGGATGGCGCCTGCCGAGGCGCCGTCCGCGGCCGCCGGCGCCCGCCTCTCGCCAGCGGCGCCGGCACGCCGTACCATGGCCCCGCGCGGGCGCATCCGCCCGGCCACACTGGGCCCGTCGATGAGACTCGTGATAGTCAGCGGCCTGTCCGGCTCGGGCAAGAGCGTCGCGCTCAACATGCTCGAGGACCTCGGCTGGTTCTGCACCGACAACATCCCCGCCGGACTTCTCAACGCGTTCATCTCGCACGCGGTCCAGCGCCCCAGGAGCGTCTACGACAAGTCGGCGCTTGGGCTCGACGCACGCAACGATCCGGGTGACGTCGCGAACCTGCCGGAGCTGGTGCGCTCGCTGCGCAAGAGCGGCATCGCCTGCGAGATCATCTACCTGTACGCGGACGAGGACGCGCTGCTGCGGCGTTACGGCGAAACCCGGCGCCGCCATCCGCTGGTCCGTGACGGCGTCGACCTGAAGGCCGCGATCGCCGCGGAACTCAAGCTGCTCGAGCCGATCACGAACACCGCCGACCTCGTGCTGGACACGACGCGCATGAGCGTGCATGAGCTTCGCGACGTGATTCGCGCACGGGTCGAGCCGCGCAGCCAGGGGCAGTTGTCGATCATGTTCGAGTCGTTCGGCTTCAAGCACGGCATCCCCGGCGGCGCGGACTTCGTGTTCGACGCCCGCACGCTGCCGAACCCGTACTGGATCCCCGCCCTGCAGGCGCTGAACGGCCGCGATGCCGCGGTCATCGAGTACCTCGGGTCACAGCCCGAGGTCGATGCGCTGTTCGCGGACATCGTCGCGTTCATCGAGCGACGGATCCCGCTGTACGCGAAGCACAACCGCGCCTACCTGACCGTCGCGATCGGCTGCACCGGCGGCCAGCATCGCTCCGTCTTCCTCGCCGACCGGCTGGCCGCCCACTTCGGATCCGCCTATCCCGGCGTCGTCTCGCGCCATTCCTCGCTGCACACCAGCGCCTGAAGCTCCTCGCGGCGACGCATCGCGTCGCGGTAGCCGAGCGCGATCAGCTCGCGCGCGTAGGCGCCGTCGAACAGCAGGTAGCTGAGCAGCATCCGGCCCCCGGGATTCGCCGCCCCCATCGTCCGCAACAGCGCGCGCAGCGCGCGCGGCAGGTCGCCAGCGTGGCGCGCGGCGATCGCGCCGAAATCCTCGCCCGGGACGATGTGCAGCGCCTCGACGCGGCGCATGCCGGCCACCGCATCGCGACCGGCGGCGGCCGCGGCGGCGCCGATCAGCAGGTTGTCGCGCCGCAGGCGCTCGAGGTCGGCGTGCACGCCATCCATGAACAAGGTGTCGAGCATGAAGCCGAAGATCTGGCCGAACGACGGCTCCGCGGCCTCGCCGGGCGGGGAGGTGGCGACGGGCGGCGCGGCCGGCCGCACGCCGACCACGAGCAGGCGATCGGCGCCGCGCGCGATCGCCGGCGCGAGCGGCGAGGTCTGGCGCATCGCGCCATCGCCGTACCACTCGCCGCCCATGCATACGGGCTCGAACAGGAACGGCACGGCCGCGCTCGCCATCAGGTGGTCGATCCCGAGCTCGGCGGCCACCCCGTCCGGCCAGCCCTGCAGCAGCGCCGCGTGCGCCGGGCTCGCCGTGTAGAACGACATCGAGTGGGCGCGCCGGTACGGCGAGGCGCTGACCGCGAGCGCATCGAGGTGGCCGCGCTCGAGAGCATGGCGGATGCGCGCGAAACTGACGTGGCGGGCGAGCGTCGCGCGCAGTGGGCTGTTGTCGAGCAGCGCGTGCGGCGAGCGGGCGAGCCAGCCCGCGGAGAGGAGCGCCAGCAGCCAGTGCAGCCCGGCGCGCAGCATGCTGGCGTCATCGGCCCGATACACCTCATCGATGCGGAAGCCGCGCCAGAAGCGCTCGAGCGTGACGACGCCACGACGGAAGTGCGCGGCGTGCGAGGCGAGGACCGACCCGATGATGGCACCGCCGGAGGTACCGGAGATCACGCGGAACGGGATCGGGCCGGCGCCGGGCAGGAGCTCCGCCAGCGCCTTCAGCACGCCGACCTGGTAGGCGCAGCGTGCACCCCCGCCCGGCAGCACGAGGCCGAGGCGCGGCGGCGCGGCGAGTCCAGTACAGGGCGGCGGTGTGTCCGGCACGGTGTCATTATGCCCCGGCGGGCATTACCATCGCCGCACGCGCGCGCCCTTCAGCGCCGCCGGAGACTCCGCATGATGCTGTCCCGCCGCCTTGCTTCCCTGCTCCTGGTCGCCACCGGGCTCGTTGCGACGCTGGCCGCGCGTGCCGAGACCCCTGCCGCCGGTCCGCTGGAGGGTGCCGCGGCCCCCGCCTTCCGCCTGCAGGACCAGGCAGGTGCATGGCACGAGCTGTCCGACTACAAGGGCAAGTGGGTCGTCCTCTACTTCTACCCGAAGGACGAGACGCCCGGCTGCACCACCGAGGCCTGCTCGCTGCGCGACAACATCTTCGCGTTCCGCAAGCTCGGCGCCACGATCCTCGGCATCAGCGTCGATGACGTCGCCTCGCACAAGGAGTTCGCCGAGAAGCACTCCCTGCCGTTCACCCTGCTCGCCGATTCGAACAAGAAGGTCGCGAAGGACTACGGCGTGCTGGTGAAGATGCTCGGGATCATGGAGCTGGCGCAACGCGACACGTTCCTGATCGACCCGCAGGGTCGCATCGCGAAGCACTGGGTGAAGGTCGATCCGAAGGACCATTCGGACATGGTGCTCAAGGAACTGACCGAGCGCCTGGCCAAGAAGGCCGGCTGAGGCGGACCCCTCAGCGCGCGTTCAGCGCGCGCGTCGCCCGGTCGATCCCCGACAGCGTCAGCGGATACATCCGCCCCTCGAGCAGCTGGCGCGCGATGCCGATCGACGGTACGTGCTCCCAGCGCTCCTCGGGCTCCGGGTTGAGCCAGGCGTGGCGTGGATAGGCCTTCTGCAGTCGCGCGAGCCAGGCCGACCCGGCCTCGTCGTTCCAGCCCTCGATGTTGCCGCCCGGCTGCAGGATCTCGTACGGACCCATCGTCGCGTCGCCGACGAACACCAGGCGGTAGTCCGGTCCGTAGGTCCGGATCACCTCGTGCAGCGGGATCCGCTCCGTGTAGCGGCGGCGGTTGTCCTTCCACACCGTCTCGTACACGAAGTTGTGGAAGTAGTAGTACTCGAGGTGCTTGAACTCGGCACGCGCCGCCGTGAACAGCTCTTCGCAGATCCGCACGTGGTCGTCCATCGAGCCACCGACGTCGAGGAACAGCAGCACCTTGATCGCGTTGTGGCGCTCCGGAACGAGCTTGAGGTCGAGCCAGCCGGCGTTGCGTGCGGTCGCATCGATCGTGCCGCCGAGGTCGAGCTCCTCTGCCGCGCCCTCGCGGGCGAAGCGCCTGAGGCGCCTGAGCGCGAGCTTGATGTTGCGCGTGCCGAGCTCGACCGAGTCGTCGAGGTTCCTGAACTCGCGACGGTCCCAGACCTTCACGGCACGACGCTGGCGCGAGCCGTCCTGGCCGATGCGCACGCCCTCGGGGTTGTAGCCGTAGGCGCCGAACGGCGAGCGGCCGGCGGTGCCGATCCACTTGTTGCCGCCCTGGTGGCGCCCCTCCTGCTCCTTCAGCCGCTCGCGCAGCGCCTCCATGAGCTTGTCGAGGCCGCCGAGGGCCTCGATCCTGGCGCGCTCCTCCTCGCTCAGGGTCAGCTCGGCGAGCTTGCGCAGCCATTCCTCGGGCAGGGCCTTGGCGTCCGGGCCGCCGAGCGCGGCCTCGATGCCCTCGAAGTGCGCGGCGAACACGCGATCGTAGCGATCGTAGTGGCGCTCGTCCTTGACCAGCACCGTGCGCGCGAGCACGTAGAAGTCGTCCACCGAGGTGCCGGCGACACGCGCCTTCATCGCCTCCAGCAGCGCGAGGTATTCGCCGAGCGACACCGGCACGCCGGCCTCGCGCAGCATCGTGAAGAAGCGCACCAGCATCGGAGCGCCGCCCGGCCTAGCGGCCCGCGCGCCGGTTCATGAACAGCAGCTGCTCGAACAGGTGCACGTCCTGCTCGTTCTTGAGCAGCGCACCGTACAGCGGCGGGATCGCCGACTTGCCCTCGGTGGCGCGCAGCGCCTCGGGCGGGATGTCCTCGGCGAGCAGCAGCTTGAGCCAGTCGAGCAGCTCGGACGTCGATGGCTTCTTCTTGAGACCGGGGACCTCGCGCAGCCGGTAGAACGACTCGAGCGCCTCCTTCAGCAGGTCCTGCTTCAGGCCCGGGAAGTGCACGTTGACGATCAGGCGCATCGTCTCGGCATCGGGGAAGCGGATGTAGTGGAAGAAGCAGCGCCGCAGGAACGCATCCGGCAGCTCCTTCTCGTTGTTGCTCGTGATCACGATGATCGGCCGGTGCCGCGCCCGCACGAGTTCGTGCGTCTCGTAGACGTAGAACTCCATGCGGTCGAGCTCGCGCAGCAGGTCGTTCGGGAACTCGATGTCGGCCTTGTCGATCTCGTCGATCAGCAGCACCGGCTGCTCGTCGCAGGTGAAGGCCTCCCACAGCCGGCCCTTGACGATGTAGTTCGAGATGTCGCGCACGCGTTCGTCGCCGAGCTGGCTGTCCCTGAGGCGCGACACGGCGTCGTACTCGTACAGTCCCTGCTGCGCCTTGGTCGTGGACTTGACGTGCCACTCGTACAGCGGCCGGCCGAGCGAGCGGGCGACTTCCTCGGCCAGCTGGGTCTTGCCGGTGCCGGGCTCGCCCTTGATGAGCAGCGGGCGACCGAGCGTGACGGCGGCATTGACCGCCATCGTCAGGTCATCCGTCGCGACGTAGCGCTCGGTGCCGGTGAACCGCGGATTCGACATCAGGGACTCCTCGGGGCCGGGGCCCCGAATTGACGAAACGCCGCCCGGGGCGGTGACGGCAGGCTCAGGGCGTCAGGGTCAGCTTGTGCTCGGCGGGTCCGGGCAGGAACGGTGCGGCGCGGCCATGCGCCCAGTTGCCGTGCCCTGCCAGGAAGTACGGCGACAGCGGATGGCCGCTCTGGCCACCGGGCATCGCGAACAGGGCCTCGGCCTCGTGGCCGGGGGACACCGCAAAGCGCTCCGAGGCCCCGAAGGACGTGCCCTGCACGCGCGGCATGTCCTCGTCGCCCGGCAGCATCTCCGCGGGCACGTCGATCATCGATGCGAGTCCCGGGGCGGCCGCCGACAGCGGGTGGCGGATCCGCACCATATTCTCGCGCCCCCACGTGCACTCGACGAGCTTCGGGCACTGGTTGCCGAGGTCGGAGACCGACGCGTCCGCGGCCGCGAGCAGGAAGGCGCGCCAGTCGGCGTGCCCGGGCGGCAGCAGGTGCGCCGGCCGCGCGGCCAGCAGTGCCCACAACGGCCCCTCGAACGAGGCCGGCACGCGGAACTGGAAGCCGGGGTTCGCGCGACGCGCCGGCGCGATCAGCGCGTAGTAGACCCGCTTCTCGACCTCGGCGCGGAAGCCGCGCACCAGCCGGTACGCCGGGTCGTCGACCGCGGCGCGCCCGCTCCAGTGCGTCAGGGCCTCGCGCAGCTCGGCCCGCTTGGCGTGGCCTGCGGTCGCCTCGGCGTCGAGCAGCTCGGTCAGCAGCCCGTGCCAGCGCGTCAGGAACAGTGCCCGGTCGTCGAGCTGCACGGACAGCATGTCGGACGGCGTCAGGTGATCGCCGCGCTCACGCAGGTCGCCGGCGATCTGCCGCGCGCGGGCACCGCGGTCGTAGCCGCCGTCGCCGATGCGCGCCAGCGCAGGGCCTCCGACCACGCGCGCGTTCGCGGTCTGGATCTGGCCGGCCTCCGGATCGACGATCCGTGGGCGGTCGGCGTCGTCGAGCCAGCCGCCGAAGCCGGCCGCAGGGTCGGTGGACAGGTGCGGGAACGGGCTCGGCTCGCCGCGTCGCAGCGGGATCTGGCCGGCCACCGTCCAGGCGATGTGCCCCTGGGCGTCACCCACGACGAAATTCTGCGCCGGGATGCCGGCGCGCGCCGCCAGGACCAGCGCCTCGTCCACCGTGTGCGCGCGATCGAGGCCGGCGATTTCGAAGTTGATCGCGGCCGGATCGTGCGCCGTCCAGGCGAGGGCGAGCGCCCGGCCGGCTGCGTCCTTGCCGACGATCGGTCCCCATTCGGTGCCGACGACATCGAGTTCGACGGCCGTCCCGCCGCGCACGACGATGCGCTCCTTCTGGTGCTCGAACGCATGGCTGCCATCGGCACCCAGGTAGTGGTCCGGTACCGCCGGATCCGGTACGACGACGACGACGTCCTGGAAATCGCCGTAGCTGTTGGTGAAGCCCCAGGCGATGGCGCCATTGCTGCCCGTGACGATCGCGGGGGCGCCCGGCAGCGTGACGCCGGTGACGTCCGCATTGGCCCCGCTGGCGTCTGTCCAGTGCACGCGGGCGCGGTACCAGGTGTTCGGCACGCGCAGGCCCAGGTGCATGTCGTTCGCGACCAGCGCCGCGCCGGTGGACGTGCGCCGTCCGGCCAGCGCCCAGTTATTGCTGCCGATCGTCGGCCGGGCCCGCGAGTGGCGGGCCGCGTCCCCATCCTCGCCATCCGCGGATGGCAGCGTGCGCAGATCGTAGTCCTCCGCCGTCGGCAGCGCGGGGGCCGCGCTCGGCGAGCCGTCGAGCGAGGCATCCCATTCGCCGGCCTCGGTCTCGACGAAGCGGGCGACGGCGGCGGGCAGCGCGTCGTGCAGCAGGCCACGTTGCACGCGCGTGTGCCCGTCCTCCTCCTGCAGCTGCAGGAACATCGCCTCGACCGCGAGCACCGAATCCTCGGCGCGCCACGGCTCCGGCGTGGCACCCAGCAGCACGTACTCGAACGGCCGACCCCGCAGCGAGCCGAGGCCGGCGTTGACGCCGGCCGCATACGCATCCATCAGCGTGCGCTGCTCGGGGCTCGCCTTGGCGAGCACGGCGTGCGCGACCGCGCGGAAGCGGTGCACGCGCAGCTTGCGGTCGGTCTCGACGGTCGCCGCGCCGAGCAGCGCCGACAGCTCGCCGGCCGCGGCGCGGCGCATCAGGTCCATCTGGAAGAACCGGTCCTGGCCGTGCGCGTAGCCGAGCCCGTAGGCGGCGGCGGCGCGCTGCCCGGCCGTGATCGTGACGACGCCGAGCGCGTCGCGCTCGACGGTGACGAGCGCATCGATGCCCTTGGAGCGCACGCGCCCGTCGAGCACCGGCAGGCTGGCGCGCAGGATCAGCCAGCCGGCGACCGCCATCAGCATGACGATCGCGAGCAGGGCGCCGGCGGCGCGGACCAGGAGCTTCTGCATGGACGGAGGTACCGAGGCGAGCGGGGCCACCATCGTCGCCGCACGACGCGGCGCTGGCAAGCCGGTCCTCGGGCGACCGGCCTGCCGGGGGGGCCTAGAGGCGGACCTCGAGGATCTTCATCGAGTTGGTGCCGCCCGACACGCCGGAGTGTTCGCCCTTGGTGACGATGATCCGGTCGCCCTCGGCGCACAGGCCGAGCTCGAGCGCCCGCCGGAAGATCGTCGGATACAGGATCGACGGCTCCGTGTGCGTGACATCGAATGTCACCGGATAGACTCCGCGGTACAGCGTCACCCGGCGCCGCGTCGCCTCGTTGCGCGTGAACGCGTAGATCGGGATGTCGGACCGCATCCGCGACATCCACAGCGGCGTCGAGCCGGACTCGGTCAGCGCGACGATCGCCTTCACGTCCATGTGGTTGGCCGTGTACATCACGGCCATCGCGATCGCCTCGTCCGTGCCCTGGAACTGCTTCGCCTCGAAGCGCTGGCGGGTACGCCCGCCCTTGGCGATCTGGTACTTCTCGGCGCCGACGATGACCTGCGCCATCGCCTCGACCGCCTTCACCGGATACTTGCCCACGGCGCTTTCCGCCGAGAGCATCACCGCGTCCGTGCCGTCGAGCACGGCATTGGCGACGTCGGACACCTCGGCGCGGGTCGGCACCGGGTTCTGGATCATCGATTCCATCATCTGGGTCGCCGTGATGACGACCTTGAAGTGATGGCGTGCGGTCTGGATGATCTGCTTCTGCAGGCCCGTGAGCTCCGCGTAGCCGACCTCGACGCCGAGGTCGCCGCGCGCCACCATCACCGCATCGCTCGCCTCGACGATCTCGTCGAGGTGGACGATCGCCTCGGCACGCTCGATCTTGGCGACCAGGCGGCCGGTGCCGCCGGCCTCGCGCAGCAGCCGGCGCGCCTCGACCATGTCCTCGGCGCTGCGCGGGAAGGACACCGCGAGATAGTCGACCTCGAGCTTGGCGGCGATCTTGATGTCGACCCGGTCCTTGTCGGTGAGCGCGCCCGCCGACAGGCCACCGCCGCGGCGGTTCAGGCCTTTGTTGTTCGACAGCTCGCCGCCGGTGACGACCCGGGTGTGGACGCGCGGTCCCTCCACGGACGTGACCTCGAGGACGATCAGGCCGTCGTTGAGCAGCAGCACGTCGCCGGGACCCACGTCCTTCGGCAGCTCCTTGTACGCGCAGCCGACCGTGAGCTGGTTGCCGCCCTTGGGGTCGAGCGAGACGTCGAGCGTGAACGGCGTGCCCTCGACCAGGTCGACCTTGCCCTCGACGAAGCGATCGATGCGGATCTTCGGGCCCGACAGGTCGCCGAGGATGCCGACATAGCGACCGACGCCCTTGGAGGCGTCGCGCACCAGCTGCACGCGGCGCGCATGCTCCTCGAAGCTGCCGTGCGAGAAGTTGACGCGCACGACGTCCGTGCCCGCGCGGATCAGGTCGGACAGCACGTGGATGTCGTCCGTCGCCGGGCCCAGGGTCGCGACGATCTTGGCCCGGCGCGTGGGCGTGCCCGAGAGGGTCATGCCTTGCGTGCCTCGGCCGCACGGCTCTCGAGCATCACGACCGCGGGCAGCGCCTTGCCCTCGACGAACTCGAGGAACGCGCCGCCGCCGGTGGAGATGTAGGAGATGCCCTCCTCCACCTTGTACTTCTCGATTGCCGCGAGCGTGTCGCCGCCGCCGGCGAGCGAGAACGCCTTGGACCGCGCGATCGCGTTCGCGAGCGTCTTCGTACCTTCGCCGAACTGGTCGAATTCGAAGACGCCAACGGGTCCGTTCCACAACACGGTGCCGGCATCGCCGACCGCGCGCGCGAAGCGCTCGGCCGTGTCCGGACCGATGTCGAGGATCATCTCGTCCGCGCCCACGTCGGCGACCGCCTTGACGTCGGCCTCGGCCTGCGCCGAGAACGTCTTGGCGACCACGACGTCGGTCGGCAGCGGCAGCTCGATGCCGCGCTGCGCACATTGCGTGACGAGGCGCCGCGCGATGTCGACCATGTCCGGCTCGGCCAGGCTCTTGCCGATCGGCGCGCCCTGCGCGAGCAGGAACGTGTTGGCGATGCCGCCGCCCACGATCAGGCGGTCGACCTTCGCGAGCAGCGACTCGAGCACGGTCAGCTTCGTCGACACCTTCGAACCACCGACGATCGCCACCAGCGGTCGCTTCGGGCTGTGCAGCGCCGAATCGAGCGCCACGAGCTCGTTGACGAGCAGCGGGCCGGCGCAGGCGATCGGCGCGAAGCGCGCGACGCCGTGCGTACTCGCCTCGGCGCGGTGCGCCGTGCCGAACGCATCCATCACGTAGACGTCGCACAGCGCCGCCATCTTGCGCGACAGCTCCTCGTTGTCCTTCTTCTCGCCCTTGTGGAAGCGGACGTTCTCGAGCAGCACCGCGTCGCCCGGCGCGACGTCGCCGACACCGCCGAGCCAGTCGCGGACCAGCGGGACCTTGCGGCCGAGCAGCTCCGAGAGCCGCGCCGCGACCGGCGCGAGCGAGAACTCGTCCGTCGGCTTGCCCTCCTCGGGCCGGCCGAGGTGCGACATGATCATGACCCGGGCACCGGCCGCGAGCGCCAGCTGGATCGTCGGCAGCGACGCGCGGATGCGCGCGTCGCTGGTGACGACCCCGTCCTTGACCGGGACGTTGAGATCCTCGCGGATCAGGACGCGCTTGCCCTTGAGGGCGACATCCTGCATCCGCACCACACGGGTCGAAACGCCGCCCGCGGCGGCGACGCCGGTCATTGAGCGCGACTCCACGCGAGCGTCGTGTCGAGCATGCGGTTCGAGAAGCCCCACTCGTTGTCGTACCACGAGCAGACCTTGACCAGCGTGCCGCCGATGACCTTCGTCAGCGTCGCGTCGTAGGTCGAGGAGGCCGGGTCGTGGTTGAAATCCACCGACACCAGCGGGCCGTCGTTGTAGGCCAGCACGCCCTTCAGCGGGCCCGCGGAGGCCGCCTTCAGGATCGAGTTGATCTCCTCGACGGACGTCGCGCGCTTGGCCACGAACGTCAGGTCGACCATCGACACGTTGATCGTCGGGACACGCACCGCGAAGCCATCGAGCTTGCCCTTGAGCTCGGGCAGCACGAGGCCGACGGCGGCGGCGGCGCCGGTCTTGGTCGGGATCATGGACATGGTCGCCGAGCGGGCGCGGCGCAGGTCCTCGTGATAGACGTCCGTCAGGACCTGGTCGTTGGTGTAGGCATGAATCGTCGTCATGATGCCCGACTCCAGGCCGATCTGGTCGTGCAGCGGCTTGACCAGCGGCGCGAGGCAGTTGGTCGTGCACGAGGCGTTGGAGATGACCTTCATGTCGCTTCTAAGGACGCCGTGGTTGACGCCGTAGACGACCGTGGCATCGACCGCGCCGCTGCCCGGGGCGGAGATCACGACCTTCTTCGCGCCACCGGCCAGGTGCTTCGACGCCTTTTCGTGCGACGAGAACAGGCCCGTGCACTCGAGCACGTAGTCCACGCCGAGCTCGCCCCAGGGCAGCTTGGCCGGATCGCGCTCGGCGAGCACGCGGATGCGGTCACCGTTGACGATCATGTAGTCGCCGTCCACGGCGACCTCGCCGGGGAAACGGCCGTGCGCCGTGTCGAAGCGCGTCAGGTGCGCATTGGTCTGCGAGTTGCCGAGATCGTTGATCGCCACGATCTGGATCTCGCCGTTGCGCTTGCTCTCGTAGAGCGCGCGCAGCACGTTGCGACCGATGCGGCCGTAGCCGTTGATACCTACCTTGATGGCCATCTCTTGAATCCCCTTGGTCTGAAGCTCAAATCAACCAGCGAGCGCGCGGCCCGCGACCGCGACGACGTGGTCGACCGTGAATCCGAAGTGCCGGAACAGGTCCTTGGCCGGAGCCGAGGCGCCGAACGTATCCATGCCGACGACGCGATCGAGCGCACCCGTGTACTGGCACCAGAAGTTGCGCGAGCCCGCCTCCACCGCCACGCAGGGCACGCCCGGCGGCAGCACGCCGTCGCGGTAGTCACGCGGCTGGGCGTCGTACAGGGAGGTCGAGGGCATCGAGACGACCCGCACGCGGCGGCCGGACGCGGTCAGCGATTTCGCCGCCTCGACCGCGAGCGCGACCTCGGAGCCGGTCGCGACGAGCACGAGCTCGGGCGCACCCGCCGAATCCACGAGCACGTAGCCGCCGCGGCGGATATCCGCCAGCTGCGCCTCGGTGCGCGCGTTGTGCGGCAGCGCCTGGCGGGTCAGCACGAGGGACGTCGGCCCGTTGCGGCGCTCGATCGCATCCACCCACGCGACGTACGTCTCGACCGCGTCGCAGGGACGCCAGAGCGTCATGTTCGGGATGATCCTGAGCGAGGAGACGTGCTCGACCGGCTGGTGGGTCGGGCCATCCTCGCCGAGGCCGATCGAATCGTGCGTCCAGACGTAGACCGCGGGAATCTGCATCAGCGCCGCCATGCGCGTGGCGTTGCGGGCGTAGTCGGAGAACACGAGGAACGTGCCGCCGTACGGCAGGAAGCCGCTGTGCAGCGAAATGCCGTTCATCGCCGCAGCCATGCCGAACTCGCGCACGCCATACGATACGTAGTTGCCGTCGGGATCGGTCCTGGAGATCAGCTTGGAGGTCTTGGTCCAGGTCAGGTTCGAGTGCGTGAGGTCCGCCGACCCGCCGAGCAGCTCCGGCAGGCGCGGCGCGAACGCGTTGAGCGCGGCCTGCGAGGCCTGGCGCGTGGCGAGCACCGGGCCTGCGGCCTGCACGCCGGCGACGATCGCCCGGGCATGGTCGAACCAGGCCGCCGGCAGGTCGCCGCGCAGCCGGCGCTCGAACTCGGCGGCGAGCTCGGGGTAGGCCTTGCGGTACTCCTTGAGCAGCCGCATCGACTTGCCCTCGATGCGCTTGCCGCGGCCGCGCGCGTCCCAGGCCTCGCGGACGTCGTCCGGGATCTCGAACGGCCCGTAGTGCCAGCCGAGGGCCTGGCGGGCGGCGGCGACTTCGTCGGCGCCGAGCGGCGAACCGTGCGTTGCCTCCGTGCCCTGCTTGTTCGGGGCGCCGAAGCCGATGATCGTCTTGCAGCAGATCAGGGTGGGCTTCGAGGTCTCCTTGCGGGCCTTGCGGATCGCCTTGGAGATCGCCTCGGCGTCATGGCCGTCGACGGCCCGGATGACCTGCCAGCCGTAGGCCTCGAAACGCTTCGGGGTGTCGTCGGTGAACCAGCCCTGCACGTGGCCGTCGATCGAGATGCCATTGTCGTCGTAGAAGCAGATCAGCTTGCCGAGGCCGAGCGCCCCCGCGAGCGAGCAGGCCTCGTGCGAGATGCCCTCCATCAGGCAGCCGTCGCCGAGGAAGACGTAGGTGTGGTGGTCGACGAGGTCGAAGCCCGGCTGGTTGAAGGTCGCCGCGAGCACCCGCTCGGCGAGCGCCATGCCGACCGCGTTGGCGAGGCCCTGACCGAGGGGACCGGTGGTCGTCTCGATCCCGAGGTGCACGTCATGCTCCGGGTGACCCGCCGTGTGCGAGCCGAACTGCCGGAATTTCTTCAGATCCTCGATGCTGAGCGGGTAGCCGGTCAGGTGCAGCAGCGAATACAGCAGCATCGAGGCGTGGCCGTTCGAGAGCACGAAGCGATCCCGGTCGTACCAGCCCGGGTTGCCAGGATTGTGCTTGAGGAAATCCCGCCACAGGACCTCGGCGATGTCCGCCATGCCCATCGGGGCGCCCGGATGGCCGGAATTGGCCTGCTGGACCGCATCCATGCTGAGGGCACGGATGGCATTGGCAAGATGGCGGCGATTCGTCATGGGGGGATCCCGTCACTTAGGGTATAAGCCCAGCATTGTCTAATACGCCATTGATAGGGGCAACGTGAGAAAGCCCCAGCTATACTTTCGCATCCGTTCACCCATGGGGTCGCCTGCCGGCGACAGTAACTACATGTCTTCGAACAGTTTCCTGTTTACGTCCGAATCCGTCGCGGAAGGCCACCCGGACAAGGTCGCCGACCAGATCTCGGATGCGGTGCTCGACGCCATCCTCGCCGAGGACAAGCGCGCCCGCGTCGCCTGCGAAACACTGGTCAAGACCGGCTGCGTCATCGTCGCCGGCGAAATCACCACCAGCGCCTGGGTCGACCTCGAGGCCATCGTGCGCCGCACGGTGCTGCGGATCGGCTACGACGACAGCGAGATGGGCTTCGACGGCGCGAGCTGCGCGGTCATCAACATCATCGGCAAGCAGTCCCCGGACATCGCCCAGGGCGTGGACCGCAAGGACCCGCGCAAGCAGGGCGCCGGCGACCAGGGCCTGATGTTCGGCTACGCGAGCAACGAGACCGACGTGCTGATGCCGGCACCGATCACGTATGCCCACCGGCTGGTCAAGAAGCAGGCGGACGTGCGCCGCGGCCGCAAGCTGCCCTGGCTGCGCCCGGACGCGAAGAGCCAGGTCACGTTCCGCTACGAGCACGACCGCCCGGTCGGCATCGAGGCGGTCGTGCTGTCGACCCAGCACAGCCCCGAGATCGGCCAGCGCGCCCTGCGCGAGGCGGTCATGGAGGAGATCATCCTGCCGGTGCTGCCGAAGCGCTGGATCGACAAGCGCACCAAGTTCCACATCAATCCGACCGGCAAGTTCGTGATCGGCGGACCGGTCGGCGACTGCGGCCTCACCGGGCGCAAGATCATCGTCGACACCTACGGCGGCTACGCCCGCCACGGCGGCGGCGCGTTCTCGGGCAAGGACCCGTCGAAGGTCGACCGCTCGGCGGCCTACGCCGCCCGCTACGTCGCCAAGAACATCGTCGCGGCCGGCCTCGCCGAGCGCTGCGAGGTGCAGGTGTCATACGCGATCGGCGTCGCCGAGCCGACCTCGGTGATGGTCGAGACCTTCGGCACCAGCAAGCTGTCGCGCGAGGCCCTGACGAAGCTCGTCCGGCGCCACTTCGACCTGACACCGTACGGCCTCAGGCAGATGCTGGACCTCGCCCGCCCGATCTACGAATCGACCGCCTCGTACGGCCACTTCGGCCGCACCGAGCACGAATTCACCTGGGAGCGCACCGACAAGGCGCGCGCCCTCAAGGCCGACGCGAAGTAGCGCGAATCCATACACCGTCCTGCTGAGGGGCGCTGCAGTGGACCGGGGGCACGAGCCCGGCGGTCCGTCAGGCTCGGCGGGACGGTCGACCCGACAACGGCGCCCATGCCCTCTTCAGGAGAGAGTAATGAGCGCTGTCATCAAGTTGAAGAATGATTTCCATGTGGCCGACCTTGCCCTCGCGGGCTGGGGACGCAAGGAGATCGCGATCGCCGAGACCGAAATGCCGGGTCTGATGGCGGTTCGCGAACAGTACTCGGCGGCCCAGCCGCTGAAGGGCGCCCGGATCGCCGGCTCCCTGCACATGACCATCCAGACCGCGGTGCTGATCGAGACGCTCGTCGCGCTCGGCGCGGACGTGCGCTGGGCGTCGTGCAACATCTACTCGACGCAGGACCACGCCGCCGCGGCGATCGTCGAGGCCGGCACTCCGGTGTTCGCCTACAAGGGCGAGTCGCTGAAGGAGTACTGGGACTACACGCACCGCATCTTCGAGTGGGCGGACGGCGGCGTGCCGAACATGATCCTCGACGACGGTGGCGACGCGACGCTGCTAGTGCACCTCGGCCTCAAGGCCGAGTCCGATGCGTCGGTGATCTCCAACCCGACGAACGAGGAAGAGGAAGTCCTATACGCGGCGATCGCCGAGCGGCTGAAGAAGAAGCCCGGCTTCTACGCGGCCCTCGCGAAGAGCATCCGCGGCGTGACCGAGGAGACGACCACCGGCGTGCACCGCCTCTACCAGATGGAGAAGGACGGCCGCCTGCTGTTCCCGGCGATCAACGTGAACGACTCGGTGACCAAGTCGAAGTTCGACAACCTCTACGGCTGCCGCGAGTCCCTGGTCGACGCGATCAAGCGCGCCACCGACGTCATGGTCGCCGGCAAGGTCGCGGTCGTCGCCGGCTACGGCGACGTCGGCAAGGGCAGCGCGCAGGCGCTGAAGGCGCTGTCGGCCCAGGTGTGGGTCACCGAGATCGACCCGATCTGCGCGCTGCAGGCGGCGATGGACGGCTACCGCGTCGTGACGATGGACTATGCCGCCGACAAGGGCGACATCTTCGTCACCGCGACCGGCAACCTGCACGTGATCGACCATGACCACATGGCGCGGATGAAGCACAACGCGATCGTCTGCAACATCGGCCACTTCGACTCGGAGATCAACATCGCGAGCCTCGCGAAGTACCAGTGGGACGAGATCAAGCCGCAGGTCGACCACGTCGTGTTCCCGGATGGCAAGCGCATCATCGTGCTCGCCAAGGGGCGCCTCGTGAACCTCGGCTGCGGCACGGGCCACCCGTCGTTCGTGATGTCGAACTCGTTCTCGAACCAGACGCTGGCGCAGATCGAGCTGTGGACGCACCCGGAGCGCTACCAGAAGCGCGTCTACACGTTGCCGAAGCAGCTCGACGAGCACGTCGCGCGCCTGCACCTGAAGAAGATCGGCGCGGACCTGTCGACGCTCAGCCCCGAGCAGGCCGCCTACATCGGCGTCCCCGTGAACGGGCCGTTCAAGGCGGACACGTACCGCTACTGAGCCTGGCCGCGGGACCCGGGCGCGAGCCCGGGTCCCGCGCGCGGCCACCACGACGAGGGCCCCGCCCGTGACTCCCACGCCCCTGCGGCTCGTCCAGTTCACCGACCTGCACCTCTACGGCGACGCCGGCCGGCGCCTGCGTGGCGTCACGACGCTACCGGCGTTCGAGGCGGCGCTCGCCACGGCGCGCGCGCGCATCGCGCCCTGGTCCGCCGTGCTCCTGACCGGCGACCTGGTGCAGGACGACGCCGAGGGCTACCGGCATGTGCGCCGCCTGCTCGGCAACTCGTCGGTGCCGGTGCTGTGCATCTGCGGCAACCATGACGAACCCGGACCGATGCGCGCGACGCTCGGCTCGGCGCCATTCCAGGTCGATGGCATCGCCGAGTTCGGGCCCTGGCTCGTCGTGATGCTCGACTCGTTCCTGCCCGGCGCCGCGTCCGGGCGCCTGTCCGACGCGGAACTCGCGCGGCTCGACGCCGCGCTAGCCGCCCGGCCGCGCCACCACGCGCTGGTCTGCCTGCACCACCAGCCCGTGCCGGTCGGCAGTCGCTGGATCGACGACCTGCCGCTCGAGAATCCGGAGGCGCTGTTCGCCGTGCTCGACCGCCATCCGCAGGTCCGGGCGCTGCTGTGGGGCCATGTGCACCAGGTCTACGACGGTGAACGACGCGGCGTGCGGCTGCTCGGTTCGCCGGCGACGAGCGCGCAGTTCAAGCCGCGCGTGGACTCGTTCGAGATCGATGACCTGCCACCGGGGTTCCGCTGGCTGGACCTGCACGCCGACGGGCGCATCGACACCGGCGTCGGCTGGACCGATCCGGCATGGCCTTCGCCCGGCGCCTACAGCTAGGCCTCGATCATGTCGAAGTCGTGCTTGCTGGCGCCGCAGTCCGGGCAGCTCCAGTCGGCCGGCACGTCGGCCCAGCGGGTCCCGGGCGCGACGCCGCGCTGCGGATCCCCCTTCGCCTCGTCGTACACATGACCGCAGATCACGCAGATCCAGCTCTTCAATGGCTCAGCCATGGTCCTGCCCATCCGTACATTCGACTGGTGCGGCGGTAGAGTCCGCGCGCCGCGCGCCGTACACTGCCGCCACGGAGGTACCCGTGTCCAGCAATCACGAACTTTTTCAGGAAGCCTGTCGCTACATCCCGGGCGGCGTGAACTCCCCGGTGAGGGCGTTCCGTGGCGTCGGCGGCGAGCCGGTGTTCTTCACGCGCGCCGCAGGGCCGCACATCTGGTCCGCGGAGGGCAAGCGCTACATCGACTACGTCGGTTCCTGGGGTCCTGCGATCCTCGGCCATGCCGACCCGGCGGTAATCCGCGCGGTGCAGACGACGGCGGCCGATGGCCTGTCGTTCGGCGCGCCGACGCCCCTCGAGACCGAAGTCGCCAAGCTCGTCTGCAAGCTCGTGCCGTCGATCGAGCTCGTGCGCATGGTGAGTTCGGGCACCGAGGCGACGATGAGTGCCATCCGCCTCGCGCGCGGCTACACGGGCCGCGACAAGATCATCAAGTTCGAGGGCTGCTACCACGGCCACTCGGACTCGCTGCTGGTCAAGGCCGGTTCCGGCATGCTGACGATGGGCGTACCGACCTCGCCCGGCGTCCCTGCGGCCATGGCGGCACACACGATCACGCTCGGCTACAACGACATCGCGCAGGTGCGCGAGGCGTTCCGCGTTCAGGGCGGCGAGATCGCCTGCGTGATCGTCGAGCCCGTCGCCGGCAACATGAACTGCATCCCGCCGGCGCCCGGTTTCCTCGAGGCACTGCGCGAGGAATGCACGCGCCATGGCGCCGTGCTGATCTTCGACGAGGTCATGACGGGCTTCCGGGTCGCGCTCGGCTGCGCGCAGGCGCTGTACGGCATCCGCCCGGACCTGACGACGCTCGGCAAGATCGTCGGCGGCGGCATGCCGGTCGGCGCGTTCGGCGGCCGGCGCGACATCATGGAGAAGATCTCGCCGCTCGGCCCGGTCTACCAGGCCGGCACGCTGTCCGGCAATCCGGTGGCGATGGCCGCCGGCCTCGCGACGCTGACGCAGCTCGAGGCGCCTGGCTTCCACCAGCGGCTCGCGGCCTCGACCGACCGCCTCGTCGCGGGCCTCGCCGAGGCCGCGCGCGAGGCGGGCGTCCCGCTCGCGACCAACCACGTCTGCGGCATGTTCGGTTTCTTCTTCACCGACCAGCCGCGCGTGACGAGCTACGCCGAGGCGATGCGCTGCGACGTCGAGGCGTTCAAGCGCTTCTTCCACGCGATGCTGGCCGAGGGCGTGTACCTCGCGCCGTCCGCGTTCGAGGCGGGATTCATCTCGGCGCAGCACGGCACGGCCGAGATCGACGCCACGCTCGACGCCGCCCGTCGGGCCTTCAAGGTCGCGCGCGGCTGACCCGGTCCGTGCCGGCGGCGCCGCCGCCGGCACGGGCACCGATGGACGCGGCCCGCCACCTGACGTAGCGTCCGCACATGCGTTCCCTCCTGTGGTTCCTGCTCGCGATCGTCGCGGCACTGGTGCTGGCCTCGCTGGTCGCCTACCCGGCCTGGCTCGCCGTGCACGTCGCACACCCCGGCTGGCGCATCGACAAGGTCGCGGGGCGCCTCTTCGACCTGTTCGCGCTGCTCGGCCTGCTCGGCGTCACGCGCCACCTCGACCTCGCGAACCTCAGGGCCTGGGGCTTCGGCCTGCCGCGCCGCGCGTGGCTGCGCCAGTTCGGCATCGGCCTCGCCGCCGGGGTCGCGACGATGCTGCCGGCGACGTTCGCGATGCTGGCGCTCGGCGTGCGCACGGTCGCACCGGGATTCTCACCGGCGCTGCTCGGCCAGGCGCTGCTCGTCGGGCTCGGCTCCGGACTCGCGGTCGGGCTGCTCGAGGAACCGGTCTTCCGCGGCCTGATCCAGGGTGCCGTGATCCGCGACTCGCGCCGCCCGATCGTCGGCATCCTGCTGGTCGCCCTGTTCTTCGCGGCCGTGCACTTCCTAGCGCAGCAGCACATCGCGAACGAGGCGGTCACCCCGAGCAGCGGACTCGCGATCCTGACGACGGTGGCGGACAAGCTGCTGTCGCCGGAGGGCATCGCCGACGGCTTCGCCGCGCTGTTCGCGGTCGGACTGCTGCTCGGCCTCGTGGCCTGGTGGACCGGCAGCGTCGCGCTGTCGATGGGCCTGCACTGCGGCTGGGTCTGGATGATGCGCGCGACGCTCATCACGACGCACTACGACGCGCACGGGCCGAACGCCGGGTTGATCTACGCCGACCACGGCTACGTGGGCTGGCTTTCGTTCGCGTGGACGCTGGTGCTGCTCGGCGTGCTGGTCTCGAACCGGCGCCGGCTCGGCGCCTGGCGCGATCCCCTGGTGCGCGCGATCAGGCGTTGAACGCCCTGGAGCCGAGCGTGACGAGCGGCGCCAGGAAGCGCAGCCGCTCGAGCGGGTCGGTCATCTCGAGCAGCCCCTGCTTCAGCGCAGGCTCGAGCGGGGCCAGTTCCGCGAGCCGGTTGCCGATCCACGTCGCGTCGTCCCACGACGGCGGGACGCGCTCGTAAAGCGGTCCGAGGTCCGCGTAGAGGCGGCGCAACTCCGCCGGCAGGTGCGCGCAGTCCTCGGGCACCCGCTGGACCGGATCCGCCTCGAGGTCGGCGACCTCGCCGACGTTCAGCCCGTCCTCCTCGCGCCATGCGCGCACGATCCGCAGGCGTCCCTGGCCGACGCACGTGAGCCCGAGCAGCCCGTCCTCGAGCCGGTCGAAATCGACGATGCGCGCCTCGGTTCCGATCGCGGCCGTCGTCAGCGACCCGCCACCCGCCTCGGCGCCCTCGACGAGCAGCACGACGGCGAAGCCGCTGCCCTCGCGCATGCAGCGACCGACCATGTCGACGTAGCGAGGCTCGAAGATCCTGAGCGCGAGCGGCCCGGCCGGGAACAGCACGGTGCCGAGCGGAAAGAGCGGCAGGGTGCGCGTCATCCGCCGCCACCCTCCAGTCCGGCGAGCAGCTTGCCGTGCAGGCCACCGAAGCCGCCGTTGCTCATCACGAGGACATGATCGCCGGGGCGCGCCGCCGCGAGCACCGCGGCCGCGAGCGCATCGACGCTGCCGTGCACGCTCGCCCGCGCAGCGAGCGGACGCGCCGCCGCCGCGACATCCCAGCCGAGATCAGGGGGTGCGTACAGGAACACGCGATCGGCGCCATCGAGCGATGCGCCGAGCGTGTCGCGATGCACGCCGAGCTTCATCGTCGCCGAGCGCGGCTCGAGCACCGCGAGGATGCGCGCGGCGCCGACGCGCCCGCGCAGCGCGGCGAGCGTGGCGGCGATGGCGGTCGGGTGGTGCGCGAAGTCGTCGTAGACCGACACGCCAGCGACCACGCCGCGCAGCTCGAGCCGGCGACGCGCGTTGCGGAAGGCCGGCAGCGCGGCGAGCGCGGCCCCGACCGGCACGCCCGCGTGGCGCGCGGCCACGATGGCGGCGAGCGCGTTCTCGGCGTTGTGGGCGCCGATCAGGTCCCAGCGCACCTCGCCCTGGCGCTGCCCGCGGTGCCAGACCTCGAAGGCGGACCAGTCGGCGACGAGCCCGCGCACCTGCCATTCGGCCGGCTGCGCGCGACCGAAGCGTTCGATCGGCGTCCAGGCGCCGAGCTCGAGCGCGCGGGCGAGCTCGGGGTCCGCGCCATTGACGACGAGGCGCCCCTCGCCCGGCACCGTGCGCACGAGCTGGTGGAACATGCGCCGGATGCTCGCGAGGTCCGGGTAGATGTCGGCGTGGTCGTATTCGAGGTTGTTGAGAATCGCCGTGCGGGGCCGGTAGTGGACGAACTTGGCGCGCTTGTCGAAGAACGCGGTGTCGTACTCGTCCGCCTCGACGACGAAGAACGGCGTGGCGCCGAGCCGCGCCGAGACCGGAAAGTTGCCGGGCACGCCGCCGACCAGGAAGCCGGGCGCGAGCCCCGCATGCTCGAGGATCCAGGCCAGGATCGAGGTCGTCGTCGTCTTGCCGTGGGTGCCGGCGACGGCCAGCACCCAGCGGTCCTGCAGCACGTGGCTCGCGAGCCACGCGGGGCCCGAGGTGTATGGCAGGCCGCGGTTGAGCACCGCCTCGACGGCGGGATTGCCGCGCGACAGCGCATTGCCGACGATCACCACGTCCGGGCGAGGCTCGAGCTGCGCCGGATCCCACCCCTCGGTGAGGCGGATGCCGAGCGATTCGAGCTGCGTGCTCATCGGTGGATAGACGTTGAGGTCGGAGCCGGTGACCTCGTGGCCCGCCTCGCGCGCCAGCGCGGCGATCCCACCCATGAACGTGCCGCAAATGCCAAGGACGTGGACGTGCATCAGCCGGCCAGTGCCCGCGGCAGCTCGATCTGCACCAAGTAGCTCGCGAGCGCGTAGCCGAGCGCGATCGCGATGCCCGCCAGCAGCGTCGTGTCGATGGCCAGGCGCACGATGCGGGCGAGCACGAGCAGGTACCAGACCTGCAGCGGCAGCAGCAGGAACTGCAGCGCGAGCGCAATCGGATCGTCCTTGCCGAGCGCATAGCTGACGAACAGGACGGCGACGATCGGCACCGCGACCAGGCTCGTGGTCGCCAACACGGCGATCAGCGTCTGCAGTGTCCGGTAGCCGCGCCGCCGGGCCGCGAGGCACGCCCAGAACACGAGGCCGGTCACCGCGAGGTCGGCGAGCGCCCGGGCGAGCGCGTGGTCGGGGTCGTGCATCAGCACGGCTTCGGCGACGCCGAGCAGCACGTAGGGCAGCGCCACCGCGAGCAGCAGCGAAAGCGACGCCGGCAGATCGCGGGGGCTGCGCCGCCACAGGGCAATGTCCCAGGAAATCGACAGTACCGCCTGCATCCCTACCATCCGGTTTTGGGGTCGGCGCCCAGCGCCCCCATAATGACCGATTGTAACCGGCCCTAGGATCCCCGTGAGCATCGTCCCGATCACGACAGGCACCGCGCTCGACGCGGCTGCGGGCGGTCTCGCCGCACTGCCCAGGCTCGCGCTCGACACCGAGTTCATGCGCGAGCGGACCTACTACGCGGAACTTGCGCTCGTGCAGCTCGCCGGCCGCGACGGCGTGGTGCTCGTCGATCCGCTGGCCGGCATCGACCGCGCGCGGCTCGCCGCCGTGCTCGGTGTCCCGGGCCAGCAGAAGGTGCTGCACGCGGCGCGTCAGGACGTCGAGGTCCTGCTGCCGGTGACCGACACGCCGATCGGGCCGATCTTCGACACGCAGATCGCGGCCGGCCTGCTCGGCTACGCGCCGCAGATCGGCTACGGCGAACTGGTGCTCAAGGAGCTCGGCATCGCGCTGGAGAAGGGCCACGCCCGCACGGACTGGATCCGCCGGCCGCTGTCCGCGGCGCAGCTCGAGTACGCCGCCGACGACGTGCGTTGGCTGCTGCCGCTCGCCGAGCGGCTCGAGGCGGGGCTCGCCGCGAAGGGGCGCCTCGCCTGGCTCGCCGAGGATCTCGCGGCACTCGCCGATCCCGGCCTCTACCGCACCGACCCGGCGCTCGCCTGGCAGCGCCTGAAGGGCATCGAGGCCCTGCCGGTGGCCGAGCAGAGGCGCCTGCGCGCCCTCGCCGCCTGGCGCGAGGAACGCGCCATGCGCCGCAACCTGCCGCGCGGCTGGGTGCTGCACGACGACGCGGCCCGCGCCATCGCGCGCCGGCCTCCGGCCGATGTCGCCGCGCTGCAGGCGCTCGAGGTGATGCCCCCAGGCGCCGCCGACAAGATGGGGGCGGAGATCCTTGGCGCGCTGCAGGTCGCGGCCGCCGCGGCGGACGACGGGATCGTGCAGCGACAGGACGCACGGCCGGACGCGGCCGAGCGCGAGCGCGTGCGCCGCCTCGGCGACCGGCTCAAGGAGATCGCGACCGAGCTGGCACTGGCACCGGAGGTGCTCGCGACGCAGAAGGACCTGCGCCGGATCGTCCAGGGCGAGGCCCTCGCCGAGGTGCTGCCCGGCTGGCGGCAGGCCACGGTGGGCGCGGCGCTCGGCGCCGAGCTCGCCCGCGGCTGACCCGCGCCTAGCGGCCGGCGCCCGCTGCCGCGAGCGCGGCCTCGAGCCGTCCGGTCACGACGTCGATGTCGCCCTCGGCGTCGACCTTGGCCAGCAGGCCACGCGCGTCGTAGTAGTCGACCAGCGGGCGCGTCTGCGCCGCGTAGACGTCGAGGCGCTTGCCGATCGTCGCCTCGCTGTCGTCCGGGCGCTGGAACAGGTCCGGCGTCTCGCAGCGGCCGCCACACGGCGCGGGCACCGACGGCGGCGCGGTGTACACGTTGAAGACGCGACCACACGCCTTGCAGGTGCGCCGGCCCGTGAGGCGGCGGAACAGCTGCTCGCCGTCGACTTCCATCAGCACCACCGCCTGCAGGGGCTGGCCGATCTCGGCCAGCAGCGCGTTCAGGCCGTCGGCCTGCGGGATCGTCCGCGGGAAGCCGTCGAGGATGTAGCCGTTCTTGGCATCCGGCGCCGCGAGGCGCTCGCGGATGATCCCGAGCATCGTCTCGTCGTCGACCAGCCTGCCGGCATCCATCGTCGCCTTGGCATGCAGTCCGAGCGGGGTGCCGGCCGCGACGGCCGCACGCAGCAGATCCCCGGTCGAGACCTGCGGGACGCCGTACTTGTCGATCAGGCGTTGTGCCTGGGTGCCTTTGCCGGAGCCGGGAGCACCCAAGAGGACGATGCGCATGGTGTTGTTTTCCGTCATTTAAGAGGGCTGCGGTTCCTCCCCAGGAACCCGTTTCCGGGTCCCGCAGCCGGGCCGGTATGCTGCCCACCGCCCGCGGAGGCGTCAAATCCGGACCTGCCGCACCCCCGGGCGGGGTGCCCGGCGTCCCGGCGGGCCGATTGCCGGGGCCCGCCTTGCCGGATCCCGGCGAGCGGGTATCCTCTTGCGCTTCCGCGAACGACCCCCTGGAGCCTCCGCCGATGGCCAAGAAGACCCCTGTCAGCAAGCGCAACGCCTTCTACGCCCAGTCCGGCGGCGTGACCGCCGTGATCAACGCCTCGGCCGCCGGGGTCATCGAGGCCTGCCGCAAGCACTCGAAGCACATCGGCACGCTGTACGCTGGCCGCCACGGCATCGTCGGCGCCCTGACCGAGGACCTGATCGACACCAGCCAGGAGAGCGCGGCGGCGGTGCGTGCGCTGCGCTACACGCCCGCCGGTGCGTTCGGATCCGCGCGCTACAAGCTGAAGGGCATCGAGCAGGACCGCGCGAAGTACGAGCGCCTGATCGAGGTGTTCCGGGCGCATGACATCGGCTACTTCTTCTACAACGGCGGCAACGACTCGATGGACACCGCCCTCAAGGTGTCGAAGATCGGCGAGGAGCTCGGCTACCCGATCACCTGCGTCGGCGTGCCGAAGACCGTGGACAACGACCTGCCGATCACGGACTGCTGCCCGGGGTTCGGGTCGGTCGCCAAGTACGTCGCGGTCTCGACGCGGGAGGCGGCGCTCGACGTCGAGTCGATGGCCCGCACCTCGACCAAGGTGTTCATCCTCGAGGTCATGGGTCGGCACGCCGGCTGGATCGCAGCGGCAGGCGGCCTCGCACAGCGCCGCAGCAGCGACGCGCCGCACGTGATCCTGTTCCCGGAAGTCACGTTCGACCAGGCGAAGTTCCTCGCCAAGGTGAAGGGCAGCGTCGAGAAGAACGGCTACTGCGTCGTGGTCGTCTCCGAGGGCGTCAAGGGCCCGGACGGCAAGTTCCTCGCCGAGGCCGGCACGACCGATGCGTTCGGCCACGCGCAGCTGGGCGGCGCGGCCCCCGAGGTCGCGCGCATCGTCAAGGAGGGCCTCGGCTACAAGTACCACTGGGCGGTCGCCGACTACCTGCAGCGTGCCGCGCGCCACATCGCCTCGAAGACCGACGTCGAGCAGGCCTACGCGGTGGGCCGCGCGGCGGTCGAGTTCGCGGTGAAGGGCCAGAATTCCGTGCTGCCGGTCATCAAGCGCACGTCGTCGAAGCCGTACCGCTGGAGGATCGAGTCGGCGCCGCTCGCCGCGGTCGCCAACATCGAGAAGAAGGTGCCGCCGTCGTTCATCACCGCCGACGGGTTCGGCATCACCGCCGCCTGCCGGCGCTACCTGCAGCCGCTGATCGCCGGCGAGGACTACCCGCCGTTCAAGGACGGGCTGCCGGACTACGTGACGCTCAAGAAAGCCCCCGTCCGGCGCAAGCTCAAGACCGACTTCAAGGTATAATGCGCCGCCTTTCGAGGGGTGAGCCTGAAATATCCATTTGAATCAGCCTGTTAGCGCTATAGGCCAGCAGGGATTCGGGCGGCTGGCACGGGTAAAACATTCAAAACTGACGGTTTTTTGGTCTAGGACCGGGGAGTAAACGCATGACGAGCGATCTCGCGATCGCCCTCGCTATCGGCGCGGGTGTCGTAGCCATTCTGTACGGCCTGCTGACGGCACGGTGGATCGTGGCCCAGTCGGCCGGCAACGCGCGCATGCAGGAAATCGCGGCGGCCATCCAGGCCGGCGCGCAGGCGTACCTGAATCGCCAGTACTCGACGATCGCCATCGCCGGCGTCGTGCTGTTCGGCGTGCTCGCCTTCGGCCTCGGCTGGGGCACCGCGTGCGGCTTCCTCGTCGGCGCGCTGCTGTCGGGCCTCGCCGGCTACATCGGCATGAACGTGTCGGTCCGCGCCAACGTGCGCACCGCGCAGGCCGCCAGCATCGGCGTCAACCCGGCCCTCAAGGTCGCCTTCCGCGGCGGCGCGATCACCGGCATGCTGGTCGTCGGCCTCGGCCTCGTCGGCGTCGCCGGGTACTACGGCCTGATGCTGAAGGTCCACCCGAGCGAGGCGCTGCACTCGCTGGTCGGTCTCGCCTTCGGCGGCTCGCTGATCTCGATCTTCGCGCGCCTCGGCGGCGGCATCTTCACGAAGGGTGCCGACGTCGGCGCCGACCTCGTCGGCAAGGTCGAGGCCGGGATCCCCGAGGACGACCCGCGCAACCCGGCGGTGATCGCCGACAACGTCGGCGACAACGTCGGCGACTGCGCCGGCATGGCGGCCGACCTGTTCGAGACCTACGCCGTCACGCTGGTCGCGACGATGGTGCTCGCCGGCCTCCTCGCCGCGGACTTCGGCCCTCAGGCCGTGATCTACCCGCTGGTCCTCGGCGCCGTGTCGATCGTCGCCTCGATCGTCGGCACGTTCTTCGTCAGCGCCCGCGAGGGCGGCAAGATCATGAACGCGCTGTACCGTGGCGTGATGGTCTCGGGCGCCATCGCGGCGGTCGCGTTCTACTTCGTCACCGACGCGATGATGGGCGTCAACGCGATGAACCTGTTCTTCTGCGCGCTGATCGGCCTCGCGCTGACCGCGGCGATGATCGTCATCACCGAGTACTACACCGCGACCGAGTACGGCCCGGTGCGCTACGTCGCCGCGGCCTCGCAGACCGGGCATGGCACGAACGTCATCGCCGGACTCGCCGTGTCGATGCGCTCGACCGCCTATCCGGTGCTCGCCGTGTGCGGCGCGATCTATGGCGCCTACGAGCTGTCGGGCCTCTACGGCATCGCGATCGCCGCCACCGCGATGCTGTCGATGACCGGCATGATCGTCGCGCTCGACGCCTACGGCCCGATCACCGACAACGGTGGCGGCATCGCCGAGATGGCCGGCCTGCCGAAGGACGTGCGCAAGGTCACCGACGCGCTCGATGCCGTCGGCAACACCACCAAGGCCGTCACCAAGGGCTATGCGATCGGCTCGGCCGGCCTCGCCGCGCTCGTGCTGTTCGCCGACTACACGCACAACCTGGCGACGCACCTCGCCGAGACGGGTCGTGCGATGGTCGAGTTCTCGCTGTCGGACCCGGCCGTGATCATCGGCCTGTTCATCGGCGGCCTCGTGCCCTACCTGTTCGGCGCGATGGCCATGGAAGCCGTCGGCCGCGCCGCCGGCGCCGTGGTCGTCGAAGTGCGTCGCCAGTTCAAGGAGATCCCGGGGATCATGGCGGGCACCGCGAAGCCGGAATACGGCCGGGCGGTCGACATGCTGACTCGCGCCGCGATCAAGGAGATGGTGTTCCCGTCGCTGCTGCCGATCCTCGTGCCGGTGATCATCGGCTTCGGCATGAACTTCCTGATGGGTCCGGGCGCGGGCGTCAAGGCGCTCGGCGGCCTGCTGATCGGCACGATCGTCACGGGACTGTTCGTCGCGATCTCGATGTGCACGGGCGGCGGCGCCTGGGACAACGCCAAGAAGTACATCGAGGAAGGCAACTTCGGTGGCAAGGGCTCGGAGGCGCACAAGGCCGCCGTCACCGGCGACACCGTCGGCGACCCGTACAAGGACACCGCGGGCCCTGCGATCAACCCGCTGATCAAGATCATGAACATCGTCGCGCTGCTGCTGGTGCCCCTGCTGTAACAGGCAGCCACCACGGCCACGGGAAAGGGCGCCTTCGGGCGCCTTTTTCTTTGGGGGATTGCGGCCCCCGGCGCCCAGATCGCGCGCCGCGCACGCGCGGGCACCTTCACCTGGCGATCGGCGCAGGGCCGGGTTCCCGGCGGCGTGCCGCGCGCACCGACCCGCCCCGCGCGGACCGACGCGCTCGCGCGGGAGGTGGTGGAGACGTGAGGCGCCGCCGTCGCGGGACGCCGCCGACCTACATCGTCGCGACCATGGCCACGACGGTGACCGCCATCACCGCCGTCGCGAACCAACCAAGGCCGCGCAGTCGCACCGAGATGATGAAGCGGTCCATGACGTCCTCGCGACGCGCGAGCAGCATCATGATCGCCATGATCGGCACGGCGATGACGCCGTTGATCTCGGCGCTCCACAGCAGGGCACGCATGGGATCCAGGTGCGTGAAGTTCAGGATCACGCCGCCCGCGGTCGCCACCGCGATGATGGCGTAGAACTCCAGCGCCTCGCGCATCTTCATGTCGAGTCCCAGCCGCCAGTCGAAGCTCTCGGAGACGGCGTAGGCGGCCGATCCGGCCAGCACCGGAACCGCAAGCATGCCCGTGCCGATGATGCCGAAGCTGAACAACGTGAAGGTGACCGGGCCGCCGAGCGGCCGCAGCGCCTCGGCAGCCTGCGCGGAGGTCTGGATGTTCTCGATGCCGGCGACGTGCAGCGTGGCGGCCGTGCTCAGGATGATGAAGAACGCGATCAGGTTCGAGAAGCCCATGCCGACGTAGGTGTCCCAGCGGATCCTGCGCAGGTGTTGGCGAACGACGTCGTCGCGATGCGGGCCCGTCGCATCCGGGATCGTCGCGCCAGGGAGCAGCCGCAGGTCCTCGGCTTCCTGCGCCGCCTGCCAGAAGAACAGGTACGGGCTGATCGTCGTCCCGAAGACCGCGACGATGACGGTGATGGTGTCATGGTCGAACGGCAGCCGCGGCAGGGCGATGTCGTGCAGGACCACCAGCCACGGGACGTGCACCGTGAACACCAGGGCGACGTAGGACAGCAGCGCCAGCGTCAGCCACTTCAGGTAGCGGACGTAGGACTGGTAGCGGAGCAACACCTGCAGCGCGAGGCAGAGCACGCCGAATCCGACCGAATACAGATGCGACGATCCGCCGGCGAGCAGCCGCAGCGCTTCGCCCATCGCGGCGATGTCCGCCGCGATGTTGATCGTGTTGGCGATCAGGAGCAGGCCGACGATGCAGTACAGCACCGGCCGGGGGAATACCGCCTTGACGTTCGCCGCGAGCCCGCGCCCGCTGATGCAGCCGAGCCTGGCGCTGACCATCTGGATGCCGACCATCAGCGGGTACGTGACGAGCACGGTCCACAGCATGCTGTAGCCGAACTGGGCGCCGGCCTGCGAATAGGTGGCAATGCCGCTCGGATCGTCGTCGGCCGCGCCCGTGATGAGGCCGGGGCCGAGCTGCCTCACGCGGGGATGCGCCGCGAGGCGCTTGAGCAAGTTGACCATCGCCGATCTCCGGAAACCTGATCACGGCATCCGCTCGCGGGCACGAGACACGACCTTGCACGCGATGACGCGATCCGGCGCGGGACGCGCGCCGGATCGCGTCGATCGGGCTCGATCGACGGCAAGGGGGAATCAGACCATCCAGTGAAGGCCCGGGCGGAAAGCCGGGCCAGGTGCGCTGCCGTGCGGGGCAGGACAGCGCTCGGCGCGAGGCGTGAGCGTTATCGAGCCGTCGTGCGGCTGCGTTCGATGCAGCGCTGACTACCCTTCAAACTACTGCCCACGGGGACGCCTCGTACTGCCAATGACGGCGCGACGATAGCGGCGCCGTCCACGCAAGTAAAGCCGCCGATTGGCCTCGGGGTGCCGCGATCCGGTCGCCGCGGCCGGACGTCACGGCCGGCGGTGCGACTCCGTTCGTCGCACCGGGCTGTTCCCGCGTCGCACCAGGCCGGGCGGCCAGCGGCAGGCACGGCATACTGGCGCCCA
>CAISEB010000008.1 GCA_903884235.1 uncultured Pseudomonadota bacterium
AGTGCGATCGATGACTACATCGCCCATCACAACACCAACCCAAAGCCGTTCATCTGGACCAAAAGCGCGCGGGACATCCTGCAAAAGGTCATCCGCGCCAATAGCCGCTTAAGTTCCAAACAGAACGAAGCACTACACTAGAAGGTCACGACGCTGCGGATCGATTCGCCCGAGTGCATCAGGTTGAACGCATCGTTGATCCTGTCGATCGGCATCACGTGGGTGATCAGCGGATCGATCGAGATCTTGCCGTCCATGTACCAGTCAACGATCTTCGGCACGTCGGTGCGCCCGCGCGCGCCACCGAACGCCGTGCCCTTCCAGACGCGGCCGGTGACGAGCTGGAACGGGCGGGTGCTGATCTCCTGGCCGGCGCCCGCGACGCCGATGATGATCGACTCGCCCCAGCCGCGATGGCAGCACTCGAGCGCCTGACGCATCAGCGTCGTGTTGCCGACGCATTCGAAGGAGTAGTCCGCGCCGCCGTCGGTGAGCGCAACGAGGTACGGCACGAGGTCGCCCTCGATTTCCTTCGGGTTCACGAAGTGCGTCATGCCGAACTTCTCGGCGAGTTCCTTGCGCTTCGGGTTGATGTCGACGCCGATGATCTTGTTGGCACCGACGAGGCGCGCGCCCTGGATCACGTTGAGGCCGATGCCGCCGAGCCCGAAGACGACGACGTTCGCGCCCGCCTCGACCTTCGCGGTGTTGATGACCGCGCCGATGCCGGTCGTCACGCCGCAGCCGATGTAGCACACCTTCTCGAACGGCGCGTCCTCGCGGATCTTCGCCACCGCAATCTCGGGCAGCACCGTGTAGTTGGAGAACGTCGAGCAGCCCATGTAGTGGTGCACCTTCTCGCCGTTGATCGAGAAGCGGCTCGTGCCGTCCGGCATGACGCCCTTGCCCTGGGTCGCGCGGATCGCCGTGCACAGGTTGGTCTTGTGCGAGGTGCAGCTCTTGCACTCGCGGCACTCGGGCGTATAGAGCGGGATCACGTGATCGCCCTTCTTCACCGACTTCACGCCGGGACCCACGTCGACGACGATACCGGCGCCCTCGTGGCCGAAGATCGCCGGGAACAGGCCTTCCGGATCCGCGCCCGAGCGCGTGAATTCGTCCGTGTGGCAGACGCCGGACGCCCGGATCTCGACCAGCACCTCGCCCGCCTTCGGGCCTTCCAGGTCACAGGTCACGATTTCGAGGGGCTTGCCTGCGGCGTACGCGATGGCGGCACGGGTCTTCATGCGGGATCCTGCTGGATGGGGTGAAAAGCGGCGCACAGTATCGCGCACGGCGGCGACATGCGCCTAGGGGGCAGCGCGTTCACTCGGCGTCCGGCTGGGCCTCGGGTACGGCCGAGGCGAAGTCCGCACGGGTGGCGAGTGCCGCGCCGATCGCGACCAGCGTCGGGAACGGGCCGAGGTCGGTGTCGAACCGGCGCGCGTTGTAGAGCTGCGGCACGAGACAGACGTCCGCGATTGACACCGAAGATCCGAACAGGTGCGCGCCGTCTCCCGAGTGCCGGCGGGCGAGCACTTCGAGGCCCGTGAACCCCTCCGTGATCCAGTGGCGGTACCAGCGATTCACGCCGTCCTGGTCCTGCCCGAAGGCGCCTTTCAGGTAGTTGAGGACGCGCAGGTTGTTGAGCGGGTGGATGTCGCAGGCGATCGCCTGCGCCATCCAACGGACGATGGCCCGGTCGCGGGCAGCCGTCGGCAGCAGCGGCGGGTGCGGGTGGGTCTCGTCGAGGTATTCGATGATCGCGAGCGACTGGCCGAGCACGAAGCCGTCCTCGTCGAGCGCCGGCACGAAGCCCTGCGGGTTGCACGCAACGAACGCGGGATCGCGCTGCGCGCCCTTGCCGAGGTGCGTCGCGACCTGCTCGTGAGGCACGCCCTTCACCGCGAGCGCGATGCGGACGCGGTAGGCGGCGGAGCTCCTCCAGAATGAATACAGTCGCATCGTCATGCAACGCGCCCCGGGTTGAGGATGCCGTTCGGGTCGAGTGCCTGCTTCAGCGCGCGCATCAGGGCGATCTCCGCGGGCTGCCGCGACAGGGGCAGCCACTCCCGCTTGAGCACCCCGATGCCGTGCTCCGCCGAGACCGAGCCGAACCCGGCGAGCGCCCCGTAGACGGCCTCGTCGTAGGCGTGCAGGTGCTGGTAGCCCGTGAGGCTCGCGACGATGTGCAGGTTGCCGTCGCCGAGATGGCCGAACACATAGGGCGGATGCTCGCCGAGGTACGGCGCGCCACGCGCGCGCATGTCCTCGACGTACTGTTCCATGCGCGGGATCGGCAGCGAGACGTCGAAGGCGACCAGGTTCGGCAGGCGGATCATCAGCTCGCCGGCCGCATCGCGCACGCGCCACAGGCGCGCGCTCTCCTCGAGCGAGCCGGCGAGCACCGCGTCGGCGGCGATGCCGTCCTCGACGAGACGCGCGAGCAGCCGTTCGAGCCGTTCCGAATCATGGACCGGATCGAGGGCCTCGACCTCGATCAGCACGTAGTACGCGTGCCGCTTCGCGAACGGGCGGTTGGTGACGCCGAGCTGGCCAACCGCGAACTCGTAGTAGTCCGACCACATCGCCTCGAAGGAGCCGAGCTGGCCGCCGAGCGCGGCGCGCGCGGCCGACAGCAGGCGCGCCATCGCCGCGAACGAGTCGGCGGCGACGAACGCCGTCAGCTTTTCGCCCGGCAGCGGATGCAGGCGCAGCACCGCGCGCGTCACGACGCCAAGCGTGCCCTCGGTGCCGATGAACAGCTGCTTGAGATCGTAGCCGGCGTTGTTCTTGAGCATCGCGTTCAGCGACGAGACGATCGTGCCGTCGGCGAGCACGGCCTCGAGGCCGAGCACGAGCGCCCGGGTCATGCCGTAGCGGATCACGCGGTTGCCGCCGGCGTTGGTCGAGATATTGCCGCCGATCGTGCAGCTGCCGCGCGCACCGAGATCCAGCGGGAACTGCAGGCCGTGCGCCTCGGCCGCATCCTGCACCGCCGCGAGCGGCGTGCCGGACAGCACGCGCATCGTGCCGCCGTCCGGATCGACCTCCTCGACGCCAACGAGGCGCTCGAGCGACAGCGCGACCTCGCCCGCACGCGGCGTCGCGCCACCGGCGAGTCCGGTCAGGCCGCCCTGCACGACCACCGGCTGTCCCGCCGCGTTGCATAGTCGCAACGCGATCGAGACTTCCTCGGTGCTCCGCGGACGGATGACTGCCGGCGGACGGCACGGACTGCGACCGGTCCAGTCGCACTGGTGTCGCGCGCCGACGTCATCTCCCGTCGAGACGGTGCCGGGCGGCAGCGTGGCGGCGAGCGAATCGAGCAGCGCCTGCAGGGAAGTCGACATCGGCGTGCCCTCGGGGCGTTCGCGAGGCGGATACGGTGCCACCTCGCCCGGTCGGATTCAACGGCGGTATAGTCGGGGCCAGTCTGCGGTCGACCGGCCGCCACGGAGACACCATGAAGTTCTACGGATTCCTCCTCATCGCGCTGGCGGGCTCGGCCACCGCCGCCGGCGCACCCGCGGTCAGCGACCACGATCGCGCCGAGGCGCGCGAGATCTTCGCCTCGGCGATTGCATTCGAGACCTCGATCGGCAATGGCCAGGTCCCCAAGCTGGCCGAGTCCCTGGCCGAGCGCTTCCGCAAGGGCGGCTTCCCCGCCAGCGACGTGACGATCGTGCCCTACGGGGAGACCGCCTCGCTCATCGTGCGCTATCACGGCGACGGCACCGGTGGCCGCCCGATCGCGCTGCTGGCACACATGGATGTCGTCGCGGCCAAGCGCTCCGACTGGAAGCGCGATCCGTTCACGCTGATCGAGGAAAACGGCGTCTTCTACGGTCGCGGCACGATCGACATCAAGAGCGAGGTGGTGCTGCTGACCGAGACGTTCCTGCGCCTGAAGGCCCAGCACTTCGTGCCGACGCGGGACCTGATCATCTACTTCAGCGGCGACGAGGAGACTGCGCAGAAGAGTTCGGAGGACGTCCTCGCCAACCATCGCACACTGGTCGACGCCGAGTTCGCGCTGAACGGCGACGGCGGTGGCGGCGTGCTCTCGGAGGACACCGGCAAGCCACTGCAATTCTACGTGCAGGGTGCCGAGAAGAGCTCGGCGACGTTCTCGCTGACCGCCCGCAACCCCGGCGGCCACAGCTCCATGCCGCGCGCCGACAACGCCATCTACGAGCTCGCGACGGCACTCACCGCGGTGCAGCACTACCAGTTTCCGGTGATGACCAACGAGTGGACGCTCGGCGACCTGCGCGCGGCAGGCGCATTGACGCCGGATCCGCTCGGCGCCGCCATGCGCCGCTTCGCGGCCGATCCGACCGATGCGGCGGCGGCCGCCGAGATCTCGAGGAACCCGGCCTTCGTCGGCAAGCTGCGCACCACCTGCGTGGCGACCATGCTGGCCGGCGGACATGCCGACAACGCCTTGCCGCAGTCTGCGGTCGGCACGGTCAACTGCCGGATCTTCCCGGGCGTCACGCCGGCGGCCGTGCAGCAGCAGCTGCAGGCGCTCGCCGGGCCCGCGATCGAGATCACCTCGAACTACGAGCCGCTGGTCTCGGACGCCTCGCCCCTGCGCCAGGACGTGATCGCCGCCGTGGGCAAGGCCCTCGCCGCGTCGAATCCCGGCGCGACGATCGTGCCGACGATGGCGGCGTACGCGACCGATGGCGCCGTGTTCCGCAAGCACGGCATCCCGACGTACGGCGTCAGCGCGCTGTTCTCGAAGCCCAGCGAGGAATTCGCGCACGGCCTCAACGAACGGATCCCGGTGGCCTCGTTCTACAATGGCCTCGCCTACTGGGACGTGCTGCTGCACGCCCTCGCCGGCCGCCACTGAGGGAGTCCGCGCGGCGGTCAATGACCGCCGCGCACCCGGATCCCCGCGGCGCGCAGCGCCTCGGCGAACTCTTCCTCGATGCGCGCAGCATCGGCGCGCGAAATGCCCCGCAGGTGCAGCGCGGGACCGATCAGCAGCTCGAGCCCGCGCCGGCGCACGCTGCCAGCGGAGCGGATGCCGGCCATGTGCTGCTCGAAGCGCAGCACGGGGTCGACGGTCGTGGCGCCGACGTACAACCCGTACGGATCGCCCGCCGCGTCCGAGAAATCGAGCAGGACGAGATACACGGACGACCTGCCGCGTCGCGTCGCGGCACACCGCGCCGCGACCTCGTAGGCGCGGGGCAGCCACTCGACGTGGCGCGTGGGCAGCCACTCGGGCACGGCGGCGGCGGCCACCGCCCACAAGCGCTCCAGCGCACGCTCGATGTTGAGCCCCATCTCGCCGCGCATCCAGAGTTCGTGGATGCAGGCCGCCGCGACGGCGCCGTCGCGGGTGGCGAGAGCCTCGTCCATGCGCCCGACGACGGCCTCGCGAGGCTCGCGTCGCCACGGGCGCGGCACTTCGGCCGGCGCCGGCAGGTGGCGCGCCATCTCAGTTGCGCAGCGCGACGGCAGTCGCGACGAACGCGCCGCCACTGGCAAGCGAGCCGCGCGCGCGCACCGCGTGACCCGCGGCACTGGTGAAGAACTGGTTGCGCGTGAGCGGCGCGCCATTGATGTCCGCGAACGTCGCGCCGCGCGTGTCGACCACGATGCCCGCGAGCGTGAGCGAGGGATCGGCGAGCGCGCTGACGTCGTCCTCGAGCACGAGCTGCGTCTGGGCCGGCGCGACGCGACGCTCGACGACGCGACCGTCGGCGGCCGCGATGCCAGTCGTGTCGCCGCGCACCTCCACCCAGTCGCCGGTGCCGAGCGTCGCCAGCGCGAACGTCCGCGCGTGCACGGGACCCCGATCGTCCCAGCGGGTCGCGGCTGTCGTCGCCAGCGTGATGCCGCCGACCGAGAACGTCGCGGCGGTTGAATCGATGAAATCGACCGGTCCTACGATCCGGAAGTCAGTCGTCGGCACGAACGCGATGGCGGTCGCGACGAGGACGCCCGACGAGTTGTAGGTGCCGGAGACCTCGAGCTCGACGTCGGCGGCAATGCTCGTGGCACTGCCTCCATCGTAGGTCGTCGCGGAACCGGTCGACACGGGCTGGCCTGCGACGTCGAAGTCCGTCGTGGCGCCGAACCGCGTCACCGCGCCGTGCACGACGCCTGAAGTGCCGCTGGCACCCGCGCCCGCCTCGGCCTGCACCAGCACCTGCTGCGCGTTCAGGATCGCGGATCCGCCGACCGTCGCGCCGCTCGCGATCGCGTACGCGCCGACGCTGGCGGAGGCTGGCAGGCCGCCCGTCACGCCCGCATAGGACACCGTCGTGGCACCGATGCTGAAAGTCTGCGTCGCGCCGTCGAGCGCGCCGATCCGCCCCGCGACGCGCAGCAGCACGCCGCCGGTCGCCGGGTCGATGCGGGACGCGCGAATGCCCGTCGAGGTGCGATAGCCGTCGATCGCGAGCAATTGCCCGAGGAGCAGGCCCGCGGGTTCCATGGGCGCGATGCCGTCGCCGACGCTCGTGTCGCCGGTCACCTGCACGGTCTGGCCGAGCACCGTGATCGTGTGCGCCGCGAGATCGACCGAGGTCGCAGGTCCGACGAGGCGCGTGGTGACGACCAGCGCGTGCGCGACCCCGGCGACGGACGCCGACGCCGGCGTGCCGCCGAGGGTCGCGACCTGGCCGGGGACGAGCACGGCTTCGCTCGCGGTGACGCCATCGATCGTCACCGTCGCGGAGGACGTCGTGTACTCGGCGCCATCGACGAACACGCTGCCGAAACGCGCGATCGCGCCACTCGCGACCTGGCCGGAGGTCGTGGTGCCGCCGAGCGTGTAGTAGCCGCGTTCGCTGCAGTAGCTCCCCGCGAGAAAACCCGATGACGCGATCAGCAGCGCGACTGCGAAGGCTCGACTGGCACCCGGTTGCATGGTCCTTGCTCCTTGCCGAATGGCGCGCGGCCGGCTACGCGGCGCGGGCGGAGGATGTCGCCGGCGCGCGGAACGCCGCCAGCAGCGCCGCCTGGCGCTCGCGCAGACGCGCGACCGCAGCGGCCTTGACGTGGCCGAAGCCGCGCGCCTGTTCCCACAACGCGGCGAGCTCCATGGCCTCGGCGTGACGCGCGGGCGAGAGCCCGGCGATCAGTTCCGCGACGAGCGCCTCGTAGTCCGCGATCAGCGCCCGCTCGAGGCGGCGCTCGGCCTGCACGCCGAACGGATCGAAGGGCGTGCCGCGCAGTCCGCGCAGCCGCGCCAGCAGGGCGAACAGCGGCAGGATCCACGCGCCGAACTCGACCTTGCGCGGCGCGCGACCGTCCTTCGGCTTCGCTAGCCACGGCGGGGCGAGATGGAAGCGCAGGCGCGTGCCGGCGCCGAATGCGCGCCCGAGTGCGGCGCGCAGCTCCGGGCCCGCGTGCAGCCGGGCGACTTCGTATTCGTCCTTGTACGCGAGCAGGCGAAAGTAGCTACGCGCGACGGCATCCGCGAAGCCGGTGGCGCCCGGGACCGCCGTGGCCTCTGCGGCGGCGGCGCGCGCGACCAGTGCCCGGTAGCGCTCCGCGTAGGCCGCATCCTGGTAATCGACGAGGAACTCCGCCCGCCGTTCGACCGTCGCGGGGACGGCGATGGGCGGCGGTTCGCCGCCCGGAACCGCCGCAACCCGCGCCGCGAAGCGTTCGGGATCGGCGGCCGCGAGGCGCCCGAGCGCGAACGCGCGGCGGTTGAGGTCGACCGCGACCCCGTTGAGTTCGATCGCCCGCTCGAGCGCGGCGCTGCCGAGCGGCAACCAGCCGCGCTGCAGCGCGTAGCCGACCACCATCAGGTTGGCACCGACCGTGTCGCCGAGCAGCAGGCGCGCAGCACGGGTCGCGTCGAACCGGGCGACCTGGGCATCGCCTGCGATCGCGGCGATGCGCGCCAGGGAATCCTCGGCGTCGAATCGGACGTCGGGATTCAGCTGGAACGCGGCGGTCGGCACGATGTGGGAATTGAGCGCGCAGTGGGTGCGCCCGGTGTCGATGCTGCGCAGGACGTCCGCGGATCCCGCGACGACGAGATCGCAGCCGAGGATCAGGTCGGCCTCGAGCATGCCGACCCGCGGCGCGCCGAGGGCGGCGCCGTCGGCGCCGATCTTGACGTGCGACAGCACCGCGCCGCCCTTCTGCGCGAGGCCGGTCATGTCGAACACGCTCGCGGCACGGCCCTCGAGGTGCGCCGCCATCGCGAGCAGGGCGCCGACGGTGACGACGCCGGTGCCGCCGATGCCGGTCACGAGCACGCGCGCCGACGCATCCGCCGCGACGGCCGGCGGCTCGGGCAGCGTGTCCTGGGTCTGCGCGACCGCGACGGCGGGACTGCGCGGCTTCGCAAGCGCCCCCTCCACGGACACGAACGAGGGGCAGAACCCCTCGAGGCACGAGTAGTCCCGGTTGCAGCTTGACTGGTCGATCGCGCGCTTGCGCCCGAATTCCGTCTCGAGCGGCTCTACCGAGACGCAGTTCGACTTCACCGAGCAGTCACCACAGCCCTCGCAGACCGCCGGGTTGATGTACACGCGCCGTGCCGGCTCCGCGAGGCGGCCACGCTTGCGGCGGCGGCGCTTCTCCGCGGCACAGACCTGGTCATAGATCAGCACCGAGACGCCGGGCACGCCGCGCAGCTGGCGCTGCACCGCATCGAGATCCGCACGCGGATGGAGCGTCACCCCTTCCGGGAATCCGGGTGCGCGCCCGTACTTGCCCGGATCGTCGCTGACGACGGCGATGCGCGCGACGCGCTCGGCGCGCAGCTGCCGCGCGATGTCGGCGACCGTGAGCCCGCCTTCGACGGCCTGGCCACCGGTCATCGCGACGGCGTCGTTGTAGAGCAGCTTGTAGGTGATGCACGTGCCCGCGGTCACCGCGGCGCGCACTGCGAGCAGTCCCGAATGGAAGTAGGTGCCGTCGCCGAGGTTCTGGAACGCGTGTTCCATGCCGCTGAACGGCGCCGCCCCGACCCAGGTGAGGCCCTCGCCGCCCATCTGCGTCGGCGGCAGCGTGCTGCGATTCATGTAGAGCGCCATCGTGTGGCAGCCGATGCCGGCGAAGGCGGCGCTGCCCAACGGCACGCGCGTCGAGGTGTTGTGCGGGCAGCCGGAGCAGAAGTAGGGCGTGCGTACGATGCCGTCGCCGCGCCGTTCGCGGGCGCCGGCGACGCCGGCCTCGAGCCTCGCGAGGCGCGCCTCGAGCATCGCGTCCGCGAGCCCGAGCGCCCGCAGCCGCGCGCCGATCACGCGCGCGATCTCGGCCGGCTCCAGCGGCACGTCGACGGCGAGGAGTGCGCCGCCCTCGGGATCGCGCTTGCCGCTGAGTCGTGGGCGCTCCGAATCGGCAAGGTTGTACAGGACATGGGCCGCCTGACCTTCGAGGAACGGCGTCTTCTCCTCGACGACAAGAAGTTCGCCGAGGCCGCGCGCATAGTCCTCGAGTCCCGTCGGCTCGAGCGGCCAGATCATGCCGACCTTGTAGACGCTGAGGCCGACGTCGGCGAGCCGCGCCGCGTCGAGTCCGAGCGCGGACAGCGCGCCTTCGACATCGAGCCAGGTCTTGCCCGCCGTCAGGATGCCGAGCCCGCCCCGGCGCGGTGCGCCGTGCGTGCGCCGGTCGAGCCCGTTGGCGCGCGCATAGGCGAGCACCCGCGGCAGCTTGTGACGGGCGAGCCGCACCTCGTCGCCCAGCGGATCGAATCCGAAACGGGCGCTGACGCCGCCGGGCGGCTGCGGCAGGTCCGGGAGCACCGGCGCGACGCGCGCCGGGTCGACCTCGACGGTGGCCGTCGACTCGACGGTCTCGTTGACGCACTTGAACCCGACCCAGACGCCGGCGTAGCGGGACAGCGCCCAGCCGTGCAGCCCGAAATCGAGGAACTCCTGCACGTTCGCCGGATACAGCACGGGGACGCCCGCGGACACGAGCGCCTGTTCGCTCTGGTGCGAGACCGTCGAGCTCTTGCCGGCATGGTCGTCGCCGAACACGAGCAGCACGCCGCCGTGTGGCGAGGTCCCCATGCGGTTCGCGTGCTTGATCGGATCGCCCGACCGGTCGACGCCCGGGCCCTTGCCGTACCAGATCGCGAAGACGCCGTCGTAGCGTGGCGCCGGCAGCAGCTGCACCTGCTGGGTGCCCCAGATCGCGGTGGCCGCCAGGTCCTCGTTGACGCCGGGCTCGAAGCGCACGTGCGCGGCTTCGAGCCGGGCGCCAGCGGCGCGCAGCTGCTGGTCGTAGCCGCCGAGCGGCGAGCCGCGGTAGCCGCTGACGTAGCCGGCCGTGTTGAGGCCCGCCGCGAGGTCGCGGGCGCGCTGCATCAGCGGCAGGCGCACGAGGGCCTGCGTGCCGCTCAGCAGCACCCGGCCGTGGACGCGGTCGTACTTGTCGTCGAGCGTGATGGCTGGCGCGGGAACCATGAGTGCCTCGTCGGACCGGTGGCCGCGGACCGGGTGGCTAGGGTACCACCGGGCGGCGGTTGGACGCCGGCTCCCGGGCGCGGTAGCGTTGAGGCCATGGCAATCTGGCACTCCACCGTCACGCCCGATGACATCAACGGCCGCTACTCGACCGGCCTCGCGCACCACCTCGGCATCCTGGTCACCGAGATCGGCGACGACTGGCTGCGCGGCACCATGCCGGTGACCCCGCTCGTCCACCAGCCGATGGGGCTGCTGCACGGCGGCGCGTCGGTCGTGCTCGCCGAGAGCCTCGGCAGCATCGCGGCGAACCTGTGCGTCGACCCGACGCGGTTCTGGGCGCTCGGCCAGGACATCAATGCCAACCACCTGCGCGCCGTGCGCGACGGGATCGTCACCGGCACCGCGCACGCAGTGCATGTCGGGGGTCGCAGCCAGGTGTGGCAGATCGACATCCGCGATCCGGCCGGCCGGCTGGTGTGCGTCTCGCGACTGACGGTCGCCGTGGTGCCCGCCGCCTGACACCGCGGCCTATACTGCGGCCCCGCCTGGAGGAACCCGCATGCGCCCCTCGATCGCCCTCGCCCTCGGTGCCGTCCTCGTCGCGGGCCTGCCGGGATGCGGCCAGAAGGGCCCACTGGTGCGGCCCTCCCGCAGCCCGACGACACCGGTGGTGATCCGCACCGACGCCCCGGCGCCGGCCGCACCGCAACAGTCGCCCGACACCGATACGCCGAAGCGCTGACATGAGCGACGCGAAGCGCCTGTACCTGATCGACGGGTCGTCGTACCTGTATCGCGCGTTCCACGCGCTGCCGCCCTTCTCGAACTCACGGGGCGACCCGACGAACGCCGTGTTCGGCGTGGTGAACATGCTGCAGAAGTTCCTGCGCGACACGGCACCGACGCACATCGTCGTCGTGTTCGATGCGCCGGGCAGGACCTTCCGCGACGAGCTATTCGAGTCCTACAAGGCGCATCGCCCGCCGATGCCGGACGACCTCCGCGCGCAGATCGCGCCGGTGCTGGCGACCGTCGAGGCGCTCGGCCTGCCGCTGCTGCGCATCGCGGGCGTCGAGGCCGACGACGTCATCGGCACGCTCGCGCGGCAGGGCACGGCCGCGGGCATGCAGGTCGTGATCTCGACCGGCGACAAGGACATGGCGCAGCTGGTCGACGGCCAGGTGACGCTGATCAACACGATGACGAATTCGACGCTGGACATCGCCGGGGTGAAGGCGAAGTTCGACGTCGAGCCTGGCCAGATCATCGACTACCTCGCGCTCGTCGGCGACACCTCGGACAACATCCCCGGCGTGCCCAAGGTCGGCCCCAAGACGGCGGCCAGGTGGCTGGCGCAGTACGGTTCGCTCGACACGCTGGTGGCGCGCGCCGGCGAGATCGAGGGCAAGGTCGGCGAGAGCCTGCGCGAGAACCTCGGGCAGCTCGAGCTGTCGAGGAAGCTGGCGACGATCCGCTGCGACCTCGCGCTGCCGCTGACGGTCGAGGCGCTCGCGCGCCGTCCGGTCGAGCAGGACAAGCTCGCGGCGCTGTATCGCGACCTCGAGTTCAAGGGGCTGCTGCGCGAACTGGAAGGCGGCGCGGCGGCGCCCTCCGCGGCTGCCGGCGGCTCCAGGCCGCCCGCCGCCAAGCCCGCCGAGGCGCCGCAGACGCCGGTCGCCGACGAGGCCGCGGCCGCGCTCGCCGCGCTGCCGCGCCGGCACGAGACGGTGCTGACGCGCGAGGCGCTCGAAACGTGGATCGCGCGGCTCGAGGCCGCGCCGCTCATCGCCTTCGACACCGAGACCACCGGCCTCGACTACGTCGCCGCCGAGATCGTCGGCGTGTCGTTCGCGACAGAGCCCGGGCTCGCCGCCTACGTGCCGCTCGCGCACGACTACGCCGGCGCCCCGGACCAGCTGCCGCGCGAGGAGGTGCTCGCCCGCCTGAAGCCGCTGCTGGAGGACCCATCGCGCACCAAGGTGCTGCATCACGCCAAGTTCGACACGCACATCCTCTTGAACCACGGCATCCGGCTCGAGGGCGTGCGCTTCGACACGATGCTGGAGTCCTACGTGCTCGACAGCGTCGCGACGCGACACGACATGGATTCGGTCGCGGCGCACTACCTCGGCATCAAGACGATCACGTTCGAGGACGTCGCCGGCAAGGGCGCCAAGCAGCTGACCTTCGACCAGGTGCCCATAGAGACCGCGGGCCCTTACGCCGCCGAGGACGCCGACGTCACGCTGCGCCTGCATCATGTGCTGCGACCGCGGCTCGAGGCGATCCCGGCGCTCGCCCGCCTGTACGACACGCTCGAGCAGCCGCTGCAGCCGGTGCTCGCGCGGATGGAGCGCACCGGCGTGCTCGTCGACCCGGTGTTCCTGCGCGCGCTCGGCACGGAGTTCACGCGCCGCCTCGGCGAGCTCGAACGCGAGGCGCACGTCGCCGCGGGCGGCCCGTTCAACCTCGAGTCGCCGAAGCAGCTGCAGCAGATCCTGTTCGAGCGACTCGGCATCCCGGTCGTGCGGCGCACGCCTACCGGCCAGCCGTCGACCGCCGAGGACGTGCTCGAGGAACTGGCGGCGGAGCACGCGCTGCCGAAGCTGATCCTGGAGTTCCGCGGGCTCGCCAAGCTGCGCGGCACCTACACCGAGGCCCTCGCCGCACAGGTGCATCCGCGCACCGGGCGCATCCACACCTCGTACCACCAGGCCGTCGCCGCGACCGGACGCCTGTCCTCGTCCGACCCCAACCTGCAGAACATCCCGATCCGCACGCACGAGGGCCGGCGCATCCGCCAGGCCTTCGTCGCGCCGCCGGGGCGCGTGCTGATGGCGGCGGACTATTCGCAGATCGAGCTGCGGATCATGGCGCACCTGTCGGGCGACGAGGGCCTGCTGCGCGCGTTCGCGGAAGGGCGCGACGTCCACGAGGCCACCGCCGCCGAGATGTTCGGAGTGCCGCCGGGCGAGGTCAGCGGCGAGCAACGCCGCGCGGCGAAGGCGATCAACTTCGGGCTGATGTACGGCATGAGCGCATTCGGGCTCGCGGCGCGCCTCGACGTCGCGCGCGGCGAGGCGGCGCGCTACATCGAGCGCTACTTCGAGCGCTACCCGGGCGTGCGCCGCTACATGGACGACACGCGCCGGCTCGCGCGCGAGCAGGGCTACGTCGAGACGGTGGAGGGGCGCCGGCTCTACCTGCCGGAGATCCGCTCGCGCAACAAGCAGCAGCAGCAGTATGCCGAGCGCGCGGCGATCAACGCGCCGATGCAGGGCACCGCGGCGGACATCATCAAGCGCGCGATGATCGCGGTGGACGCGTGGATCCGCGGGACGCAGGCGCCCGCGACGCTCGTCATGCAGGTGCACGACGAACTGGTGCTCGAGGTGGATCGCGACGCGGTCGATGCGGTGCGTCGCGAAGTGACGACACTGATGTCGGCAGCGGCGGCGCTCGCCGTGCCGCTCGAGGTGTCGGTCGGCCTCGGCGCCAACTGGGACGAGGCGCACTGAGCGACGCCGGGGTTGACGTATCTTGACCCGCCGCCGATGAACTTTTGGCCGGGGTGCGGGGTCACATACATCGAGCGTCGCAAGACGCTCCCCGCTTCCTCCCTAGGCGGGTGCTCTCCCGGCCTCTTCCTCTATGCCGGGTCAGTCTGCCCGGCGGTGGGCTCTCCACCGCCGGGTTCTTTTCCAAGGTACTGGACGAGCACGCGGCGGGCGTCGTCGACGCCGGTCTTCGCGGTGCTCGAGAACAGCTGCACCGTCGCCACCCCGCCGAGCTCCCGCTTCGCCGCCGCGAGCGCGCTCGCGCCCTGGTTGCGGGTCAGCTTGTCGGCCTTGGTCAGCAGGATGTGCACGCCGCGCCCGCAGGCGTGCGCGAACCGCACCATCTGCCAGTCCTGCTCGCCGAGCCCGCGACGCACGTCGGCGATCAGGAACAGCGCCTTCAACGAGGTGCGGTCGCGGAAATAGGTCTCGAGCAGCCCCTTCCAGTGCTGCTGGAGGGGTTTCGGGACCTTGGCGAAGCCATAGCCCGGCAGGTCCGCCAGCCGCCGGCGCGGCTCGAGCTCAAAGAAATTGATCAGCTGGGTCCGGCCCGGGGTCTTCGATGTCCGCGCCAGCGCATTGCGCTGGGTGATCGCGTTGATCGCGCTCGACTTGCCGCTGTTCGAGCGGCCGGCGAAACAGACCTCCGACCCGACGTCGGCCACGAACTGGGGCGGCTCGTGCGCCCCCTTCATGTACTGTGCGTGGGGAAAAGCCGACATCGTGTAGAATCCCGCCGTCGCCAAGGCCCGCGAGTCTAGCAGGGCCGGGCGAACGCCCACGGGAGTCGGAAGCCAATATGAAGAGTCGTATCGCCGCGGCGCTCCTCGCCGCGACCCTGATCGGTCAGACCACGATCGTCCTCGCCGCCGAACCCGCCGTGGTCGGCTCCGCCGAAGCCGGCGCCACCAAGGCAGCGGTCTGCGCCGCCTGCCACGGGGCCAACGGCAACAGCATCAACCCGGAATGGCCGAACCTGGCCGGCCAGCACCACGAGTACATCGTCGAGCAGCTGGCGCTGCTGAAGTCCGTCGTGCGCGTGGCCCCGGTCATGAACCCCATGGCCCTGGCGCTCAGCCCGCAGGACATGGCGGACCTGGCGGCCCATTTCGAAGCCCAGACGCTGACCGGCCTCGAGGCCGATCCCGCACTCTGGGAGGCCGGCCAGAAGCTCTACCGTGGCGGCGACGCCGCGCGTGGCATCCCGGCCTGCTCGGGCTGCCACGGCCCGAACGGCCGCGGCAACGGCCCCGCCCGCTGGCCGCAGATCCGCGCCCAGCAGCCGGTCTACGTCGCCAACCAGCTGCATGCCTACGCCGCCAAGACGCGCTACGCGGCGGTGGCCGGCCAGCCGGCCCCGCCGGCCGGTGCGGAGCTCATGTATGACGTCGCCAAGCGCCTGTCGGACGACGACATCAAGGCGCTGGTCGCGTACATCCAGGGCCTGCGCTGACCCGACCTCTCGGCCCGGGACCGAACTAATCGGGTCCGGGCCGACTCCAACTGTTGCTCGCCGGCGCCTCGCCGGCATCCTGGAGGCTGCATGAAGAAGCTCGGCTGGGGACTCGGGACGCTCGCGGCGCTCGGTCTCGTCTTCGCACTGGTCAGCGGGCGCCACCACGGCCCCGAACACGTCGCCTCCGCACCCCGCCAGAACGTCGCGGCCATCGCCGTGCGCCCGGGCGCCAAGAGTGCCGTCGTGGAGAAGGCCGTCGGCATGGCCGAGGAAACCGACGGCGCCGACGTGCCGAGCGGCTTCTCGCCGATCGCCGCCGCAGTGGCCGGCACGACCGCCCCGGTCGGCAGCCCGATCCCGGCCAAGTGGGTCGACGGCCGGCACTACACCACGCTGATCCCGGCCCAGCCGACCAGCGTCGCACCGGGCAAGGTCGAGGTCGTCGAGGTGTTCTGGTACATGTGCCCGCACTGCTTCCAGCTCGACCCGATGCTGGAGAGCTGGCGCCACCAGACCAAGGCGCCGTACGTCGAGTTCGTGCGCATCCCGGTGATCTGGCCGGGCAACAAGTCCACCGAGCCGCTGGCGCGCCTGTTCTACACGATGGAGGCGCTCGGCAAGCTCGAGCAGTTGCACCCCCTCGCATTCCGCGAGATCCACGTGCGCAACGCGCCGCTGTGGGTGCAGGACGATGCCGTCGCGACCGAGAAGGCGCAGCGGGCCTTCCTGAAGGCGAATGGAGTCTCCGACGCCGACTTCGACAAGACCTACCGCTCGTTCTCGGTGGAGAACAAGCTGCGCCGCGCAGCGGACCTCGCGCGCCGCTACCAGGTGGCGGGCGTGCCGTTCTTCGTCGTCAACGGCCGCTACACGGCGGACGTCGGCACCGCGGGCGGCGAGGCCCAGCTGCTCACGCTGCTCGATGACCTCGCGGCGTCCGAACGCAAGCACTGAGATCGCGCCGGCGATGAACGATCCTGCGCCCGCCTCGTGCGGGCGCAGACGTCTTTACGGTCCGGTCGCCAGCTCGAGGCGATCGCGCCAGCGGTGCGACCGGAATGGCCGGATGCCGCCCCGGAGGATCGCCATGCACGTCCCGCGCATCATCATCGTGAGCGCACTGCTGGTCGCCGGCTGCGCGAGCCCGCCCGCGACGCCCGTCGCACCCGCCCCACCGGTCGTCCCCCGCGCGAGGCTCGAGCCGATCGTGGTCCCGCCCCTGCCGGCCGACCCGGCGGCGCGGCGCGCGCTGCCGGCCGCGAAGGGCCTGCGCGGGAGCGATTTCGGCTGCGAGCCGCCGCCACACGGGCACCGGCTCCCGGATGACGGGATCTCGCGGACGGTCGGGCTCGCGCTCTACCTCGACGACACCGGGCACCCTCGCGAGGCCGTGGTGCTCGACTCCAGCGGGCAGCCGGACGTGGACGAACGCACGGCCGCGTGCGTCCATCACCTGCGCTTCGACCCGCCGTCGGCGGGTGCGGGCTGGTATCGGATGAAATGGACCTGGCAATAGGGCCGGGCCCGGCCCCGCGCGGGGCGCAGCGTCGCCCGGGCGAGAGGCCCGGCGATCCGGCGTCGATGGATCGGGAATTTGGCGCGCCCGACAGGATTCGAACCTGTGACCTACGGCTTCGGAGGCCGTCACTCTATCCAGCTGAGCTACGGGCGCGTGAGGGTCGGCGATTCTACCCGGGGGCACCCCCACCGTCCAACGGACCCTTCTGGCTCCGCCCGGCACCCGCTATACTCCGCGACTTTCCGCGACGGCCCCGGGGATAGCGAGTGAGCAAGCACGACAGGCAGTTCTTCAATACGTTCAGCATCGTCATCGGCATCCTGGTGTTCATCACCCTGACGCTGATCGGCATCGCCCGCAGCATCGGCGTGCCGTTCGAGGCCGACAAGGCGCTCGTCGACAGCGCCGTCGCCGCGACCGTCGCCGAGCGCACCGCGCCCCTCGGCCACGTCGCGGTGTCCGGCCAGGACAATGCCGCGCTCGCGATCAAGCCGGCCGGCGGCGCCGAGGCGACCGTCGCCGTACTGCCGAAGGATGGCGAGGAAACCTACAAGACGGTGTGCAGCGCATGCCACTCGGCCGGCGTCGGTGGCGCACCGACGGTCGGCGACCGGGGAGCCTGGGGCGCGCGCATCGCGCAGGGCAAGCCGGCGCTGTACGACCATGCGATCAAGGGCTACCACGGCAAGGCGCAGATGGCGATGCCCGCGAAGGGCGGTCGTGTCGACCTGCCGGATGACCTGGTGCGACAGACGGTCGACTACATCGTGAAGCAGAACCAATAGGACGGGGGTTCCAGCGGGACCGACTCATCCACAGAACGCCCGGCCCCGTGCCGGGCGTTTTCGTTTCGGGGGCCTCATTCGGGGAGACGAGGCATGAGCGAATCGCCTGCGGACGAGTTGCCGTTCGTCGCGCCGTGCCGGGATCTCGCCCCCGGCGCACCGCTGCGCTGGATTGCGCTCGGCTGGTGCGACCTGCGCGCGGCGCCCGGCACGAGCCTCGCCTTCGGCGCGGCGATCGTCCTGTTGTCGGCGATCGTCACCGGCATCACGCTGCGCTTCGGGACCGGCTGGACCCTGCTCGTGCTGCTCTCCGGCTTCGTGTTCGTCGCGCCGGTGCTGGGCATCGCGTTCTACACGATCAGTGCGCAGCTCGCGCGCGGGACGCGCCCGTCGATCGCGAGCGCGATCGCCGCGGGCAACCGCCACCTCGCCGACTCACTCGTGTACTCGCTGATCCTGATGGTGATCTGCCTGTTGTGGGTGCGCGCCGGCAGCGCGGTGCAGATCTTCTTCCCCGACGACGTGCCGCCGAAGCAGGTCGACCTCGTGATCTTCTTCGCGGTCGGCAGCGCGATCGGCAGCGTGTTCGCGCTCGCCGCATTCGCCGCGAGCGCGTTCTCGCTGCCGATGTTCGTCGACCGGCGTTCCGACGCGGTGACCGCGGTGGTCACGAGCATCAACGCGGTGCTGCGCAACCGCCGCACGATGGCCATCTGGGCGGTCCTCGTCGTGCTCGCCGTCGCGATCGGATTCGCGACGGGCCTCGTCGGCCTCGCGGTGACGATGCCGGTGATCGGCCACGCGACGTGGCACGGCTATCGCGAGGCGATCGACGCCTCGGCGTGGCCGGCGCAGGACTGACGCCGGCGACGCGACTCAACCGCCTTCGAGCGCCTTCAACCGCGCCTCGAGCGCCTCGAGCTTCTCGCGCGTGCGCGCCAGCACGCCGGCCTGCACGTCGAATTCCTGCCGGGTCACGAGCTCGAGCTTCGCGAGGCCCGCCTGCAGCACGCTCTTGAAGTTCGCCTCGAAGTCGCTGCGCAGCGCCTGCACCTGCGGCGGCATCGCCTCGGACAGGCGACGGGCGAGGTCCTCGAGGGCGCGTGGATCGAACGGGTTGCTCATGGCGGGGATTCCTCGGCGGGGTCGCGATCGATCCCTCCGTTCTGGGGCCGGCACGGGCCGAGGTCAAGGCCGACGCCCCGGTTTCACGCAGCCGCGCCCGCACCGTGCGCCAAAACGGTGCGGCGGCACCGGGTCCGGCGTGCCCTCCGAGTCGTAAGCGACTGATTTAACGTCCCCGGCGACCATGGCATGGAAGCTGCATTTTGGCAGGGGGGATGGCGGCCGCGAGCCCGCGACGCCACCCGGACCGACCCGACCGCCCGAGGATGCCTGCCACCCATGAAGTGGATCACCGCGATCATCAAGCCCTTCAAGCTCGACGAGGTCCGTCAGGCGATCGCGGACATCGGCGTGCAGGGCATCACGGTGACCGAAGTGCAGGGGTTCGGCCGCCAGCGCGGCCACACGGAGCTCTACCGCGGCGCCGAATACCGCGTCGACTTCGTACCGAAGACGAAGATCGAGCTCGCCGTCGACGACGCCGTGTGTGACCAAGTGGTCGAGGCAATCACCAACATCGCCCGGACCGGCCGTATCGGCGACGGCAAGGTGTTCGTCTTCGGCCTCGACCAGGCTGTCCGCATTCGCACCGGCGAGATGGGAACCGAGGCCATCTGAGCCGGACGACATACGACGGGAGACCGCATTGATTTATTTCGACAAAGACAGGGGAAACGCCGTGCAACTCGCAGAAGTCCTCCACCCGATGAACGCCCGTGCCGGCTGGCCTGCGGCGGCGCGCCGCGCGCTTGCGGTCCTCTTGCTCGCCGGCGGCTCGCTGCTGGCCTCCGGCCACGCCAGCGCCGACACGCCGGCCGCAGCGCCGG
>CAISEB010000009.1 GCA_903884235.1 uncultured Pseudomonadota bacterium
CGCGGGCCACCGCGGCGCGCGGGCCGCGCGCCCGACCGAGATCCTCGCGCCGCCACCGCGCGCAGCCGCGGCCCGGATCGCGCCCGCGACGCCGGTGACGCTGCCGAACGCCGTCCAGGACGCACCGGTGCCGACGGCGACGGCGTCCGCCGCCGCGACGCCACCCGCGCCGGTGGACACGCCGTTCTAGGTTCGCGCGGCATGACGCCGCGAGCCGGGCGGGGTACGCTGCCGGTCCCTCTACCGGCAGCGGAGCTCCCGATGAAACTCGACATCAACGGCACGGCGCACGAGGTGGACGCCGCGCCCGACATGCCGCTGCTCTGGGCGCTCAGGGACATCGTCGGCCTCACCGGCACGAAGTTCGGCTGCGGTGCCTCGCTGTGCGGCGCCTGCACGGTGCACGTCGATGGCCAGGCGACGCGCGCCTGCGTGACACCGCTCGCCTCCGTCGCGGGACGCCGGATCACGACGATCGAGGGCGTGGCGGCGAGCGAGCTCGGCCGCAAGGTGCAGGCCGCCTGGATCGCCGAGGACGTGCCGCAGTGCGGCTACTGCCAGTCCGGCCAGATCATGTCGGCCGTGTCGCTGCTCGCCCAGAAGCCGCATCCGTCCGACGCGGAGATCCGTTCGGCGATGAACGGCAACCTCTGCCGTTGCGGGACCTACAACCGGATCCACCAGGCGATCCGTCGCGCGGCGGAGGCCTGAGATGAACACCCTCGTCGCCTCGCGCCGCAGCTTCCTGAAGGTCGGCGCCGCCGCCGCCGGCGGCCTCGTGATCGGACTTGCGCTGCCGGTGCGCACGCGCGCCGCGGCGACGGCCGCGCCCGCCGACACCGCGATCAATGCCTACGTGCGCGTCGCGACGGATGGTCGCGTCACGCTGCTGGTGCCGAAGTCCGAGATGGGCCAGGGCATCTACACCGGCTTCGCGCAGGTCCTCGCCGAGGAGCTCGAGGTCCCGCTCGCCACGGTGGTGATCGAGGCGGCGCCGGTCGCCGCCGTCTACAACGCCTCGTTCGCGCCGATCCAGTTCACGGGCGGCAGCATGAGCATGTCCTCGAGCTTCGAGCTGCTGCGCCGGGCCGGCGCCGCGGCGCGCTCGATGCTGGTCAGTGCGGCCGCGGCCGAGCTCGGCGTGCCGGCGAGCACGCTCAGCGCCGCCGACGGCCACGTCGTGCATGGCGCGAGCGGCCGGCGCCTCGCCTACGGCGCGCTCGCGGTGCGCGCCGCGGCGCTGCCGGCGCCGGCGGATCCCGTCCTCAAGTCCCCGGCCGACTGGAAGCTGATCGGCAAGGCCGTGCCGCGCCTCGACACGCGCGCCAAGGTCGAGGGCAGCGCCGAGTTCGGGCTCGACGTGCGCCTGCCGGGCATGGTGTACGCGGTCGTCGCCCGCGCGCCGACCTTCGGCGGGAGCGTCGCGAAGCTCGACGCGAGCGCGGCGAAGGCCGTGCCGGGCGTGGTGGCCGTGCGCGAGGTGCCGAGCGGCGTTGCCGTGCTCGCCACCAACACCTGGGCCGCGACCCGTGGTCGTGCGGCACTCAGGATCGACTGGACCCCGGGTGCCGGCGCCGGCGTATCGACGACGCGGCTCGCGGCCGAGTTCGCCGCGCGCGCACGCGAACCGGGCACCGTGGTGGTCGAGCGCGGCGACGTCGGCCAGGCCGGTCCCGGCCGCGCGCTCGAGGCCGACTTCGCGACGCCCTATCTCGCGCACGCGCCGATGGAGCCGCTCAACTGCGCCGTCGCGTTCGCCGACGGTCGCTGCGACGTCTACACCGGGACCCAGTTCCAGACCGTCGATCGTGCGGCGGCCGCGGCCGTCGCGGGCCTCGCGCCCGAACAGGTGCACGTCCACACGACGCTGCTCGGTGGCGGGTTCGGCCGGCGCGCCAACCCGAGCTCGGACTTCGTGCGCGAGGCGGTCGCGGTCGCCAAGGGCCACCCGACGCCGGTGATGACGGTGTGGACGCGCGAGGACGACCTCCAGGGCGGCTACTACCGGCCGCTGTCGCACGATCGCCTGACGGCCACGCTCGGCACCGATGGACATCCGGCGACCTGGACGCACACGATCGTGTCGCAGTCGATCGTCGCCGGCACGCCCTTCGAGAAGATGATGATCGATCCGAAGACGGGCCTCGACGCGACGCAGCACGAGGGCGCCTCGGACCTGCCGTACGCGATCCCGAGCGTGCGTGTCGCCGGCCACACCGCGAAGGTCCCGGTGCCGGTGCTGTGGTGGCGCTCGGTGGGCCACACGCACACCGCGTTCGCGGTCGAGAGCTTCATCGACGAGTGCGCGACCACCGCGCGCCAGGATCCGGTCGCGTACCGCACGGCGCTGCTCGGCGCCGAGCCGCGGCACCTTGCGGTGCTGAAGCTCGCGGCCGAGAAGGCGGGCTGGGGCACGCCCCTGCCCCACGGCCGCGCGCGCGGCGTCGCGGTGCACGCCTCCTTCGGCAGCGTCGTCGCCGAGGTCGCCGAGGTCTCGCTGGTCGACGGTCGCCCGAAGGTGCACCGCGTCGTCGCCGCGATCCACTGCGGGCTCGCGGTGAATCCCGGCCAGGTCGCGTACCAGGTCGAGAGCGCGATCTGCTTCGGGCTCTCGGCCGCGCTCTACGGCGAGATCACGCTGGAGGACGGCCGGGTGCAGCAGTCGAACTTCGGCGACTACGCGCCGCTGCGCCACGAGGAGATGCCCGCGGTGGAGGTGCACATCGTGCCGTCGTCCGCGGCGCCGACCGGCGTCGGCGAGCCCGGCACGCCGGTGATCGCACCGGCGGTCGCGAACGCGCTTGCCGCGCTCACCGGCGTGCGCGCGCGGCGCCTGCCGCTCGCGCACACGGCGTTCACCGCGCCCCCGGCCTGAGGCTCAGCGGACCTTCTCGGCCGCCTGCGCGTCGCGGATCGCGGGACGCGCGGCGAGCCGGGCGAGGTAGTCGGCAAGCACGGGCCAGGCCGCGAGGTCCGGGCCCACGTGCGCGGTCCACGTCAGCACCGTGTACAGGTACGCGTCCGCGACGGTGAACGTGGCGCCGGTCAGGTACGGTCCCGGCAGCACGCCCGCGACGTAGCCGAGTCGCCGCACGAGCGTCGCGCGCGCCCGCTCCTTGAGCACGTCCGGTGCCGTCGCCTCGAACAGCGGCCCGAAGGACTTGTGCAGCTCCGAATTGATGAACGCGAGCCACTCCTGCAGGCGGTAGCGCGCCAGCGTGCCGTTCGGCGGCGCCAGCGCGCGGGCGGGCTCGAAGTCCGCGAGGTACTGCAGGATCGCGGGGCCCTCGGTCAGGATGGCGCCGTCGTCGAGCTCGAGCGCCGGCACGTAGCCCTTCGGGTTCACCGTGAGGAAGTCGCGGCCGTCGGCGGTGGTCTTGCGCGCGAGGCTGACCGCGACGAGCTGGAACGGGCGGCCGAGTTCGCGCAGCACGATGTGCGAGGCCAGCGAGCAGGCGCCGGGGGCGTAGTAGAGCTTCATCGTGGGATCTCCTTCTGGTCATCGGTCACGAGGCCAAGCTCGTCGAGCACGAAGGCGTATTCCTCGGCGATCTCGCGGTAGCGCGCGAATCGGCCCGGCTTGCCGCCGTGGCCGGTGTCGAGGTTGGTGTGCAGCACGAGGCTGCGCGCGCCCGCGCCGAGTGCGCGCAGGCGCGCGACCCACTTGGCCGGCTCCCAGTACTGGACCTGGCTGTCGTGCAGGCCGGATGTGACGAGCAGCGCCGGGTAGTCCAGCGCCGCGACGTTGTCGTAGGGCGAATACGCGCACAGGTATTCGTACATCTCGCGCGATTCGGCCGGGTCGCCCCACTCGTCGTATTCGTTGGTGGTCAGCGGCAGCTCCTCGTCGAGCATCGAGGTGACGACATCGACGAAGGGCACGTGCGCGACCAGCACGCGATAGTCGCCCGGTGCGCGGTTGGCGACCGCGCCCACCAGCAGGCCGCCGGCACTGCCGCCGGCCGCGCACACCCGCGCGGCGTCGACGTAGCGCTCGCGGACGAGGTGGCGCGTGACGTCGATGAAATCGTCGAAGGTGTTGAGCTTCGAGTACAGCCGGCCGGCGTCGTACCAGGCGCGGCCGAGCTCCTGGCCGCCGCGCACGTGCGCGATCGCGAACACGACGCCGCGATCGACGAGCGAGAGGATCGTCGAGGAGAAGAGCGGATCCTGCGACAGGCCGTAGCTGCCGTAGGCGTACTGATACAGCGGCGCGGCGCCGTCGCGCACGATCCCGCGGCGGTAGAGCAGCGTCACCGGCACGCGCGCGCCGTCGCGCGCGGGCGCCTCGATGAATTCGGTCGCATAGCGCGACGGGTCGAAGTCGCCCTCGACGGGCTCGCGCTTCAGCAACACGCGTTCGCCGCTCAGCGGGTCGAAGTCATAGGTCGTCGCCGGCGTGGTCGGGGAGGAGTACACGTAGCGCAGGCGCGTGCTGGCCGGGTCCTCGTTGTCGCCGATCCACATCGCGAAGGCCGGTTCCCCGGCCTCGACGCGGAAGTCCCGCGCACCGTCCCAGCTGCGGACGTGGATGCGGCGCAGGCCACCGGCGCGCTCGGCGACGGCCAGGAAGCCGCCGAACACCTCGAAGTCGCTGACGAACACGTCCTCGCGCGGCGCGATCTCGTCGCGCCAGGTCGCGCGGTCGGCGACCGTGGCGATCGGCGCCGAGGCGATGCGGAAGTTGGGCGCGCGGTCGTTGCTGCGGATGACGAAGCGCTCGCCGAAGTCCTCGAGCTGGTATTCGTGCTCGCGCTCGCGCGGGATCGCCACCGTGAACTCGAGCGGGCCGGAGGTGGCCGCGGCGTAGCGCACCTCGGTCGCGACGGTGCTGTCGAGCACGATGTAGACGAAGCGACCGCTGCGGCCGCGCTCGACGCCGACGAAGAAGGTGTCGTCCGGCTCCTCGTGGACGAGCGTGTCCTCGGCGGGTGGCGTGCCGACCACGTGGCGCATCACGCGGTTGCCGAGCAGCGTCTCCGGGTCCTTCGCCACGTACAGGACCGTGCGCCCGTCGTCGGCCCAGGCGACGTCCGGCTCGGCATTCTCGATGCGCTCCGGGTGCTCGAGCCCGGTGCCGAGGTCGCGAAAGCGCAGCGTGTACAGGCGCCGGCCGCGCGTGTCCTCGGCGATCGCGAGCGTCCGGTTGTCGGGGCTCACCTCGAGGTTGCCGAGCTCCCAGAACGGGTGGCCGGGCGCCTCGGCGTTGCCGTCGAGCAGCAGCTGCTCGAGCGCGTCGGGCGCGCTGCGGCGCACGTGCACGGAGTGCTCGCGGCCCGCTTCGTAGCGGCTCTGGTACCAGTAGCCGTTCCAGTAGGCCGGCACCGTCGCATCGTCCGGTCGCAGGCGGCCGATCAGCTCCGCGTAGAGCGCGTCCTCGAGCGGCCGCAACGGGCGGAGCAGGCGGGCCCGGTAGTCGTTTTCCGCGGCGAGGTAGGCGAGCACGTCCGGGTCCGTGCGCTCGTCGTCGCGCAGCCAGTAGTACGGGTCGGCGCGCGGTCCCCACGGGGAGAGCACGTCGAACGGGCGGGATTCGGCTCGGGGTGGCGGGATCGCCATCGGTGCGACACTCGGGATCCGGGGCCTCATCCTATACCCCCGTCCGGGCGGCGGGCGGCGCCGCGGTCCGTGCTAGCCTTGGCGCCATGCCCGCACCCCCCCCGCACCGCTTCCGTGTCCGCCTCGCGGCCCTCCTCGGCGGGCTCGGGCTCGCCTGCGCCGCCGTGGCGGCGGACCGGGCGCCGGCGGACCCCGGGGAGTTCCGCTACACGTCCCTGCCGGTGGATGGCACGGTCGAGGCGCGCATCGACGGCTCGACACCGGCGTTCGAGTTCAAGACCGGGCGCAGCGCGTTCCTCGCCTTCCGGCTGCCGGCCCTCGACCGGCCGTACCTCGTCGAGGTGCAGAGCCTGCTGAGCGGCGGCGCGGACGCGGCGCGCGGCCGCGTGTTCTACCCGGTCGCGGCGCTGCTCAACGACGATTTCATGGTGTCGCGCCAGACCGACCTCGACGCGCTGCGCTTCGACCTGCCCGTGTTCGAGAACGCGCGGGCGCCGGCCTACCGGCTCGCGATCGGCGTGGACCCGGCGCAGGCCAAGGAGCGCTACCTCGTCGTCTTCACGCCGGCGGCGCTTCTGACGGCGCGGGCGGCGGACGAGGCGACGACGCCGGAGGCCGCCGCCAAGATCGCGCGCGAAGCCTTCCCGGGCGCGGCCGCGGGCGGCGTGCTCAGGGTGACCGTGCGCTCGGATGCCGGCCCGCGCTGATCAGTCGGCGCGCTTCTCGGAGGTGCGGATCGCCGCGACCCGCGCCCGCTGCAGCGGCAGTCGCCACCAGAGCTCATAGGCCGCGAACGCCGACAAGGAGAGGACCAGCGGCACGGCTTCGAGCAGCCCGCGATACGCGATCACCGTGGCGTACAGCTCCGCCTGGTTGAGCGGGGCGACGTGCGGCACCTGCGCGAGCAGGGCGAGCAGCGCGGCCTCGAACGCGCCGAGCCCGGCGGGGGCGCCGCTGATGAGGCCGGCCAGGATCGCGAGCACGTACACGCCGACGAACACGCCCCACGAGATCTGGATCGACGCCGGCAGCAGCACGTAGAGGATGCTCGCCGCGGAGCAGACCTCGACGATGCCGACCAGGTACTGGATCGCGGTGAGCCGCGGCGAGGGCAGGGTCAGGTGGTGGCGGCCGAAGGCGAGCGGCTCGCGCCGGCGCAGCACGAGCGTGAGGTAGGCGACGTGCAGCACGAACAGCGCAAGGCCAATGCCGCGCAGCAGCGACGCACTGGTGTGCAGGATCGGCGCCGCGGCCTCGCACTGCATCAGCAGCGAGGCGGACAGCATGAGCCCGAGGCCGCCCGGATACGGCATCGCCACCAGCACGATCATCTTGCCGATGTCGATCGGCCGCATGCCGGCCGCGCGATACACGCGATAGCGGATCGCGCCACCCGAGACGGTACCGAGCCCGAGCGCGTGGCCGATCGAGGCGGCGAGCACGCCACCCATGGCCGCACGACGACGACTGACGGGACCGGCGACGTAGTCCGCGACGATGGCCTCGTAGACGCCGAGCGCGGTGTACAGGACCGCGACGAGGACACCGCCGATCACCAGCGCATCGACCGGGATGTCGCGCAGCCCGCGCAGCACGTCGGCGAGGCGCAGTCCGCGCGCATCCGACAGCAGGAAGCGGGCCGCCAGCACGATGACGATCGCCGACACGGCGATCGGCAGCACGCGCCGCACGCTGAAGAATTTCGACACGATGGGGCTCAGCGGACCTGGCGCTCGGAGTAGTTCTCCTCGATGTTGTCTCGGAAGAAGCTCCACATCGAGGATGCGCTCGAGAATCGTCGCCACGTCTCGGCCGAGACGCCCGTGTACTCGACCAGCTGCCCGCCGGACATCTCGACGCGCAGGGCGCGGTTGGATTCGTCGTAGCCGATGGCGCGCAGGTTGCCGGCGTTGACGCGCTTCATTTCCATGTCTTCGCTCCACCGCCGGCGGCGACCGGCATGAACTGGACGGGACGGCGCGCGCGCGGCGCGCGGCCTCCATGTTTGACGAGGATCGCCTTCTCGCGGACCGTCTCGGGCACTCGGAACGAGAAGTGCGCGACGGGGCGACCCTCGATCGCGAGGTCGAGTTCGTAGGCGCCGGCGGGATCGCCGGAGGCGAGCGACCAGTAGAACCGCGACAGCTCGCCGCCCTCGACGAGTTCCTCGCCCTTCGCGAGGGCGCTGCGACCGTCGCGCGACAGCACGATGTCCGGGTCGGACTCGACGTCGCCCCAGTCGCTCACCGGACCCGGGAAGCGCAGGTGCTCCTGCCAGCGGAGCGAGCTGCGATTGGTCTCGACCTCGACCACCCAGCCGAAGACCTGGCCATCCTCGGCCGGCACCTCGTCGGCGGCGGCAAAGCGCTCCTCGCCGTCGGGGCCGGTTTCGAGCACGCCGAACTCGGCGCGCTTCACGACGAGGTCCGAGGCGATGCGCAGCGGGAGATGGGTGCCCGCGTCGCGGTGGCCGCCGAGCCGGCCCGCGCGATGAACCGACCAGTGTCGTTCACCGCAGGCGGCCAACAGGGTTCCCAGCGCGATCAGCGGCAACAGCCTGGCAGTCAAATGCACGTCGACGGGCCCCCTCAGTCGGCGGCCATTATCCCTGAATCGCACGGCACCCGCTCGGCGGGCGGCTGCTAGACTCGATCGGTCGCCAGGCCGGCCATGGAGACTCCGATGACGCGCATTCCCGCCCTCGCCCTGATCCTCGCCGCCGGCCTGCCTGCCTCGACGCTGGCCGGGGAGTTCGTGCTGTCGAGCCCGGAACTGACACCGGGCGGCCGCTTCGAGGCGCGCCACGTCTTCAACGGCTTCGGCTGCACCGGCGGCAACACCTCGCCGGCACTGCAGTGGCACGGGGTGCCGGCTGGCACCAAGAGCCTCGCCCTGACGGTGTACGACCCCGACGCGCCCACCGGCAGCGGCTGGTGGCACTGGGTCATGTTCGACATCCCGGCGGGCGCCACCGGCCTGCCGGCCGGTGCCGGCAACCCGGCCGCCGGCAAGGCACCGAAGGGGGCTGTCCAGACCGGGACGGACTTCGGCAAGCCAGGCTTCGGCGGGCCGTGCCCGCCGGCCGGCGATAAGCCGCACCGTTACGTGTTCACGCTGTACGCGCTGAAGGTCGACAAGTTGGGCGTCGAGCCGTCCTCGACGGCAGCGATGGTCGGCTTCATGCTGAACGCGAACAAGCTCGACCGCGCGAGCTTCACGGTCTACTACGGCCGCTGATTGCCGAGGCGCCCGGCGAGGCGCAGGAACCCCCGGCGCGCGCGGCCCAGCGCCGCCGGATCGCGCATGAATCCCGCTGACCAGTGGTGCGCGTAGCGCATCGCGAGCACCTCGTGGGCGAACTGCGCGACGTCGGTGTCGGGCGGCAGGTGGCCGTGGCGGACCGCCGAGGCGGCGAGCTGCTCGATGACGCCCTGGAAGTCGCGGAACAGACGCGCGAGGCGTTCGCGGACCGGCCCGTCGGCATCGTCGAACTCGGCGACCGCCGCGAAGAAAGGACACTGGCCGGGCAGCCCGGCGTTGGCCGGCCAGGCGAGCCAGCGCTCGTAGATGACGGCGAGCCGCGGCAGGCCGGCCGCCTCGGTCTTGGCGGGCGCGACGACGGTCGCCTCGAACAGCTCCGTCGCATGTTCGAGGGTCGCGAGCTGCAGCGCTTCCTTGGATCCGAAATGGGCGTACAGGCCGCTCTTGGTCATGCCGACTCGGTCGGCCAGCGGCTGCAAGTTGAGGCCGGCGAAGCCGCCGAGGCTGGCGGTCTCGACCGCCGCCTTCAGGATCGCCGCACGGGTCCGGGCTCCTTTCGCCATGGGGCTACTTTAGCACGGTCGTTCGTGATTTTACAGATCCGTTTTGCCGGATCTCGTCAAAACAGAACGGACGGTCGGCCCTTTCGGGCCGCCGTCCGCCCGATCCGGGCTCAGGAGCAGCTCGGCTCGCCGTCCTTGAAGCCGACCGCCGACGCACCGGCAATGTCGCGCTCGCAGCTGGCGATCTGCGACGGCAGGTTCGCGGTGAACTTCCACTTGCCCGGGGCCATCGGAATCGTCGCCGCACCCCCGGTGCACGACACGCCGTCCGCACCCTTGGTGAGCTTGATCGGGGTCACGAATTCCTTGTTGTTCGACATCTTCGGCGCGCCCGGCAGGATCGAGACCGGCGTCACCTTGACGTTCACATCCTCGCAGTTGCCTTCCTGCGTGATCGACTGGATGTTGATCGTCGTATTGATGAGCGGCGCCTCGGTCTCTCCACCACCACAGGCAGCGAGCCCGCTGAAGGCAACGGCGGCGGCCGTCACGAGAAAGAGGCTGGTCTTCGAGGAGAAGTGCATGCGGGTCCCCTTGGATGTCGTTTGAGGTACGGCTGCGCCGGTTGCGCTGCCGCATTGTAGCGTCTGCCGCGCGGCGTCGGGAGTCCGCCGACCGCCCGGGCAGACAATTGTCAGCGCCACGGCTGCTCGAGCTCCCAGAGGATCGGCTCCAGGCTCCGGGCCACGTGCACCCCCGCGCCCACGTGCCGGAAGCCCAGCCGCAGGCGCCGCCGGTACCAGTCCGCGGTGCGCAGGTGCACCGTCCGGTCGGTGCGCGACTGGTCGGCGGCCTGCGCCCAGTCGCGGCGGGTCAGCACGCTCAGGTACAGCGCGCCCCGCGACAGGCGCGCGAGGTTGCGGATCGCGCGCGCGGCGGTCGCATCCTCGAGGTACTGCAGCACGTCGTGGCACACGACGAGGTCGTACGGCACCTTCGGTGCATAGTCCGCGAGCGAGCCCTCGATCCAGCCGTGACGGCGACACAGGTAGGCGCTGTATTCGAGGCCGTCGTAGCGGGCCTTCGGAAAGTGCGCAAGGAGCGGCTCCCTCAGCATCCCGACGCCGCAGCCCGCGTCGAGGATCCGCCGCACGGGCAGTTCCACGTAGCGCACGATCCCCGCGATCAGGCCGGCAACGCGCTCGGCATCCCCGGTGTCGGCGACGCGCGTCGCGGGGTCGCCGTAGAAGCGTTCGAAGAACGCCTCGTCGAAATCGGCCGGCTTGCGGCGCATGGGCATCCAGTGCTGCGCGGCCGCGGGGCCGCATTGCGATGATGCCACACGCCGCGCGTCTCACCGGGTCGCGCGCGGATCCGGGGCCACGGCCGCGTAGTGGACGAGCGTCGCGACCGCACCGTTGATCGCATCCTCCTCGCGCATCCGCGCGCCCGCGTCGATCCGCTGCGACGCCTCCTCCGCGCCGAGGGTCGCGACCACGGCCGCCATCGCCTCGTCATGATGGCCGCACCACCAGCGATAGAGCGGCACCGTGCGCACCCGAATCGCCTCCGCCGCCCCGAGCAGGACTGCCGCCTCGCGCGGGCGGCCGTGCGCAACCTCGAGGTAGGCGCACCCTTCGATGGAGCCCGCAGCGCCACGAACGTGGCCCAGCAGGATCGCGATGCGCGCCGCATCGCGCCAGTGGCTCGCCGCAGCGCGCAGATCGCCGAGGCGGAAGTGCGCGAGGCCCAGGTACATCTCGATGAAATGATGCTGGTGCAGGTCCGTGCCCGTACGCCGCGCGGGCTCCATCGTCGCGATCGCCTCGGCCGGCCGCCCCTCGGCCAGCTGCACCCAGCCCTGCGCGAGCGCGACGAGGCCGTCGAGCAACGCGTTGCCAAGCGGGACCGCCACCTGGACCGCGGCGGCCACCGCCGCGCGCGCACCCGCCGCGTCGCCGCGATCGGCGAGCAGCATGGCCCGGTGCGCCTGTGCGTATGCCTGCACCCAGTCATCGCCGGTGGCCCGCGCGATCGCGATGGCCTCCTCGAGGACCTCGCCGGGATGCAGCTCGTCGAACGGCAGCGCGGTGACGCCGAGCGTGAGTGTGGCGCGGGCGCGGGAGCGCGTCGGCGTGCGCGGAGCACCGGCCACGGCGCGCGAGCACAGCGGCAGGCCGGCGACGACGGCACCCCGACCCTTCAGGTAGAACAGCATCGCACCGACGATGTCCAGTGCCGACTGCGGCTCTCGCGGGATCGCATGCGCGACCGCCGCCTCGAGATTGCCGATCTCCAGCGTCAGTGTCGCGAGGCGCTCCGCCATCTGGCCCGAGAGCATGTCGCGGTGGGCATTGGCGGTCACCGTACGCATCGCCACGACGTGGGCGTCGCGCGCTGCGTCCGCCTCGGCGGGATCATGGAGTCGCGCCAGCGCAAATTCCCGCACGGTCTCCAGCAGCCGGTAGCGGGGCGGCGCGAGGGTGGCGTCGACGCTGACGAGTGACTTGTCGGCGAGCCCGCCGAGCAGCTCGACGGCCTGCCCGGCATCGTGGCCAAGCTCCGCGGCGAGGGCGATCACGGCGTCCACCGACCAGCCGCGCACGAACACGCCGAGCCAGGAGAGCATGCGGCGCTCCGGCTCGGACAGCAGGCCGTAGCTCCACTCGAGCAGGGCCAGCAGGTTGCGGTGGCGCGCATCGCGACCCGCGGCATCGCTGCTCAGGAACCGGAACCGCTGGTCGAGCCGCTCGAGGACTTGCGTCGGCGACAGCAGCGCGAACCGCGCCGCCGCGAGTTCAAGCGCGAGCGGCACGCCGTCGAGTCGGATGCAGATCTCGGCCAGCGTGCCGATATTCTCCGCGGTCGCCTTGAACGCCGATTGCACGCTGCGGATGCGCGCGAGCAGCAGCGACAGGGCCGGCACGGCGGCCAGCGCCGCGACGTCGGGTGGCGTCGATGTCGCCGACAGTGCGGGCAGTTCGAGTGGCGAGAGCCTGAATTCGTGCTCGCCCACGAAGTGCAGGGCTCGCTGCGATGTCGCCATCACGCGCAGTCCGTCGGCGCCGACCAGCAGCGCATGCACGATCTGGCCGAGTTCCAGCGCGAGTCGGTCGCAGTTGTCGAGCAGCAGCAGCGCACGACGGCCGGTCAGCGCGCCGATGATCCGCGCCATCGTCGGCACCGGATCGGTTGCGCGCGCGCCGAGCGCTTCGGCGAATCCACCAACCCAGTGGGCGGCACTGGGCACCTCGACCAGGTCGAAGAACCACACGCCGTCGGGGAAGGTCGGCGCAAGCCGCCGGGCGCATTCCAGCGCGCACTGCGTCTTGCCGACCCCACCCGGTCCCAGGATCGTCAGCGCGCGCGTGCTGCCGAGCAGCCGGGCGAGCGCGGCGAGGTCCGGTTCACGTCCCAGGATCGGCTCGAGGCGCGCGGGCAGCCGCGCGACGAGGGGTGGCGCGAATGACGCGACTCCCTCGTCGGCCGACGGCAGCCGTTCGACGGGCCCCGAGTAGCGATAGCCGGTGCCGTGGACGGTGTCGATGAAGCGCGGCGCCTGGGCGTCGTCCCCGAACGCACGCCGGGCCAGTGCAATGACGCGATTGAGCGTCGAGGGCGTCACGTAGCGGTGGCCCCAGACCTCATCGAGCAGTTGCTCGCGAGTCACGAGCGCGCCGGCTCTCGCGAGCAGCACGAGCACAACCGCAAAGGCCTTTGGCTCGAGCGGCACCTCTTCGCCGCAGCGCAGCAACATGCGGCGCCGGGCATCGACCTCGACGTCGCCGCAGCGATAGCGAGGCATCCGCGCGAAGAATTCTACGGCGTGTGGGTCCACGCGGCCCCTCCATGGACGACGTGCGCGCGGCCGTTCAGTGCGCACCCTCACGATTCCCTCACGGGCGCCGGGGTCTATTCCCCCACGGCCAGCACTAGAGTGCTCCGCAGATGGCGCGATCTCAACTGCGCCATTGGACGCACTGCACCGTGCACCGGTCCCGCAGGGACCCGCACGGCCAACCATGTCGAAGGAGGGAACCCATGACGACAACCATCCGCGCCGCACTCGCGGCCACCTGCCTCGCCTCGATCTCGCTCGTCTATTCGGCCACCGCCGGCGCATCGTGCGCGGCCTACGACGTGACCGCGCCGACGGGCGCGGCCACGAGCGGCTTCATCCGCACGGCACTGCACTCGGGACCTGCGGCGAGTGTCGAGGGGGGGCCGGGCATCGTGGGCCTGTGGCGCGCGAAGTTCCTCGCCCCCAACGGCGCGCTCGTCGACGACGCCAACGTCATGTGGCATGCCGATGGCACGGAACTCATGAACTCCGGCAAGGCACCGATCACGCAGAGCTTCTGCATGGGCACGTGGGTGCAGACCGGTCACGCGACCTACAAGCTCCATCACTACGCGAAGAGCTGGGACAACACCGGCACCGTCTACGTCGGTCCGGCCGACATCCTCGAGGTGGTGACCCTCGACTCCACGGGCAACCGCTACACCGGGACGTTCTCGATCACGCAATACGCGATCGACGAGAAGACCGTGCTCGGCGGCGTCTCCGGGACGATCAGCGCCACGCGGCTGACGGCGAACTGACGCCGGCGGGCGTCCGGGGTGGCCTGTACGAGGGGGCCACCCCGGCGCATGATTGGGGCCGGGAGGTGACCCACATGGATGTGCGCCCGATGACGCTCGGTTCTGCCCGCGTCGCCGCGCTTCGGACCCACCTGCGCGGTCCGCTGCTGCTACCGGACGATGCCCGCTACGATGTCGCGCGGCGTGTCTGGAGCGCGGCCATCGACCGCCACCCGGCGGCGATCGTGCTGTGCGCCGACGCGGAGGATGTCTCGTGGGCGCTGCGGCTCGCCGCCGAGGCCGGCCTGGCGGCCACCGTGCGCGGCGGCGGCCACAACACCGCAGGGCGCTCGATCCGGGACGGCGCACTGCTCATCGACCTGTCGTCTCTGCGCGGCATCACGGTCGATGGCCTGGCCGGCCGTGCGTTCGTCCAGGGTGGCGCGCTCTGGCGCGACGTCGATGCGGCGACTGCGAAGCTGGGTCTCGCGACGACCGGCGGGCTCGTGTCGAGCACGGGCGTCGGTGGTTTCACGCTCGGCGGCGGCAGCGGTTGGCTGATGCGGCGCGCCGGGCTCGCCTGCGACAACCTGGCGTCCGCCGACGTCACGCTCCCCGATGGACGCACGGTACGCGCCTCCCCCCACGAGCATGACGATCTGTACTGGTGCCTGCGCGGCGGCGGCGGTGCGCCCGGCGTCGTGACGCGATTCGAGTTCGCGCTCGAGCCGAGGGTGTCCGTGACCGGCGCCTTCGTCGTGCATCCGCTGGCCGATGCAGAGCTCGTGATGCGGTCGTTCCGGGATGCGGCGCCGGAGGCGCCGGACGATTTCTGCGCCGTGCTCGTGCTCACGTGCGCACCACCGTTCCCGTTCCTCGATCCGGCATGGCACGGGCGGCCGGTGCTGATCAGCGCGATGTGCTGGGCGGGCGACCCCGCCGGCGCCGCCGCTGCGTTCGCGTGGAGCCGCGAGCGCGACCCGCTGGGCTTGCACGAGGGCGTCCTGCCCTATGTCGACTGGCAGCTGGCGCTCGATCCCGGCGCCCCGGCCGGGCGCCATCACTATTGGAAGACGACGAACTTCCGCAACCTCGGCGACTCGACGATCGGGCGCCTCGTCGACGCCGCGGCCACGCTGCCGACGCCGTTCACCGAGATCCACCTGCAGCACCTCGGCGGCGCCGTCGCGCGCGTGCCCGCGGAAGAGACGGCGTTCCTGCACCGCGACGTGCCGTTCTTCGTGAACCTGATCGGCTGCTCCCTCGACCGCGACGCCGATGGCGCCGTCAGTCGCTGGGTCCGGACGCTGCATGGCGCGCTCGCGCCCGAGGCCGCTGCCGGCATGCTGCCGAACTTCGTCGGCGTCGACGACGCCGAGGCGGCGACCGGCGACGCCCGCGGACGCCGGCTCGAGTCGATCCACCGGCGCTACGATCCCGCCGGCCTGCTGTCGCGCGGCTAGGCGTCGACGCTACGGCAGGCGATGCACGACATAGCGATCCAGGTACGATCGCAACTGGTCGCGGTGTGCCGCGCGATAGGCCGCGTAGTCCTTCGCGATGCCCGCGTCCGGCGCACTGACCAGCACGTACGGCTCGAGCATGCCGTCGTCGTCGAGCCGCGCGAGGTCGCCATAGTCCTTCGTGTGTCCGGCCTCGCCGCCGGCCACGACGCGCGCCATCTTGAGCGCCGTGACCTCCTCCGCCAGTGAGTGCCGGTACGTGGCCTCGCTGGGGTAGGCCTCCTTGAACTTCGACTGCCGCCACAGGCCGCGCGACGCCGAGTACGCGAGCCACGCCGCGCCGCTGTGTGCCAACGACTTCGGGTCCACCGAGATCGTCATTCCGCCCTTGTCGTCGACGTCGACGGAATCACGCGGCGCGGGGATCGTGGGCGGCTTGATCTCGATGTGCAGGGCCTTGGCCCACTGCGCGAGCCCCGCCCAGGCCCGGCGCGAGTAGGGCTCGGCGACGATGGCGTCGAGGAGGTGCCCGTAGGCGGCGCCGGCCTGGCCGTGGCGCGCGAGCGCATCGCCCCAGTAGCGATGCGCGGTCTCCCGGTCGGGGTCGATCGCGACCGCCTTGCCATACCACTCGGCGGCACGCGCGAGGTCGTCGCGCTTGAAGTAGACGTCGCCGGCGTACAGGCGGGCGTCGTAGTCGCGCGGGTTCGCCTCGGCGATGCGCAGGTACAGCGCGAGCGCCGCGTCGAAGTCGCCGCGCGCGAAGGCCGTCTCGGCCTGCGCCATCATGGGGTCGGCGATGATGGCAGCCCCGACCGGCAGTGGCTCGGCGACGTGCTCGAAGACGACCTGCAGCAGGCTGCTGGTGTCGCCGAGCGCGCGGGCGCGCTCGGCCGCCGACCGCTCGCGAGCAAAGGCCGCGTCGCGCTCGGCGCCCGGGGGCATCGTCTGCACGGCGGTCATCAGGCATATCGCCGCGCGCTCGGCATAGCGGACGTCTTCCGGGACGCGCGCCGTCAGCCGCTCGTAAAGCGGAAGCGCGCCGAGCGCATTGCCCGCGTCGTAGAGCGCGTCGGCCTCACGCGCTTCGGCCTCGGTGTTGGCAGGGGCGGTGGTGGCCGCCGGCTCCGCGGCGGCGGCCCCGGACGGGGCGCCGGCGAGCAGCGTGGCGACGAGGGCGGTCCCGAGGGCAGCGTGGAGTGTCATGGCCGATCCTCCCTGAGCGGATGGCCCACGACATCACAGATCGGCGCGACGGGATAGTGGGGATCGCGTCGGGTACCATCCCGCCATGACCACCCCCGACACCGACACCGACGCCCGCGCACGGCACGTGCGCACGTTGTACGCCGGCAAGCTGCTGCCGGACGCCGTTGCCGCCACGCTGATGGCGGGCCACACCCTGTTCCCGTCGGCGACGGTCGCCTGCGCCGCGTTCCCCGGCGACCTGCCCCGCGCGGCGACGCCGCTCACCGACGTCGATCTCGTCGTCGGCGGTCGCCGCTACGATCTCGTCGACTACCTCGCCTACAACCGGGTCGCCGGCCTGCTGGTGCTCGCCGACGGCGCGATCGCCCGGGAGGACTACCAGCTCGGCCTCGATCCCGGCGCACGCTGGGCGTCGTTCTCGCTCGCCAAGTCGGTTTGCTCGACGCTGTATGGCGCCGCGCTCGCGGACGGCGTGCTCGGCGACCTCGACGAGCGGGTCACGAAGTACCTGCCGGCGCTGCACGCCGGCGCCTACCGCGACGTGTCGCTGCGACAGATCCTCGAAATGTCCTCCGGCGTCGCCTGGGACGAGACGTACACGGACCCGCGCTCCGAGCGGCGGCGTTTCCTCGACCTGCAGCTCGAGGGCAGGCCGGGCAGCCTCACCGGCATGATGGCCGCACTGCCGCGCGCCATGCCCGCCGGCGGCGGTTTCAACTACAGCACCGGCGAGACGTTCCTCGCCGGCGCCGTGCTCGAGGCCGCGCTCGGCCGGCCGCTCGCGCAATACCTCTCCGAGCGGTTGTGGGTGCCGGCGGGCATGCAGTCGAGCGCGGCCTGGTGGCTCGAGTCGCCGGGCGGCACGGCGATCGGCGGCAGTGGGTTGTCCGCGACGCTGCGCGATTACGCGCGCTTCGCGCGCTTCGTGCTCGAGGACGGCTGCATCGGCGCGCGCCGCATCGTCCGGGACGGATGGTTTGCGGAGTCGACGGCGCGCACGACGACCCTGGGCACGCCGCGCGACTATGGCTACCAGTGGTGGCTACCCGACCGGGCCGACCCCGTGCACGCGGGAGCGTTCCTCGCGATGGGGATCTTCGGCCAGCGGATCTACCTGAACCCGGCGCGCCGGCTCGCGATCGTCGCGCTGTGCGCGCGTCCGAAGCCCTCCGACGCGCACGTCGTCGAGGACCTCGCGTTCTTCGGCGCGGTGGCCCGCGCGCTCGGCTGACTCAGCGCAGCAGTGCCGCGGCGACGAGCGCGAGGCTGCCCATCGCGTGGATGCCGAGCGTCATCTCGATCGACTGGCGCAGCTGGGCGCGGCGAGCGGGATCGAGGCTGATGCCGGCGGCCGCGCGCAGGCCGCCCGCGCCGAGCAGCAGCACGGGCACGGCGGCCCACCAGGGCAGCGCGCGCGCGAGGACGAGCGCGAGGCCGGCCGCGAGCGCCACCGCCGTCAGAAGCCTGTAGAGGACGCGCGTGCCAGCCTCACCGAGTCGCACCGCGAGCGTGCGCTTGCCGGCCCCGGCGTCCGCGACCGAATCCGGCACCTCGTTGATCAGCAGGATCAGGCTGACCCACACGGCGACCATCGTGCCGAGCAGCCAGGCCGCCGCATCGACGCGCCCGGCCTGCAGCCATGCGGCACCCGCGACCGGCAGCAGGCCGAGGCCGATCGCACAGGCGAATTCGCCGGTGCCGCGCCCCGACAGCTGCACCCCGGGCTGCGAATAGAACAGCCCGAGCGCGAGGCCGCCGAGCCCGAGCAGCAAGACGCCGCTGCCACGCAGCATCGTCAGCCACAGGCCGAACGCGAACGCGCCGACGGTGAACGCGATCGCGAGCCTGAGCATCTGCTCGCGGCTGAGGATCCCGTTCTGGATGAAGCGCGAGCCGCCGGTGTACGGGTAGATGCGCCCGGTATTGGCGGGATCCGTGCCGTTCAGGTCGTCGCCGACGTCGTTGTACACGTTGGTCGCGGCGTGGGCGCACACCGTCGCGAGCAGCGCGAGCGTGAAGGTGAGGCCGTTGAAGGCGCGATCCGCGGCGCCCGCCCAGGCCGTGCCGACGAGTACCGGCAGCACGGAGGCGGTGAAGAACTTCGGTCGCGAGGCCAGGAAGCCCCGGCGCAGCGTGGCGAGGACGCCGCTGCCCCCGAGTTCCGCTGGCGAAGGACCATCCGAAACCCGGGTTGCACGTTCCATGTGGGTGACGACCTACTGCGAGGCGGTTCCCCCGAACCGGTAGCCGAAGCTTACGCCGAAAATGCTCGTGTTGTGGCTGCCGGAATCGGCGCCCAGCGCGAGCAGGTTCAGGGCCGTCGCGGGACCGACGCCGTCGAGCGCCCAGTCGTAGGCCGAGTAGTTCTCGTACACGTACCGGAACTTGACCGACAGTCGCTCGGTGGCGGCGCAGCCGAGCGTGACCTTGGCGTTGTTGAACCGCGTCTGCAGGTCGGGGTACCCGGCCAGCGCGCCGATCAGGCCGACGCTGGTCTCGCCGACCGACTTCGCCTGCGCGAGGTCGATGCCGAGGCTGCACTTCTCGCCCGTGTACTTCGTGCCGGCGCCGACGTTCACGAAGCGGTCCGTGATCGAGGCGTCCCAGATCGCGGAGCTTGTACTGTACGCGCCCGCCTGCTTGGTCTCGCGGGTCTGCCAGCCGCCATCGACGTAGAACTGCCACTGTTCGCTGGGCACGAACGTCACGGTCGCCGCACCACGGCGCTCGCGACCGTTCAGCAGCCCGAGCACCGAGCGACCGTAGCGGTCGTTGGTGACGGAACCCTGCAGCGCGAGCGAGAACTTGTCGCTCATCGCCCAGTGCGCGTCGAGATCGCCGAAGTCGCGGTCCCGGTTCGCGAGGTTGTACATCGCGACGCGCGGATCCTGGCCGACCGGCAGGTAGGTCAGGTCGACGCCACGGGCCTCCTTGTGGGCCGCACCGCCCTTGGCGACGATCGTGATGCCGAAGCCCGGCGTCCACTTCAGGCGGCCGTAGGTACGGCCGTCCTCGGTGTGCTGCACGAGCTGCTGCTCGCGGTTGATCTCCACGCGATCGCCGGCGATTCCGAGGGTCACCGACTTCAGCAGGCGCACGTCCACGCCGCCATCGACGCGGATGCGCCTGAAGTTGAAGCGCGGCGTCACGACGGTCGGTCCCGGCGCGATGTCGGTCAGGAACTGCTCGAGCGCGAGCGCGTTGCCGAGGTCCTCGCGATTGTCGTACGCGACCCGGCCGTGCGCGTTGACGCGCGACCACGGATGCGAGCCGAGCGTCAGGGCGTAGTGCGAGAGCCGGACGTCGCCGTCGAAGCCGGTGGCCGGCGGGGTTGCATCCGGCAGCGTGTTGACGGGGAGCAGCGCCGAATCGTTCTTGATCGTCGTCGTGCCCACGGCGAGCGAGGCGCTCGAGTTGAACGGCAGCGCGGCACTGAACGTGAAGTTCCAGCTGCGCGCGTCGTTCTCGGGCGCGCCCGAGAGTGCGCCGGTGGCGGGACCGTTCAGGTACTCCGCCAATGGCAGGTACGGGTTCATGAACGTCAGCACCGGCTGGTCGTTCCTGAACTTCGAATCCGCCGCGGACAGGCGCCACGCCATGCCGTTGCCGGCCCAGGAGGCGCCGACCTCGAAGGTCTCGGTCTTGAAGTCGACCGGCGCGGCGAGCTGCATCGCCTGGGTCATGAACGCAGCGCCGACGATCTGGTTGCCGGTCTTGTCCTGGCGATCGAAGGACGCGAACAGGGTCAGCCCGTGGCCGGGCATCCAGCGCCCTGCGAGACCGTAGCTCTTGCGCAGCGTGCCGATGCGCACCGGGTTGAGCGCGGCCGACAGGTCGGTCATGCCGGCCGTCGAGCCCGCCTGCACCCAGCCGTCCGGCAGCGTCTGCACCGCACCGCCGCTGAACGGCGTCGCCGTCGTGTCGTAGCGGCGGTTCGGCTGGCCGTCGTAGGTGAGCGCGACGTCGAAGTGCCCGTAGCGGCCGAACTTGATCGCGCCGGAGCGCGAATCGAGCCCGAGGTCGTTGAGCGCGTAGGTCGCGAACGAGCCGTCGTCCTTGACGTAGGCGCCGCGGGCGCCGGCGTCGAGGTCGGCGCCTTCGCGATCGATGCCGGTGTAGCGACCGGAGGCGGCGTTCGCACCCGTCGCGTAGATCACGCCGGCGTTGACCTCGCCCTGGTAGCCCTTGTCGAACGGGCAGGCGGAGCACGTCCACTCGCTCGTGTCCGGCGGGGCTGCAACCTCGCCGGCGAGGGCCTGTGCGGATGCCGCGGCGAGGACCGAGGCGATGGAGAACTTCATCATTTGACGCGGTGTCATGTCGGGCTCCCGATCAGCGCATCAGCTTCGAACCGGAGGGATGGTTCGAGCCATGCACCTTCGAGTGGCAATTCGTGCAGCTACCGGCGAGCAGGAAGGCACCACGCTGGGTACCGCCGCCACCGGGAAGGCCGTCCGGCGTGTAGGACACCGCGGGGTGTCCCTGCACTTCGTGGCACTCCTGGCAGAGGAACGGCGCGCGGGTCTTCAGCATCGCGGGCTGCGTGGAACCGTGCGGCTGGTGGCAGTTCGCGCAGTCCTCGGCGACCGGCTGGTGCTCCCACAGGAACGGCCCACGGTACTCCGCGTGACAGGTCGTGCAGGTCTCGTTGACCGAGTCCTTCTTCAGCATCGACGGGCCCGTCGAGCCGTGCGGCGCGTGGCAGCTGCTGCAGGCCATCTTGCCCTCGCGCATCGGGTGGTGCGACGGCTTCATCGCATCGGAGGCGCGCGTCTGGTGGCAGCTGGTGCAGACCTCGGTCTGGGTCGCGACATCGCGGACCGGATCCTTCGGCTGGTGAAGCTTGTGGCAGTCGGAGCATGCCACGTCGTTGTTGGCGTGCGCGTTGCCGGCCCAGTGCGCCGCATTCTTGCGGTGGCACGCGAGGCAGGTCTCGTTCTGCTCGGCTTTCGGGGTCAGGGCCTTCTTGCCGTACTGGATCAGGTGCGGCCGGTTCTTGCCCTTGCCGTTGGCATGCGCGTCACCCGGGCCGTGGCACGCCTCGCACTGCAACTGGCCATGGCCGAACGGTCCCGCATCGTTGGACGGCCGGCCGTGGGCCGTCTTGAAGATGCCGATCACGGCATCCTCGGTGTGGCAGTCCAGGCACGTGTCGGCGCCCGCCTTGGAGTACGCGCTGTGGGCAGGCGCGGCTGGCAGGGCGGCGCCTTCGGCGGCGCCGGCCGGCGTCGACCCGAACACGCTGAACGCGGCCAGGCACGCAGCGAGCGCCCAGTCACGCAGTCGAGCAGTCGGTTGATGGTCGCACATCGGAAGCCTCTACTTCTGTTCTGTTCTGGTCCGTTCCGTCTCGGGTCCTGCGTGCCGGCGACGGTTCCCGAGCCCGTCGCCGCACGTCAGCAGTCCTGCATCAGTTGTACTTGAACGTATCCACCTGGTGCACGACCTTCACGTCCGCCGTGGTTCCGGGGCCGTGGCAGACATCGCACGTCTCGGTCTGGTACTGCGGCTTGGTCATGCCCTTCGCATCCTTGATGTACAGAGGCGAGGCGGACAGGACGTTCGGGGCCATGTACTGCAGGCCGGCCGGGAACTGGTCGGTGATCACGACCGCCCCGTTCTGCTTCATGTGCGTCTGCGCCGTCTTGTCGACGTGGCAGGAGCCGCACGCGCCGGCATTGGCCGTGATCGCGATGTGCTGCGCCGGGTTGTCGGCGCCGGCGAGCAGCGTGTTGCTGACCGCCCCGGCGTCGATCGAGGTCGCGGCCACCTTGGTCGGGTCGACCGGGTAGTACGTGTCCTTCTTGTGGCATCCGAGGCAGTTGTTCAGCACGCCCGGGAAGCCGAGGTCGGTGAAGTCCAGCGTGCCGTACTTGTAGGTCGCCGAGTGGATGCCGTGGATGAAGTACTTGAAGTCCACCGGTTCCGTGCCGGTCGAGCCGTTGGTGCCGGTGCGCGGCGCCTGGGCCGGGTTGTGGCACATCACGCACAGCTTCGTATTGTCGGAGCGTGCACCGCCATGGAAGGCGAACGTCTTGTGGCAGCGCAGGCAGTTCGCGGTGTCGACGACGTCGCGGCGGGCGACGGCCGTGGCGTCCGTGATCGGGAAGAACACCGGCTCCGCCGCCGTGATCGGGATCGGCTGCAGGTTCGGCGCCTCGTCGGGATCGGCGATGTTCATGATCGCGCGGCCTTCCATCGACACGCCGCCGGAGCCGCCATTGACGATCGAGGCGTACGTCGCCGGGATCGGCCGTGCCGAGATCAGCGTGTAGGTTCCATCGCTGTTCTGCGCGGGCGGCGCGAACGTGTAGGTGCCGTCCGCCTGCTTGGTCGCCGGCAGGAAGTCGATCATCTGCGCCTGCGTCGCCGAGCTGCCGGTGTTGGCGCCCGGGTTCGTGTAGTTCAGCGTCGAGTACCCGATGCGGGCTCGGATGCGCGCCGTGGTCGCGCTCGCGGATGCCGGCGGGTAGAAGTAGTTCGCGAACGGCGCATCGAGCAGCCCGTAGGCGCTGCCATCCGTCGGGTTCGTGAGCTTGATCGTGACCTTCAGGAACTCGCCCGGATTGACCTGGCAGCCGGCCACGTTGACCGCGCACGAGGTCGCCCCGGCGACACTGCCATCCGCCGAGCCCACGCCCTCGACCCGCACGACCGTCATCCGGAACGTGGCCTGCAGGTTCTGCAGCGGGATCTGGTGGCGCGCGACGACCTGCCAGTCACCCTGGTTCACGGTCGCATTCGGGCCGTGGCAGGTGACGCAGTCGGCATCGGTCACCGGCTGGTTGGTCGGGCCATGGCCCGCGCCGGTCGTGAAATTCACGTCGTCATGGCACGCACCGCAGGCGGCGGCGTTCGGGTTGTTCTTGTAGTTGTCCGCATCGGGCGTCAGCGGATCGGACGCGTTGTGGCAGGTGACGCAGTTGCGGGTGTCCTGCGGCCAGACGACGTCGTTGAAGTTGCTGATCGCGCCGCCGTAGCCCCAGATCGTGTAGCCCACGCCCTGCGCGGGTGCGGTGCTACCGGCCGCGACGACGGTCGGCATCGTCGCGCCGCGGTGGATCTTGTGGATCATCACCTTGAAGTCGAGCGTGTTGCCGGACTGCGCGTCGGTATTGCCGGGGTTGTGGCAGATCACGCAGTAGGCGGGATCGTTGCGGGCACCGCCGTGCAGCGCGAGCTGTGCGTGGCAGGCGTCGCACTCCTTGTTGCCGACGATGTCGCGCGTCACGAGGTTCGTGGTCGCGCCCGTCTGGGGCAACCACGTGTAGACGCCGTTGTTGATGCCGTTGTTCGAGGCGCTGGGGCCGGTGCCGCGCAGCTCGAGGCCGACGCGATGCGTCAGCGTCGGATCGTAGACGGCGGCGGGACCGGTCGCATCGGCGACCGTGTAGGAACCGAGCGCTTGGGAGAACTTGTAGCTGTAGGTGCCATCGCCGTTGTCGACGAAGACGCCGCCGGCGGTGCTGGCGACCTCGGCGGTCGGCTGGCGCGTCTGCACCGTCCCCCAGCCCTGCCCGGCGACCGGGTTGTCGACCGTGTTGATGTAGGACTGCCAGGCGCTCGAGGTGCCGTTGTTGCCCGGGACGAGCTTGGCGATCGCGAAGCGGACCTGGGCGGCCTGCAGACCGTACAGCGGATTGCCGGCCTCGCTGACGAGGTTGAAGTAGATCGTCGGCGTCTCGCCGCCGGTCACGCCGGTGATCTGCGCCGTGATGCTCTTGGCGATGGTGATGTTGCGGGCGAGTGGCGATCCACCCGGTCCCGTCGAGCCGGAGCCGCCCGGGGGACCTGCCGGTCCCGCCGCGCCGCTGCCGCCGCCTCCGCAGCCCGCCAGCATCACCCCCGCCAGCAGCGAGAGCATGAGAGCGGCCAGCGCCTGGCCCCGAATCGCCTTAGTCATCGCGAACATGGTTCGCTCCTCGTTCGGTCCGTCGTGGCCCGGCGCGTCTGCGCCGGGCCTTTCTCGTTGCGTAGGATCAGTTGTACTTGAACGATGCGACGCTATGGACGACCTTCACGTCCGCCGTCGCGCCCGGTCCGTGGCACACGCCGCAGGACTCGGTCTGGTACTGCGGCAGCGTCGAGCCGCCGATCGCCTTGATGTGCGGCGCGCCGGTCACGAAGGTGTTCGGCTGTCCGAAGCCGAGCCCGAGGATGCCGGTGCCACCGGTGTTGATGATGTCGCTGACGACCGTCGCACCCTGCTGCTTCATGTGGTTCTGGGCCGTCGAGTCGACGTGGCACGCGCCGCAGGCCGCCGCGTTGGCGGTGATCGCGTAGTGCTGGGTCGGATCGTCGTAGCCCTGGAACCGCGTGGTGCTGTAGGTCTGGCCCGGATCGATGGTCGTGCTGAACACGGCCGCCGGATCCACCGGATAGTAGGTGTCGGTCTTGTGGCAGCCGAGGCAGTTGTTGAGCTTGCCCGGGAAGCCCACCTCGGTCATGTCGACGACACCAGCCTTGTAGTTCGCCGAGTGGATGCCGTGGATGAAGAACTTGAAGTCCACCGGTTCCGAGCCCGACGATCCGACGGCCGCGCCGTTGGCCTGCACGCGCGGCGCTTGCGCCGGGTTGTGGCACATCACGCAGAACTGCACGTTGTTGACCCGACTGCCGTGGGCCACGAGCTTCTTGTGGCAGCGCAGGCAGTTGTTGTAGTCGACGACCTGGCGCCGCGCGACCGGTGTCGCGTCCGTGATCGGGAAGTACACGGGATCCGCGACCTGGATCGGCACGTTCGTCGCGTAGATCGCCGGGCTCGAGCCCGAGACCAGCGCCGGGGTCGTGCCGACGTCGGCGACGCCGACCAGGTTGAGCGCCGCCTGGGCACCGATCGCGCCGGAGCCGCCGACCAGCGCGCGCTCGGAAGCGAGCGGCACCGGGTACGGGAAACGCGCGGTCAGCGTGGTCTTGTCGGCGCTGACGATCACGGCCGGGATCGACGGGATCACCGAGCTCGAGGTGTTCGTCGCCACGGTCTTCGGGGCCGGCTTCGTCTGCGAGGTGCTCGTCGCGCAGGTGCCGTCGGCCTTGTCGGCCGTGGTGCAGTTGCCGAGGAAGTTGACGGCCTGGGCCTGCACGGTGCCGGAACCGACGATCGCGCCCGGGTTGGTGTAGTTCAGCGTCGTCCAGCCGGCGCGAGCCGAGATCGCCGTCTTGTAGGTGCTGAACGGCGGCGCGGTCAGGTCGTACTTCGCGTTGCCGTTGGTCGGGTCGGTGACGGTGATCGACACGCGCGGGTAGAAGCCCGGGTGCACCGTGCAGATCACGTTGGCGCCCGCTGCGGCGGCCGCGATCTTGGCGGCACAGGCCGTCTCGACGGTGTCGACGCCGCCGACGATGGAGATCGCCTCGACGCGCACGATGTTGAGCTTGTACTGCGCCATGTTGCTCTGCACGGCGATGTTGTGCGCCGTGACGGTGTCGACCTTGCCGCCGCCGACAGCCGCGGTGCCGGTGGTCCCGGCGGCGTGGCAACCCGCGTTCATGCAGGTCGCGTCGGCCTGGGCGACGGTCGTGAGCGCGCTGCCACCGCCGATCGCCGTGTTCGTGTGCGCGACCATGTCCATCGTGTCGTGGCAGGCGCCGCAGGTGCGCGTGTACGCGAAGTCAGCGTAGTTGTGCGCATCCGGCGTGCCGGCATCGGCCGGGTTGTGGCAGGTCGTGCAGTTGCGGATGTCCTGCGGGAACACCACGTCGTTGAACGTGCCGGCCGTGGAACTCGAGCCGAAGATCGCGAAACCCGCGCCGGGGATGGCGGGCATCGCCGAGGCGAGCGTGCCGGCCGGCTGGGTCGCGAGCCAGGCCTTGACGCTCGGCAGGTTCGAGCCGGCGTGGATCTTGTGGATCATGAAGCGCAGGTCGACGACGTTGCCCGAACCGGAATCCGTGGAGCCGCCGTTGTGGCAGAGCACGCAGTACTGGACGTCGTTGCGGGCGCCACCATGCATCTCGAGGCGCGCATGGCAGGCGTCGCACTCCTTGAGGCTGACGACTTCGCGCGTGTAGAGCGGTGTCCCGGCGGCGGCGGCGGCCGCGACCGTCATGCCGTCGGAGGGGCGATACGTGTACACGGCGTTGCCCGTGCCGTTGTTCGAGCCGCTCGGCGCGGCGGCGGTCGCCGGGCCCGTGCCGCGCAGCTCGAGGCCGACGCGATGCGTCAGCGTGCCGTCGTAGGCGAGCGGGACACCCGTCGCGCCGGTCGCGGCGGTGGAGCCGTCGGCGTTCGTCGGGCCGGCATTCGAGGACGTCGCGGCGAAGTCGGTGAGCGACTTGCTGAACTTGAACGTGTAGGTACCGTCGCCGTTGTCGACGAAGGTGGTGCCGGCCACGCTCGCCTTCTGCGTCGTGCCCTGCACCGTCGGGACCTGCGGCCAGCCGTCCGCGGCCGGCGCGGCCGAGGGGACGACCCGGGTGACGTAGTTGCGCCACTCACTGGACCAGCCGGAGCCCGCGACCGGCGGCTTCAGCTGGCCGAGCGCGAAGCTGACCGTCGATGCCTTGAGGCCCTTGAGGGGGTTGCCGTTCTCGTCGACCAGCTTGAACGAGATCGTCGGCCAGTCGCCGGCGGTGACGTTGGTGATCGTCGGCGTGACGGTCTTCGCGACCGAAATGTCGAGTGCGAGGACCGGGCCCGAGGGGCCAGTCGAGCCACCGGGACCCTGGGGTCCGGTTGGGCCTGCGGGGCCCGCTGCGCCATCCTTGCCACCGGAGCAACCGGCGATCATGGCGACGGCGAACAACGCCCATACACAACCGAGAATTCGTGTTCCCCAGCTGCTGCTCACGTTCATGTCCTCTCTCCCGAAAGACAGTGGGTAACGTTTGTTGCGTTACCGCTATTTCGCTTTTCTGGCGGTGGCGAAAGATGCTCTCGTCGCCAGGCTTTGGCAGTAGCGGAATACCCCTAGAACCGATTCACGGACTTGCAGCTTTTCCTTGTGGTGGATTGGACACGAGTCCAGTGCCTCAGCAGAATTCCCGGAACGTTTCGGACTGTACCGATGCACGCTAACCCGGCCAGACCCGGCTCCGGAGTTCGGCAGCGCACGTAGGGGCCCGTTTGCGCGCTTCGAGCGGGCATATCGGGTGTTTCGCCTGCACGACCCGAATTGAGGGACCGCGATGCGACACCCAGTTGCGGCAAGCCCGCCCCTGCCAAAGCGGCGGTCGGCCAGTCGGTAGATACCTAGTCCGATTTCGAGCGGGCTGGGCTCGGCGTGGTTGGAACGGATTCCAATCGGTGGCCTGGCGCTCCGCATGCGCTGATCCCTCGCCCGGCGAGCGCGAGCCCGACCGCTGTCGCAGGCCTCTCAGGGTCGGACGGCCTTGACCCAGTCGCAGATCACGAGGTCCCAGACCTGGCCCTCGTACCGCAACGAACCGCAGGTCTCGAAGCCCGCACGCCGGTGTGCCGCCAGCGACCGGACGTTCTCGCGCGCGATGTCGGTGATCACGCAGTCGTAGTCAGGTGCGAATTCCGCGCGCATGCGTCCGTAGAGCCCGGCCAAGATCCCCCTGCCGCGGTGGCTCTTCGCAACGCAGACCGCGGCACAGACGAGAGAGCGGCGCGCCGAGAGGGCGCGGCCGTCGACGATGGCCGCGTCGATCGATTCGAACAAGCCCCCGAGCGAGGACGCAAGCGACCGCGCGGCGGGCGTCGCGACGAGCGCGTAGCCGACCACTGCAGCGCCGTCCACGGCGACGACAGCCGGCGCGTGCCGATGCAGTTCCTCGAGGAACCCGGGCGTGTACTCGGATGTCAGGAAGCCTTCGCGCGTCCGTTCCCCAGGCGGCAGGTGGCGGCCGAGGTTCGCCGCCTGCAAGGCCTGAATCCCGGCGAGCTCGGTCGGGTCGCTCACGCGCTTGAGGATCGTCGCCATGCTGGCTCCGTCGCAGGGTTCGCCGCCCGGCTCGGGCGCGCGTCGCGCTACTCGACGGTGACGCTCTTGGCGAGGTTGCGCGGCTGGTCGACGTCCGTGCCGCGCATCGTCGCCACGTGGTAGGCGAGCAGCTGCAGCGGCACCGTGTAGACGATCGGCGCCTGGAACTGGGCGACATGCCGCGGCATCGTGATCACGTGCACGCCGTCCGACTCCTCGATCCCGGAATCCGGGTCCGCGAACACGTACAGCTCGCCGCCGCGTGCGCGCACCTCCTGCAGGTTCGACTTGAGCTTCTCGAGCAGGTCGTTGTTCGGCGCGACTGCGATGACCGGCATGTCGGCATCGACGAGCGCGAGCGGGCCGTGCTTGAGCTCGCCCGCGGCATACGCCTCGGCGTGGATGTAGGAGATCTCCTTCAGCTTCAGCGCCCCTTCCATCGCCACCGGCGCGAGCGCACCCCGTCCGAGGAACAGCGCGTGGCGCTTGTCGACGAACTTCGCCGCGAGCGCGCGCACCTCGGCGTCGAGCGCGAGCGTCTCCTCGACGAGGCGCGGGGTGCCGGTCAGCAGGTCGACGAGTTCGTGCTCCGCCGCGCGATCGAGACCGTGGTGCTTGCCGAGCGCGATGACCAGCATGCCGAGCGCGGCGAGCTGGGTCGTGAACGCCTTGGTCGAGGCGACGCCGATCTCCGGGCCCGCGCGGGTCAGCATCACGAGCTCGGACTCGCGCACCAGCGAGGATTCCGGGACGTTGCAGATGGCGAGCGTCGACAGGTAGCCGGAGCGCTTCGCCTGGCGCAGCGCGGCGAGCGTGTCGGCGGTCTCGCCGGACTGCGAGATCGACACGAACAGCGTGTTCTTGGGGACGACCGGGTTGCGGTAGCGGAACTCGCTCGCGATGTCGACCCAGCACGGCAGGCGGCACACCTGCTCGACGAAGTAGCGCGCGACGGAGCCGGCGTGCCAGCTGGTGCCGCAGGCGACGATCTGCACGGCCTCGGTGCGCGCGAGCACCTCGGATGCCAGCGGCCCGAACGCGGCTTCCAGCAGCTTGCCGCCCGCCACGCGCTCCTCGAGCGTCTGCGCGATCGCGCGCGGCTGCTCGTGGATCTCCTTGAGCATGTAGTGGGCGTAGTCGCCCTTCTCGACGGCGTCCGCGGACAGTTCGCTCTCGCGCAGCGCCCGCTCGACGGGGCGGCCCTCGGCATCGGCGATCCTGACGCCTTCGCGCGAGATCGCCGCGACGTCGCCCTCCTCCAGGAACTGGAACGTGCGCGTCACGGGCAGCAGCGCCGAGACGTCCGAGGCGACGAAGTTCTCGCCCTGGCCGCGACCGATCACGACCGGGCAGCCGGCGCGCGCGACGACGATGAGATCCGGGTCACGCTCGCTGACGACGGCGAGCGCGTACGCGCCGTGCAGCTCGCGCACTGTCGCCTGCACCGCCCCATACAGGTCGGCGCCACGACGGAGGTGGAAGTGCACGCGATGGGCGATGACTTCGGTGTCGGTCTCGGAAGTGAACTCGTATCCGGCCGCGACGAGCTCCGTGCGCAGCGCCTCGTGGTTCTCGATGATGCCGTTGTGCACGATCGCGATGCCGTCATGCGAAACGTGCGGATGGGCGTTGCGTTCGCTCGGCACGCCATGCGTCGCCCAGCGCGTGTGCGCGATGCCGAGGTGACCGGAGGCCGGCGTCGCGGCGAGCGCCTCGGTCAGGCGCACGACCTTGCCGACGGTGCGCAGGCGGCGCATGTGCCCGCTGGCGTCCAGCAGCGCGACGCCGGCGGAGTCATAGCCGCGGTACTCGAGCCGCTGCAGGCCCTCGATCAGCACCGGGAGCACGTCCCGGTCCGCCACCGCCCCGACGATTCCACACATCCCGATCTCCTCTCAGCGGGCCGTCGGGCCCTTCAGCCGGGATCGCCCGACGGGCGGGCCTTCGCGATGCGCCGGGCGCGTTCCTCGGGAGTCGCCTTGGCGGGCCGGGTCCAACCCTCGAGCGACTGCTGGCGGCTGCGTTCGACGGTCAGCGTGCCGGCGGGCGCCGCCTTCGTGATCGTCGAGCCGGCGCCGATGGTCGCGCCGGCACCGACGGTCACCGGCGCGACGAGCATGGAGCCCGAGCCGATGAACGCGCCGTCGCCGATCGTCGTCGGCCACTTGTTGATGCCATCGTAGTTGCAGGTGATCGTGCCGGCGCCGACGTTGACCCGGCTGCCGATCTGGGCGTCGCCCAGATATGTCAGGTGGTTGGCCTTGCTGCCGGCGCCGAGCGTCGCGTTCTTGAGCTCCACGAAGTTGCCGACGTGGGCGCCGACCTCGAGCCGCGCGCCTGGACGCAGACGGGCGAACGGTCCGACGGAGCAGTCCTCGCCGATCGTCGCGCCGTCGAGCACGCAGTATGGATGCAGCACGGTACCGGCGCCGACGGTCGAGTCCTTCAGCACGCAACCGGGGCCGACCACGACCCGGTCGCCGAGCACGACCCGGCCCTCGAGCACCACGTTGACGTCGAGCCGCACGTCGCGACCGCACTCGAGCTCGCCGCGCACGTCGATTCGCTCCGGATCCGCGAGCGTGACGCCGTCCTCGAGCAGCGCGCTCGCGCGACGGCGGCGGTACTCGGACTCGAGGGTGGCGAGCTGGCGGCGGTCGTTGACGCCGAGCACCTCGTTCGCCGACGGTGCTGGGACGGCCTCGACCTTCACGCCTTCCTTGGCCGCGAGGGTCACGACGTCGGTGAGGTAGTACTCGCCCTGCGAGTTGTCGTTCGACAACCGACCGAGCCAGCGGCGCAGCGCCGCGGCGGGCGCTGCCATGACCCCGGTGTTCGCCTCGCGGATCGACTGTTCCTTCCGGTTGGCGTCCTTCTGCTCGACGATCCGGTAGACGTTGCCGGCGTTGTCGCGCAGCACGCGCCCGTACCCCGTTGGGTCCTCGAGCACGACCGACAGCAAGGCGAGCGAGTCCGGCGCGGCGCGCGCCAGGAGGTCGGCGAGCGTGGCGTGGCTGAGCAGCGGCACGTCGCCGTAGAGCACGAGCACGCGGTGATCGTCCGGGATTGCCGGCATCGCCTGCATCAGCGCATGGCCGGTGCCGAGCTGTTCGGCCTGCAGCGCCCAGCCGAGGTTCGGGTCCGGGAACGTCGCGCGCACCTGCTCGGCGCCATGCCCGTAGACGACGTGGATGGCGGCAGGCGACAGGCAGCGCGCGGCCTCGAGGACGTGACCGAGCAGCGGCCGACGGGCGAGGGGCTGCAGGACCTTCGGGAGGTCGCTCTTCATCCGCTTGCCCTGGCCTGCGGCCAGGATCACGACGCTGAGGGGCATGGCGCATTCCGATCCGAGAAGGACCATTGTCGCACGCGCCTGCCGGCCCCGCCGTGACGGCGCCCGCAGCCGTGTCGCGGGGTTCGCCTGTGTGCCGGCCGGGCGGCCCGCGGTCGGGGCGCAGGCGGTGCTCCGCCAGGCCGGCAGCCGGTGATGCTGCACCGCAGCATCACCGGCGCTGGGTTGCTTCGCGATTCCCTTATTAGAGGTGGGCCGCCCGCGTGACACGATCCGGCGTGTCCCAGAACCCGCGGTCGCCCCGACGGCGCACCAGACGTGCGCCGCGCGGCCGCCTTCGCAACGACCATCCGAGGATCGTCATGACCTATGCCCCTCCCGGCGCCGCCGGCGCCAAGATCCAGTACAAGGCCCAGTACGGCAACTTCATCGGCGGCAAGTGGACCGCGCCGGTCAAGGGCGCCTACTTCGACGTGATCACGCCGGTGTCCGGCAAGGTCTACACGCGTGCGGCACGGTCGACCGCCGAGGACATCGAACTCGCGCTGGACGCGGCCCACGCGGCCGCGGTGGCCTGGGGCGCGACGCCCGCCGCCGAGCGCGCGAACCTGCTGCTGCGGATCGCGGACCGCATCGAGCAGCACGCCGAGGTGCTCGCCTATGCCGAGACCGTCGACAACGGCAAGCCGATCCGCGAGACGCTCGCGGCGGACATCCCGCTGACCATCGACCACTTCCGCTACTTCGCCGGTTGCGTGCGCGCCCAGGAAGGCAGCCTCAGCGACGTCGACCCGAACACCGTCGCCTATCACTTTCACGAGCCGCTCGGCGTCGTCGGCCAGATCATCCCGTGGAACTTCCCGATCCTGATGGCGGCGTGGAAGATCGCGCCGGCGCTCGGCGCCGGCAACTGCGTGGTGCTGAAGCCCGCGGAGCAGACGCCGATCAGCATCCTGATCCTCATCGACCTGATCGCGGACCTGCTGCCGCCGGGCATCCTCAACATCGTCAACGGCTACGGCCGCGAGGCGGGGCTGCCGCTCGCCACCAGCAAGCGCATCGCCAAGATCGCGTTCACGGGCTCGACGACCACGGGCCGGCTGATCGCGCAGGCCGCGGCCAACAACCTGATCCCGGCGACGCTCGAGCTCGGCGGCAAGTCGCCGAACATCTTCTTCGCCGACGTCGGCGATGCGGACGACGACTTCTTCGACAAGGCCATCGAGGGCCTCGTGCTGTTCGCGTTCAACCAGGGCGAGGTCTGCACCTGCCCGTCGCGCGCCCTGATCCACGAGTCGCTGTACGAGCGCTTCATGGAGCGCTGCCTGAAGCGCATCGCCGCGATCGTCCAGGGCAACCCGCTCGAGCTGTCGACGATGCTCGGCGCGCAGGCCTCGAAGGAGCAGCTCACCAAGATCCTCACCTACCTCGACCTCGGCAGGCAGGAAGGCGCCGAGGTGCTGATCGGCGGCGAGCAGGCGCAGCTGCCGGGCGACCTCGCCGGCGGGTACTACGTGAAGCCGACGGTGTTCAAGGGCCACAACAAGATGCGCATCTTCCAGGAGGAGATCTTCGGGCCCGTGCTCGCGGTCACGACGTTCAAGACCGAGGCCGAGGCGCTCGCGATCGCGAACGACACGCTGTACGGCCTCGGCGCCGGCGTCTGGTCCCGTGACGGCAACACCGCCTACCGGATGGGGCGCGGCATCAAGGCCGGCCGCGTCTGGATCAACTGCTACCACGCCTATCCCGCGCACGCGGCGTTTGGCGGGTACAAGGAGTCGGGCATCGGTCGCGAGACCCACAAGGTCATGCTCGACCACTACCAGCAGACCAAGAACCTGCTGGTCAGCTACAGCGAGAAGAAGCTCGGGTTCTTCTGATCCGGCTAGAATGCAGCCTCGTCCGCCGCCGGCGGGCGAGGCTGCAGCGGGAGTCACCGAGTTGGTCGATCGGGTCGTCGCGACGCCTGCCACGCTGGAACTGATCGCGCTGCTGCGCAGCCGGCACGGCGACCTGATGTTCCACCAGTCCGGCGGCTGCTGCGACAACAGCGCCGCGAACTGCTACCTGCCCGGCGAAATCACGCCGGGCGCCGGCGACGAGCTGCTCGGCGAGATCGGCGGCTGCCCCTTCTACATCAGCAAGGCCCAGTACGAGTACTGGAAGCACACCCAGCTGATCATCGACGTGATCGACGGCCACGGCGGGACCTTCTCCCTCGAGGGTCCCGAGGGCAAGGCGTTCCACACGCGCTCGCGCGTGTTCACCGACGCCGAATGGGGGGAGCTGTCCGCCCAACTCGGGCTCTAGGCCGACGGCTGTCGCACAGGGCGGCGTTTGGCGCATTGACCGCCCGGTCGCATTGGCGCACCGCCATGCAGGCGAGGTCGTCCGCCGCGACGTTCGGGCCGAATGCCCGTGCGACGATGGCCTCGACCCGAGCCCGTACAGTCCCGGTCATCCACTCGACGCGGCATGGGCGCCGGTTCGCCGGGCGGTGCCCATGGATCGCCCTCAGGACAGTGAGCGCTCTTTGTCATAGCCCATGCGCATCAGGCGGCTGCACTCAGTGCCGCGCGGCTCGTCCATCGCTCTCTGCACCGACCTGGCCACCCGCCGTCCCGCAACCTCCGTCGGGGATCACCGGCAGGACGAATCGAAGTACCGCACCGGCACGTGTCCGTGCGCGCAGATCCAGGCCAGCTGGCCGGCGCGCAGCATCGGGATCCAGCCGACTTCCTCGCCGTCGTACGGCCCGCCACGCAGCGTGACCTGGACCATCGCGCCGGTGCCGAGCGAGACGCGCGAGGTTGCGCCGTCGATCGGATCGAAGCGCGCGTCGCGGGCGACCGCGTCCGCCGTGGGCAGCTGGTGGTGCGCGTGGATGTACTCGTCGGTGGCGGCGCGCAGCGGCGCGGCGGCGGCGAGCCCGCCGGTCACCTGGCGCTGGATCTCTTCGTCGCTCAGGTGGGTCGGCGCGCGCGGCCGCGACGGCGCGTCGAGGCGGGCGGCGCGCTCGGGATCCTCGCTCGCGGCGAGCTGCTGCGCGTTCATGTCGTGTTCCATGGCCGCGAGGCTCTCGTCGATCGTGCGCTTCAGCGAGCCGTCGTCGAGACTGCGCGCGCGCAGCATCCACATGCGCGCCAGCGCCATGCGCGGGCGACCGTGCGACGGGTTGGCGTAGAGCATGGCGAGGTTGTTCGCGGCGATGGCGCTGCCCGCCTGCGTCGCGCGCTCGTACCAGCGCATCGCCTCGGCCTCGTCGACCGCGGTGCCGAGGCCCGTCTGGTACGCGAAGCCGAGGTTGAACGCGGCCGCGGCGCTGCCGAGGTCGGCCGCACGCCGGAACCAGGCCAGCGACTGCGGTCGGGCATCGGCGCCGAAGGTGCCGCCGGCGTACAGCGCGCCGAGGTTGTTGTAGGCGTGCGAGACCAGGAACCGGTGCGACGTGGGATGCAGCCACAGGCCGGCTGCGAGCGCGGCGACGAACGCGGCGACGATGAGCGAGCGGGACATTGGATCCTCCCTGGACGATGCGGCGGGCGACCCTGCCCTGCACCCGATCTTAGCCGGGGCCGCCCCCGGATCGCACGCGCGCGAGCAGCCAGGCGACGATCCGGTCGGGATCGCCGAGCGCCAGCACCGGCCGGTCGCAGGTCGGCAGCGGGACGTCGCTCGCGACGACGACGATGGACGGATCCCCGGGCCAGCGCGGCGGCTCGCCGAGCCCGGGCCGGTGCACTTCCAGCTTCTCGAGGCCGTCGCGGCGGAAGCCCTCGACGAGCACGAGGTCGACCGGCGCGAGCCGGGCCAGCAGGTCCGCGAGCGTGGGCTCGGCCCCGCCGTTCTCATGCAGCAGCGCCCAGCGACCCGGGGACGCGACCAGGACCTCGCTGGCGCCCGCCTCGCGGTGGCGATGGCTGTCCTTGCCCGGGCGGTCCATGTCGAAGCCGTGGTGGGCGTGCTTGATCGTGGCGACCGTGATGCCGAGGGCCCGCAGGCGCGGCAGCAGGGCCACGATCAACGTCGTCTTGCCGCTGCCGGATGCCCCGGTCACGCCGAATACCTGCATCGCGCCTCCGCCTGCCCGGCGCGCACGCGCGGGTCCGGCGCATTGTAGTGCGCCCGCCGGGGTCGGCGGGTGGGGATCGGGGGAATCGGGTCGGACGGCGGCGCGCCCCGACGGGCGCGCGGTCCGGTTACTGGCGCAGCTTGCGGATGCGCTCGAGCATCTTGATCTGCGCGACGGCGCGCAGCAGCTCGGCCTGCGCCTCGGCGAGCGTGATCTCGTCGGTGCGGTCGCGGATCGCTTCCTCGGCCTTCTGCTTGGCGGCGAGCGCGGCGGCCTCGTCGAGGTCCTTGGCGCGCAGCGCCGTGTCGGCGAGCACCGTGACGCGCTGCGGCTGGATCTCGAGCGCACCGCCACCGACGTAGAAGCCGTGCTCGACGCCGTCCGGCGTCTGCACGCGCACTTCGCCCGCCTTCAGCGAGGTCAGCAGCGGCGCGTGGCGGGGCGCGATGCCGAGCTCGCCCTGCGCGGCCGGCACGAACACCATCGCCGCGACGCCCGAGTAGATCTCGCCTTCGGCGCTGACGATGTCGACGTTGATAGTGTGGGCCATGGTCTAGTCCTTACGAGAGGGTCTTGGCCTTCTCGACCGCTTCCTCGATCGTGCCGACCATGTAGAACGCCTGCTCGGGCAGGTGGTCGTACTCGCCGGCGATGATCGCCTTGAACGCGCGGATCGTGTCCTTCAGCGACACGTACTTGCCCTTCTGGCCGGTGAAGACCTCGGCGACGTGGAACGGCTGCGACAGGAAGCGCTGGATCTTGCGCGCGCGGTACACGGTGAGCTTGTCCTCGGCCGACAGCTCGTCCATGCCCAGGATCGCGATGATGTCCTGCAGTTCCTTGTAGCGCTGCAGGATCGCCTGCACGCCGCGCGCCGTGTTGTAGTGGTCCTCGCCGATCACCAGCGGATCGAGCTGGCGCGAGGTCGAGTCGAGCGGGTCCACCGCCGGGTAGATGCCGAGCGAGGCGATCTGGCGCGACAGCACGACGGTCGCGTCGAGATGGGCGAACGTGGTCGCCGGCGACGGGTCGGTCAGGTCGTCCGCGGGGACGTACACGGCCTGGATCGAGGTGATCGAGCCGGTCTTCGTCGAGGTGATGCGCTCCTGCAGCACGCCCATCTCCTCGGCCAGCGTCGGCTGGTAGCCGACCGCGGACGGCATGCGACCGAGCAGCGCGGACACTTCGGTGCCGGCGAGCGTGTAGCGGTAGATGTTGTCGATGAACAGCAGCACGTCGCGGCCCTTGCCCGAGGCCTGCTTCTCGTCGCGGAAGTACTCGGCCATCGTCAGGCCCGTGAGCGCGACGCGCAGGCGGTTGCCCGGCGGCTCGTTCATCTGGCCGTACACCATGGCGACCTTCGAGTTCTCGAGGTTCACCTTGTCGATGACGCCCGAGTCGCACATCTCGTGGTAGAAGTCGTTGCCCTCGCGGGTGCGCTCGCCGACGCCGGCGAACACCGACAGGCCCGAGTGCGCCTTCGCGATGTTGTTGATCAGCTCGAGCATGTTGACGGTCTTGCCGACGCCGGCGCCGCCAAAGAGGCCGATCTTGCCGCCCTTGGCGAACGGCACGAGCAGGTCGATGACCTTGATGCCCGTCTCGAGCAGGTCCTGGCCGCCGGCCTGGTCATCGTACGACGGCGCCGGGCGGTGGATCTCCCAGTGATCGGAGGCCTTGACGGGGCCGCGCTCGTCCTGCGGGTCGCCGAGCACGTCCATGATGCGGCCGAGCGTGCCGGTGCCGACCGGCACCGAGATGCCCTTGCCGGTGGGACGGACGGTGATGCCGCGCTTCAGGCCCTCGGACACGCCCATGGCGATGCAGCGCACGACGCCGTCGCCGAGCTGCTGCTGCACCTCGAGCGTCAGCTCCCGGCCGCTGTCCTCGAGCTTGAGGGCCTCGTAGACGTTGGGAACGGACTCGCGCGAGAACTCGACGTCGATGACGGCGCCGATGATCTGCACGATCTTGCCGGTGTTGGATGCGGTAGCGGTGGTCATGGGTTCTGAACCTTTTATCAAACGGCGGCTGCGCCGCCGACGATCTCGGAAATTTCTTTGGTGATCGCGGCCTGCCGGGCCTTGTTGTAGATCAGCTGCAGCTCTTCGATCAGCTTGCCGGCGTTGTCGGTCGCGCTCTTCATGGCGACCATGCGGGCCGCCATCTCGCAGGCGACGTTCTCGGTCGCGCCCTGGTAGACCTGGGCCTCCACGTAGCGCGTCATGAAGCCCTCGAGGAGCTCCGACGCCGACGGCTCGTAGATGTAGTCCCACAGGTCCTGCAGCTCGTCGCTCTTCACCGGCTCCGCCGGCAGCAGCTGGCGCAGCACCGGGCGCTGGCTCATCGTGTTGATGAACTCGGCGTGCACGATGTACAGGCGGTCGATCCGGCCCTCGACGTAGGCGTCGAGCATGACCTTGACGCTGCCGATCAGCTGGTTGACGTGCGGGCGGTCACCGAGGTGCGTGACGCTCGCCGCGATGTTGAGCTTGGTGCGGCGGAAGAACTGCTGGGCCTTCGAGCCCATCGTGCACAGCTGCACCTCGATGCCCCTGTCCTGCCACTCGCGCACCGCGGTCAGCGTCTGCTTGAAGACGTTGACGTTGAGCGCGCCGCAGAGTCCCCGGTCCGTGCTCATGACGATCACGCCGACCGACTTCGCCTCGCGCTCGACGAGGTACGGATGGCGGAAGTCCGGGTTCGCGAGGCGCAGGTGGCCGATGACGTTGCGGATCTTCTCGGCGTACGGCAGCGCGGCGCGACGGCGCTCCTGGGCACGCCGCATCTTGCTCGCCGCGACCATTTCCATGGCCTTGGTGATCTTCTGCGTGCTCTTGATGCTCGCGATCTTCGTGCGGATTTCTTTCGCGCCGGCCATGGTCTGCTCTTAGAAACTGGCCGCGGAGAAGAAGTCCTCGCAGAGCTTCTTCAGCCCCGCGTCCACTTCCTTCGACAGGTCCGGCTTCGCGTTGATCGACTTCATGAGGTCGGCCGCGTTGGTGCGCGCGAACGACTGCAGGGCCGCCTCGGCGTCGACGACCTTCTCCTTCGCAACCTTGTCGAAGAAGCCGCCGTTGACCGCGTACAGCGACAGCGCCATCTCGGCGACCGACATCGGCGAATACTGCTTCTGCTTCATCAGCTCGACGACGCGCTGGCCGCGCTCGAGCTGGCGGCGGGTCGCCTCGTCGAGGTCGGAGGCGAACTGCGAGAACGCGGCGAGCTCGCGGTACTGCGCGAGCGCGAGGCGCACGCCGCCACCGAGCTTCTTGATGATGCCGGTCTGCGCGGCGCCACCGACGCGCGACACCGAGATGCCGGCGTTGATCGCCGGGCGGATGCCTGCGTTGAACAGGTCCGTCTCGAGGAAGATCTGGCCGTCGGTGATCGAGATCACGTTGGTCGGCACGAACGCCGTGACGTCGCCCGCCTGGGTCTCGATGATGGGCAGGCCCGTCAGCGAGCCCGTCTTGCCCTTGACGCGGCCGTTGGTGATCTTCTCGACGTACTCCGCGCTGACGCGCGCCGAGCGCTCGAGCAGGCGCGAGTGCAGGTAGAACACGTCGCCCGGGTACGCCTCGCGGCCCGGCGGGCGGCGCAGCAGCAGCGAGATCTGGCGGTACGCCCAGGCCTGCTTGGTCAGGTCGTCATAGATGATCAGCGCGTCTTCGCCCTGGTCCATGAAGAACTCGCCCATCGCGCAGCCCGAGTAGGGCGCGAGGTACTGCATGGCGGCCGGGGTGGAGGCCGAGGCCGCGACGATGATGGTGTGGGCCATCGCGCCGTGTTCCTCGAGCTTGCGCACGACGTTCGCGATCGAGCTCTGCTTCTGGCCGATCGCGACGTAGATGCACTTAACGCCGGTGCCCTTCTGGTTGATGATCGTGTCGATCGCGACCGCGGTCTTGCCGGTCTGGCGGTCGCCGATGATCAGCTCGCGCTGGCCGCGGCCGACGGGGACCATCGAGTCGATCGACTTGAGTCCGGTCTGCACCGGCTGCGACACGCTCTGGCGATGGATGACGCCGGGCGCGACGCGCTCGATCGGCGCGCGGCCGGACGCATTCAGCGGGCCCTTGCCGTCGATCGGGTTGCCGAGCGCGTCGACGACGCGGCCGAGCAGTTCCGGGCCGACCGGCACTTCGAGGATGCGGCCGGTCGTCTTGACCTCGTTGCCCTCGGTGATGTGCTGGTAGTCGCCGAGGACCACGGCGCCGACCGAGTCGCGCTCGAGGTTCAGCGCGAGGCCGAAGGTGTTGCCCGGGAACTCGATCATTTCGCCGTAGCGCACGTCCGCGAGGCCGTGCACGCGCACGATGCCGTCGGTCACGGAGACGACGGTACCGACGTTGTTCGCCTCGGCGGCCGCATCGAACTGCGAGATCCGGGCCTTGATGAGATCGGAGATCTCTGACGCCTTGATGGACATGCTGCTTTCCTTAACCTGATTCTGTGCGGCCGCGGCCCGTGGCCTACGGCTGGGACATCTGCTGCTCGAGACGCGCCAGGCGTCCCGTGAGCGATCCGTCGATGACGAGGTCGCCGGCCTTCACGATCGCGCCGCCGAGGAGACCCGCGTCGACGTGCTCGTGCAGCCGGACCGCGCGACCGAGGCGCTTGCCGAGCGCGCCGGCGAGCTTCTCGCGCTGCGGGCCGGTGAGCGCCATCGCCGTCGTGACCTCGACGTCGACCGTGTTCTCGAGCTCGGCACGCAATGCCTCGAACTGCGCCGCGATTTCGGCCAGGAGGCCGAGGCGGTGGTTCTCGGCGAGCAGCGCGAGGAAGTTGCGGCCGTTCGCGTCGACCGCCGCACCGGAGGCCGTGGCGACACCCGCGATCAGCTCGACGAGCTCATTGCCGGTCACCTTCGGGCTGCCGAACAGCGCCACGGCGGCGGGCTCCGAGGCGACCGCGGCGCCGCTCGCGAGCAGCTGCGACCACGCGCCGAGCGCATGGTGCTCTGCGGCGTGGCGGAACGCGGCGCGGGCGTAGGGTCGGGCGACGGTGGCGATCTCGGCCATGGCGGCTCCGGTCAGCGGGCGACGACGATGCGGTCGGCGAGTTCGTCGAGCAGCGCCGCGTGGGCACTCGCGTCGACTTCGCGCTTCAGGACCTGGGTCGCCCCGGCGACGGCGAGCTTGGCGACTTCGGCGCGCAGCTCGCCGCGCACACGCGCGGTTTCGGTCGCCACCTCGCCACGGGCGGCGGCGATCAGCCGCTCACCCTCGGCGCTGGCCGTGCCCTTGGCCTCCTCGACCATCTCGTTGGCGCGGCGGCCGGCCTGGTCGACGACCTGGGCGGCCTTGCCGTGCGCCTCGCGGACGATCGCGAGCGCCTGGCTCTTGGCATCCTCGAGGTCCTTCTGGCCACGATCGGCGGCGGCGAGGCCGTCGGCGATCTTCTTCTGACGTGCGTCGATCGCGCTGGTCAGCGGCGGCCAGATGACCTTCCAGCTGAACCAGATCAGGATCAGGAAGGCTATTGCCTGTCCGATCAGGGTCGCGTTGATCTGCATGACGGTACTCGCGGTCCGAACAGGGGCCGGTCGGGCGTTTTCTTAGTGCTGCAGCGTGGCAAGCAGCGGGTTCGCGAACGCGAAGAACATCGCGATGGCGACGCCGATCAGGAACGCCGCGTCGATGAGGCCGGCGAGCAGGAACATGCTGCCCTGCAGGCGCGGCATCAGCTCGGGCTGGCGGGCCGCCGACTCGAGGAACTTCGAGCCCATGATGCCGATGCCGATGCAGGCGCCGACCGCACCCAGGCCGATGATGATGCCGATGCCGAGGGCGGTGAAGGCCTGGATGTGCGAAATGAACTCGTTCATGGTCGTCTCCTGAAGAAAAGTCAGTCTAAGTCGAAGTCGTTCCCGTCGGCCCGGCCGGCGGCTAGTGGTGTTCCTGCGCCATCGAGATGTACACGACGGTCAGGACCATGAAGATGAAGCCCTGCAGCAGCACGATCAGGATGTGGAAGATCGCCCAGGCGGCTGCCATGCAGATTTGGCCCAGCGAGGCTGCCGCGCCACCGACCACTCCGCCGTGGCCGAATGCCGAAGCCGCGGCGAAGCCCATCAGCGCGATCAGCATGAACACGAGCTCGCCGGCGTACATGTTGCCGAACAGTCGCATCGCCAGCGACACGGGCTTCGCGAGCAGCTCGACCATGTTGAGGGCGAGGTTCGGGATCCACAGCGCCGGGTGCTTGCCGAACGGCGCCGTGACCAGCTCGTGGCCGAAGCCACCCACGCCCTTCGCCTTGACGCTGAACGCGAGGATCAGCACGAGCACGGTGAGCGACATCGCGAACGTGGTGTTGATGTCGGCGGTCGGCACGACGCGGAAGTGCTCGGCGCCGGCGGCGTGGGCGAACAGGCCCGGCACGTCGAGCGGCAGCAGGTCGAGCACGTTCATCAGAATGACCCAGCAGAAGATCGTCAGCGCGAGCGGCGCGAGGAACTTGCGATCGCCGTGGAACACCTCGCCGACGCGCGCGTCGACGAACTCGACCACGATCTCGATGAACGCCTGGAAGCGGCCCGGCACGCCGGCGGTCGCCTTGCGGGCGGCGGCGTAGAAGAGCGCGAGAAACAGCACGCCCATCGACACCGACATCACCAGCGTGTCGACGTTGATCAGGTGGAAGTTGATCAGCCCGGTCGCATCGTGCGCCCATTCCCCCTTCACGAGGTCATAGCGCAGGTGCTGCAGGTGATGCGGGATGTATTCGCTGCTGGAAGGTCCGGACATCAGCTTCAGCTTCCGATTCGTTCTTGTTCCCTATCCCGGCCCGGCCCCCTTACCAGCGCGAGGCCGGCCCGTGGGGCGTGAACCAGTAGGCGAGGTAAGTCGCCATGTACCCCGCGAGCACCGCCAGTGGCGTCGCCCCTCGGGACCGAAACACCAGGGCCAGCAGCGCCACGGTGAGCAGCACCTTCAGCACCTGGCCGAGGTAGAAGCCGAACGCGACCCTCGCCGCCGGCGTGCCCTCCCGATGCCGGAAGAGCGCGAGGACGAAGAACAGCGTCGCCACCACACCCACGCCACCGCCGAGCAGCACCGAGCGCCCGGCCTCGAATCCGAACCCGAGCCCGGTGGCGAGCGCGAGCGCGAGCGCCACCAGCGCCTGGCGACGAACCACCCCGAGGGCCGCCCGCCTCTCGGCGGCGACCGGCGTCAGCAGGCGGGGGCTGGGATCGTTCACCAGGTTCGCTCACCACCACCGGACGCCGGGACCACAAAAAAGCCACGTCCGGGTCCCCCCGATGGCGTGGCCCACTCGCGCACGTGCGGCGCCCGACAGCCGGACCGGCTGCGAAGCGCGCGCATTATAGGCATCTTTTTGCAGTGCTTCAAGAAAGGCGCGGGTCCGCACTTACCACCACGCGCACTCGGCCGGTTGCGCCAAGTACCTGTTCCTGCTGGGAATAGACGCGGTTCAGTGGATGTGCGCGAGGATCCCGTCGAGTTCTTCGTGGGACGAATAGCTGATCACGAGCTGCCCCCGGCCGCCCGCGCCCTGCTTGAACGCGACCCGGGCGCCCAGCTTCTCGCTGAGTTCGTTCTCGAGCCGGCGCACGTCCGCGTCCGAACCGCCCTGCCCGGCCCCGCCGGCCGCCGCCCCGCCGCCGCGGGTCGCGGCCGAGAGCCTGCGCACCAGCGCCTCGGTCTCGCGCACCGACAGCCCCTTCTTGGCCACCTCGGCGGCGAGCTCCACCTGCTGGCGGCGGTTGGCGAGCCCGAGCAGTGCCCGGGCGTGGCCCATCTCGATCTCGCGATTGGCGACCAGCACCTTGACCTCGTCGGCGAGCTCGAGGAGCCGCAGCAGGTTCGACACGGTCGCGCGCGAGCGGCCGACCGCCGCCGCCGCGTCCTGGTGGGTCAGCGAGAACTCGTTGACCAGCCGCTCGAGCGCGCGCGCCTCTTCCAGCGGGTTCAGGTCCTCGCGCTGGATGTTCTCGATCAGCGCCATCGCGACCGCGGCCTCGTCCGGCACGTGGCGGACGACGGCGGGGATCTCGGCGAGCCCCGCGATCTGGGCGGCGCGCCAGCGGCGCTCGCCGGCGATGATCTCGTAGCGCTGCGAGGCGCCGGGGCCGGCCGTACCGACCGGGCGCACCACGATCGGCTGGACGATGCCCTGCGCCTTGATCGACTCGGCGAGCTCCGTCAGCGAATCCGCGCGCATGTCGCTGCGCGGCTGGTACTTGCCGCGCTGCAGCAGGTCGAGCGGCAGCCGGGTCAGCTCATCGACCGGCGGGCGCGCGGCGGCGACCGCGGCGGCGTTCGCCGTGATCTGGCGCGCGGTCGACTCGCCGAGCAGGGCGCCGAGTCCGCGCCCGAGGGCCGGCTTCTTCACGCTCATCAATCGCTCTCCGTGTTCTCGGCGAGGGCGGCCCCGGCCGGTTCGTCCTCGCGGCGGATCATCTCGCCCGCGAGCGCGAGGTAGGCGAGCGCGCCGCGGGATTCCTTGTCGTGGTACAGCGCCGGCAGGCCGAACGAGGGCGCCTCGGCGAGCCGCACGTTGCGCGGGATCACCGTGCGGAACACCTTGTCGTCGAAGTGCTCGATCAGCTGCGAGCTGACCTCGTTGGCGAGGTTGTTGCGCGGATCGTGCATCGTGCGCAGGATCCCCTCGAGCCGGAGCGCCGGGTTGATGCTCTCGCGCACCTGCTCGATCGTCGACAGCAGCGAGGACAGCCCCTCGAGCGCGTAATACTCGCACTGCATCGGGATCAGCACCGTGTCGGCCGCGACCAGCGCGTTGACCGTCAGCATGTTGAGCGCCGGCGGGCAGTCGATCAGGATCAGGTCGTAGGGCGCGAGCTTGAGCGGCGCGAGCGCCTGCTTGAGCTTGATTTCACGGCCCGCGAGCAGGCCGAGCAGCCGCACCTCGGCCGCCGTCAGGTCCTGGTTGCCCGGGATCAGGTCGAAGCCGCCCGGCTCCACGCGCACCACGGCCTCCGCCGCCGGGCACTCGCCGAGCAGCACCTCGCACGCCGACCGCGCGACGGTGCGCTTGTCGATGCCGCAGCCCATCGTCGCGTTGCCCTGCGGGTCGAGGTCGACGAGCAGCACGCGCCGCTTGGTCGCCGCCAGCGACGCGGTCAGGTTCACGGCAGTGGTGGTCTTGCCGACGCCCCCCTTCTGGTTGGCGATGGCGATGGTCCGGTTCATAGGTCGGCCAGAATAACACCGCGCCCCGCGCTCAGCCCCCGGGAGTGGTGGCGACGAACCGCCGCGGGCCGCCGGGGTGCTCCCGGACCTGCACCCGCCCCCGGGTCTCGAGCAGCCTGAGGTGCGCGAGCGTCTCGCCGAACGCGAGCACCCGGTTCAGAGGATCGAGCGCCCCGCGATAGAGTTGCATCGCGGCCTCGGCGGCCGTGACCGGCTCCCGGCAGAGGCGTTCCACGGCCTCGAGGCGCGCCCCGTGGTGGGCCCGCAGCACCCGGATCCGCGCCCGCAGCCCCTGGAACGGCTCGCCGTGGGAGGGCAGCACCACGGGTTCGGGGGCTAGCGCCTCGAGCGCGTCGAACGAGGCGAGGTACGAGGCGAGCGGGTCGTCGTCACGCCGTTCCGGGTAGATGCCGACGTTCGCGCTGATGTGCGGCAGCACCTGGTCGCCAATGATCAGCAGGCCGGCCGCGGGGTCGTGCAACAGCAGCTGCCCGTCCGTGTGCCCGGCGAGTTCGAGCACCCGCCACGTGCGGCCGCCGGCCTCGAGCGTATCGCCGGCGGCGAGGATGCCGACGTCCGCCGGGCACCCCGACATCACGCCGAGGTAGCCGGCACCGGACAGCACGCGCACCGAACGCTCGTCGACCTCGAGGCCGTCGCGCGCGAACGCCGCGCGGCGCGCGGCCAGGGCCGCGGCATCCCCGACCTCGCGGTAGGCCCGCTCGACGAGGTCGTACTCGGCGGCCGACATCCAGACCCGCGCGCCGTGGCGCGTCGCGAGCCACCCGGCGAGACCGGCGTGGTCCGGATGGTGGTGGGTGCAGACGATGCGCCTGAGCGGCCGCCCGGCGAGGACCCCATCGAGCGGTCCCTCCCACGCGGCACGGGCCTCGGGGACGTTCATGCCGGTGTCGACGAGCGTCAGGCCGTCGCCATCGTCGAGCAGCCAGACGTTGATGTGCCGCAGCGAGCCTGGCACCGGCAGGCGCAGCCATTCGCGGCCGGGCGCGAGCGCGGCGGACGCCCCCGGCGCCGGCGCCGCGACTCCGGTGATCGCGGCCGGGTCGATCACGGCCTCGGCTCGCGCTCGAGCACCACGAGGTGCCGCTCGTCGGGCAGGCCCGGCACCGCGAGGTGCGCGACCCCCTTCACGAGCCAGCCGCGCGGCAGGTCGGTGAGCTCGGCCGACGGATCGCGGCCCTTCATCGCGAGCATCCGCCCGGCGTTCGCGCACAGGTGCCCGGCGTGGCGCACGAACTCAGGCACGGTCGACAGCGCCCGCGACACGACGGTCGCGGAGCGCTGCGCGGGCTTCAGCGCCTCGGCGCGCGAGCACACGGCGTCGACCTCGGTGAGGCCGAGCACGTCGATCGCGTGCTCGACGAAGCGGACCTTCTTGGCGATCGAGTCGACCAGCGTGAAGCGGATCGACGGATTGACGATCGCGAGCGGCAGGCCCGGGAACCCGGCGCCGGTGCCGACGTCGGTGACGAACGGACCGCGGATCCACGGCTGCACGGTCAGGCTGTCGAGCAGGTGCTTCTGCACCATCGCCGCGGGCTCGGTGATCGCCGTCAGGTTGATCTTCTGGTTCCACTCGAGCACGAGGTCCAGCAGCCCGAGCAGCCGGTCGACCTGGCGGTCGTCGAGCGTGAGCCCGAGGTCGAGGGCCCCCGAGGCGAGCAGTGCGCGGGCGTGTGCATCCATCGCGCTAGTCTACGCCGGCGCGCGGTCCCGCCGCCGTGGAACCGCGCCGCCGGTGGCGCCTCAGCCGGCGCCCTTGACGCTCGCGATCCACTCGTCGACGAAGCGCTCGAGCAGGGTCAGCGGCACGCCGCCGTTCTCGAGCACGACCGCGTGGAACGCCTTGATGTCGAACTTGTCGCCGAGCGCGAGCTTCGCCTTCTCGCGCAGCGCGAGGATCTTCAGCTGCCCGACCTTGTAGGCGCAGGCCTGGCCCGGCAGGCCCATGTAGCGCTCGACCTCGGAGGTGACCTCGGCCTCGTGCATGCCGGCGGTGTCGACCATGTACTTGATCGCCTGCTCGCGGCTCCAGCCGTCGGCGTGCAGGCCCGTGTCGACCACGAGCCGCACCGCCCGGAAGAGCTCCGCCTGCAGCCGGCCGAGGTCGCCGAACGGGTCGTCCTTGTAGGCGCCGATCTCGGCGGCGAAGCGCTCCGCATACAGCGCCCAGCCCTCGGCATACGCCGAGTACAGCGTCTGCTGGCGGATCAGCGGCAGGTCCTTGAGGTTCTGCGCCGTCGCAATCTGGAAGTGATGCCCCGGGATGCCCTCGTGGTAGGCGAGCGTCTTCATGCCGAAGGTCGGCAGCTCCCCGAGGTCGCGCAGCGTGACGACGAAGCGCCCCGGGCGCGAGCCGTCCATCGCGGCCGGCTCGTAGTGCGCGCCCGCGGCGCCCTTCTCGGCCGCCAGCGACTCGCGCTCGACGACGAGGTGCGTGGTCGGCACGGTGCGGAAGTACTGCGGCATCCTCGCGTTCATCTCGTCGAGGATCTTCTGGAAGCGCGCGAGCGCCTCCTTGCGGCCGGCGTCGTCGTTCGGCAGCAGGAACCGCGGGTCCTTCGTGAGCGCCTGCATGCGCTCGCCGACGGCACCCTTGGCGAGGCCCTGCGCCTTCAAAAGCTCGTCCATCTCGGCCGAGATCCGCTCGACCTCCTTCAGGCCCATCTCGTGGATCTCGGCGGGCGTGTAGTCGGTCGTCGTCATCTGCTTCAGCATCGCGGCGTAGTACGCCGCGCCATCCGGCAGGCGGCCGACGCCCGCGGCCTGGTTCGCCGATGCCTCGCGCAGGCCCTCGAGCGCGACCTTCATGCGCGCGAACGCCGGGTAGACCTTGTCGGTCACCGCCGCGATCGCCGCGGCCTTCAGCTCGTCGCGGGTCTTCGCGTCGAGCTCCTTGACCTTCTCCATCTTGGTGACGAACGAGGTCACGAGCGCGTGGTCGGCAGGCTTGGGCTCGATGGCATCGTGCACGAGCACGAGCGAACGCTCGAGCAGCGCGGGCGGCAGCACCACGCCGAGCTTGGCCTGGCGCTCCATTTCCGCGGTCAGGCCGTCGAGCTTCGTGCCGGTGGCCTCGAGGCGCTTGACGTAGTTGCGCGCCGTCTTCTCGTTCTTCACGACGTGCTGCGACTCGAGGAAGCTCGGCAGCATGACCTCGCCACCCCACATCGGTGCGATCGGGTACAGGCCTTCGGACGAGAGCCAGTCGAAGCGCTTGAACGCGAGGCTGGTGGAGTACAGATCGACCAGGATGTCGTAGGTGATCTGCTCCTGGGGCTTCAGCTTCGCGCGGTCGAAGCGCCGCACCTCGGCGAGGTACTGCTCGGCGTCCGCGTAGTCCTGGTCGCGCTTGGCGACGCCGACCGCGGCCAGCTTGTCGGAGTGATGGTCGAAGACCGTGCCGTCGGCGATGCCGACCGCGGTGAACAGCTCCGGGTTCTTGATCAGGAAGAAGAGCGCCTGGCGGTTCGCCAGTGCGTTCAGCGTGAAGGGCGTGCCCCAGATCGTCCGGTAGCCGGCGTAGCCGAGCACGATCGCGAGCACGAGGGCGGTCCAGCCCGTGATGCGCCAGAACTTCTTCATGGATGTCTCCCCGATCCCTTGGAATGGTGCGCGGGTTCCGCCCGCGAATGCCCGATCATGCCGCATCCGGCGGCGCCCTGGCGCGGCGAATGCACGGCGCATGGTGGCGTCGCGAGGGGCCCACGGGCCGCGGTTCGTCGCAGCGCGCCGGCGGCCCGTCGCGCCATGGGGGCGACGCGTCGCGGCAGCAGGCTAGAACGCGTCCCCGGGCACGCGCACCCAGCCTTCCATCAGCACGCGCGCGCTGCGGCTCATGATCGCGCGGGTGACGATCCAGTCCGCGCCGGACTGGCGCGCCTCGGCGCCGACCCGGAGTGTCCCGGACGGATGGCCGAAGCGGACGGGGCTCTTCGCGCCGCCGCCCGCGGCGAGGCTGACGAGCGTGCCGGGGATCGCCGCCGCGGTGCCGATCGCGACCGCCGCGGTGCCCATCATCGCGTGGTGCAGCTTGCCCATCGACAGCGCCCGCACCAGCAGGTCGACGTCCCCGGCCGCGACCGGCCGGCCGCTCGAGGCGACGTAGTCCTTCGGCGGCGCGACGAACGCGACCTTCGGCGTGTGCTGGCGCTTCGTCGCCTCGCCGAGGTCCCGGATCAGCCCCATCCGCTGCGCGCCGTGGGCGCGGATCGACTCGAACATCGCGAGCGCCTTCGGATCGCCGTTGATCGCGTCCTGCAGCTCCGTGCCGTCGTAGCCGATCGCCGCGGCGTCGACGAAGATCGTCGGGATGCCGGCGTTGATCATCGTCGCCCGGAGCGTGCCGACGCCGGGGACCTCGAGGTCGTCGACGAGCCGGCCGGTCGGGAACATCGCGCCGCCGGCGCCATCCTCCTCCGCGGCCGGGTCCATGAACTCGAGCTCGACCTCGGCGGCGGGGAACGTGACCCCGTCGAGCTCGAAGCCGCCGGTCTCCTGCACGGCGCCGGCCGCCATCGGCACGTGCGCGAGGATCGTCTTGCCGATGTTCGCCTGCCAGATGCGCACGAGCGCGACGCCATCGGCGGGCACGCGCGCCGCATCGACGAGCCCGTTCGAGATCGCGAACGGGCCGACCGCGGCCGACAGGTTGCCGCAGTTGCCGCTCCAGTCGACGAAGGCCTTGTCGATCGACACCTGGCCGAACAGGTAGTCGACGTCGTGGTCGGGGCGCGCGCTCTTCGCGAGCAGCACGGTCTTGCTGGTGCTCGAGGTGGCGCCGCCCATGCCGTCGATCTGCTTGGCGTAGGGATCGGGGCTGCCGATCACCCTGAGCAGCAGCGCGTCGCGTGCCGCGCCCGGCACGCGCGCGCGCTCGGGCAGGTCGTCGACGCGGAAGAAGACGCCCTTGCTGGTGCCGCCACGCATGTACGTGGCGGGAATCCGGATCTGCGGTGCGTGTGCCATGCGTGTCCCGTGGCGCCCGGCGGGCGCGTCAGCGGCGCGGCGGTCAGCCGGCGCGTGCCTCGAGGAAATCCTGCGCGAAGCGCTGCAGCACGCCGCCGGCCTCGTAGATCGAGACCTCCTCGGCGGCATCGAGCCGGCAGGTCACCGGCACCTCGACGCGCTCGCCATTCTTGCGGTGGATCACGAGCGTGAGCGTCGCGCGCGGCGCACGCGTGCCCACGACGTCGTAGGTCTCCGTGCCGTCCAGCCCGAGCGTGATGCGGTTGGTGCCGGGCTGGAACTCCAGCGGCAGCACGCCCATGCCCACGAGATTGGTGCGGTGGATGCGCTCGAACCCTTCCGCGACGATCGCCTCGACGCCGGCGAGGCGCACGCCCTTCGCCGCCCAGTCGCGCGAGGAGCCCTGGCCGTAGTCGGCCCCGGCGACGATGATCAGCGGCTGCTTGCGCGCCATGTAGGTCTCGATCGCCTCCCACATCCGCACAACCTGGCCGTCCGGTTCGATGCGGGTGAGCGACCCTTCGCGCACCTTGCCGTCGGCACCCTTCGCCATCTCGTTCCTGAGACGCGGGTTGGCGAACGTGGCGCGCTGCGCGGTCAGGTGATCGCCCCGGTGCGTCGCGTAGGAATTGAAGTCCTCGACCGGCAGGCCCATCTTCGCGAGGTATTCCCCGGCCGCGCTCTCCGGCAGGATCGCGTTCGACGGCGACAGGTGGTCGGTGGTGATGTTGTCGGGCAGCACCGCGAGCGGGCGCATGCCGGTGAGCGTCCGCTCGCCCGCAAGCGCGCCTTCCCAGTAAGGGGGTCGGCGGATGTAGGTGCTCATCGGTCGCCAGTCGTACAGCGGGCTCACCTTCTCACCGGATTCGACCGCGAACGTGAACATCGGCTCGTACACCCGGCGGTAGAACTCGGGCTTCACGCTCTTGGCGATGATCGCGTCGATCTCCGCGTCGTCCGGCCACAGGTCCACGAGCCGCACCGGCTTGCCGTGCCGGTCTAGCCCAAGCGCGTCCTTCTCGATGTCGACGCGCACGGTGCCTGCGATCGCGTAGGCGACCACGAGCGGCGGCGAGGCGAGGTAGGCCTCCTTCGCGCGCGGATGGATGCGGCCCTCGAAGTTGCGGTTCCCCGACAGCACCGCCGTCGTGTAGAGGTTGCGTTCGAGGATCTCCTTCTCGATGTCCGGATCGAGCGCGCCGCTCATGCCGTTGCAGGAGGTGCAGGCGAACCCGACGACGTCGAAGCCGAGCTTCTGCAGGTCCCCGAGCAGGCCCGCCTCCTCCAGGTACAGCTGCACGGTCTTCGAGCCCGGCGCGAGCGAGGACTTCACCCAGGGCTTGCGCGTGAGGCCACGCGCGTTGGCGTTCCTGGCAAGGAGGCCCGCCGCGATCATGTTGCGCGGGTTCGAGGTGTTGGTGCAGCTCGTGATCGCGGCGATGATCACCGCGCCGTCCGGCATCTGCCCCGGCGTGTCGTCGTAGACTTTCGCGAGGCCGCGCTCGGCGAGCGTCGAGGTCGGGATCTTCTGGTGCGGGTTCGCGGGACCGGCGATCGTGCGCACGACGGAGCCCAAGTCGAACTCGAGCACGCGCTCGTACTCGACCTTCTCGAGCGTGCCGGCCCACAGGCCCGCCGCCTTCGCGTAGGTCTCGACGAGCCGGATCTGCGCGGGCTCGCGCGCGGTCATCTTGAGGTACGCGAGCGTGCGCTCGTCGATCGCAAAGAGCGCCGCCGTCGCGCCGAACTCCGGCGCCATGTTCGAGATCGTCGCGCGGTCGCCGAGCGTGAGGTTCGCGGCGCCCGGGCCGAAGAACTCGAGGTAGGTCGAGACGACCTTCGCCTTCCTGAGGAACTCGGTGAGCGCGAGCACGACGTCGGTCGCGGTGATGCCGGGGCCGGCGCGGCCTGCGAGCTTCACGCCGACGATGTCCGGCAGGCGCATCCACACGGCGCGCCCGAGCATCACGCTCTCGGCCTCGAGGCCGCCGACGCCGATGCCGACGACGCCGAGCGCGTCCACCATCGGCGTGTGCGAATCCGTGCCGATCAGCGTGTCCGGGTAGGCGACGCCGTCCTTGACCTGCACCACCGGCGACATGCGTTCGATGTTGATCTGGTGGAGGATGCCGTTGCCCGGCGGAATCACGTCGACGTTCCGGAACGCTTTCTTGGTCCACTGGATGAAGTCGAAGCGATCGACGTTGCGGCGCTCCTCGACGGCGCGGTTCCTCGCGAACGCGTCCTTCTCGAAGCCGCCGTACTCGACGGCGAGCGAATGGTCGACCACGAGCTGGGTGGGCACCACGGGATTGATCTGCGCCGGGTCCCCGCCCTTCAGCGCGATCGCATCGCGCAGGCCCGCCAGGTCGACGAGCGCGGTCTGGCCGAGGATGTCGTGGCACACGACGCGGGCCGGGAACCACGGGAAGTCGAGCTCGCGCCGGCGGCCGACCAGCTGCCCGAGCGAGGCGGCGAGCGTCGCGGGGTCGCAGCGGCGCACGAGGTTCTCGGCGAGCACGCGCGAGGTGTACGGCAGGCCGTCCCAGGCGCCGGGCGCCAGGGCCTCGATCGCGGCCCGCGCATCGTAGTACTCGAGCTCGGTGCCGGGCAGTGGCTTGCGGTACGCGGTGTTCATGGCGGGGGACCCGGGGCGTCTGGAATCAGCGTGCGGAGATCGGCACGAACTTGCGCGGCTCGGGACCGGTGTAGTTGGCGCTCGGTCGGATGATCTTGCCGTCCTCGCGCTGCTCGATCACGTGCGCCGCCCAGCCGGTCGTGCGCGAGATCACGAACAGCGGCGTGAACATCGCCGTCGGCACGCCCATCAGGTGGTAGCTGACGGCGCTGTACCAGTCGAGGTTGGGGAACATCTTCTTGATGTCCCACATGGTGGTCTCGAGGCGCGCGGCGATGTCGAACATGCGCGTATCCCCGGCCGCCTCGGCCAGCTCCCGGGCCACGCCCTTGATGACCTCGTTGCGCGGATCGCCGATCGTGTAGACCGGGTGGCCGAAGCCGATGACCACTTCCTTGTTCGCGACGCGCGCGCGGATGTCGGCCTCGGCCTCGTCCGGCGTGCGATAGCGCTTCTGGATCTCGAAGGCGGCCTCGTTGGCGCCGCCGTGCTTCGGGCCCCTGAGCGCGCCGATCGCGGCGGTGATCGCCGAATACATGTCGGACCCGGTGCCCGCGACGACGCGCGCGGCGAACGTGCTCGCGTTGAATTCGTGCTCGGCGTAGAGGTTCAGCGAGGTGTGCATCGCGCGCACCCACTTGGCCGGCGGCGCCTTGCCGTGCAGCATCGTCAGGAAGTGCCCGCCGATCGAGTCGTCGTCGGTCTCGACGTCGATCTGCCGGCCGTTGTGCGCGAAGTGGTACCAGTAGCAGAGCATCGAGCCGGTGGAGGCGATCAGCCGGTCGGCGATGTCCCTGGCGCCGGCGACGCCGTGGTCGTCCTTCTCCGGCAGTGCGCAGCCGAGCGCCGAGACGCCGGAGCGCATCACGTCCATCGGATGCGAGGCGGCGGGCAGGGATTCGAGCACGTCGCGCACGACGAGCGGCAGGCCCCTGAGCGCCTTCAGCTTGGTCTTGTAGGCGGCAAGCTCGCTCGTCGTCGGCAGGTGGCCGTGGATCAGCAGGTGCGCGATCTCCTCGAACTGGGAGGCGACCGCGGTCTCGAGGATGTCGTAGCCGCGGTAGTGCAGGTCGTTGCCGCTGCGCCCGACCGTACAGAGCGCGGTGTTGCCGGCGACGACGCCCGACAGGGCGACGGACTTCTTCGGCTTCGGCGCCGCTGCGGGCGCTTGGGTCTCGGTGCTCACGGCTCTACCCCCTCTGCTCTGGCGTCGGATGTCTTACTTCGAGAACAGGCTGTCCAGCTTCTGCTCGTACTCGTGGTAGCCGAGCACGTCGTAGAGCTCCATGCGCGTCTGCATCCGGTCGAGCACCGCCTTCTGGGTGCCGGACTTGCGCAGCTCGCCATACACGGCGAGCGCGGCCTGGCTCATCGCGCGGAACGCCGACAGCGGATACAGCGCGAGGCGGATGCCGGCATCGCCGAGCTCCGTCGTCGTAAAGAGCGGCGTCTTGCCGAACTCGGTGATGTTGGCGAGTACCGGGACCGTGACCGCGCGCGTGAACTGGCGGTACTCGTCGAGCGTGTTCAGCGCCTCGGCGAAGATCATGTCGGCGCCGGCCTCGACGTAGGCGAGCGCCCGGTCGACCGCCGCCTGCTGGCCTTCGACCGCGTGCGCGTCGGTGCGCGCCATGATCACGAACTCGTCGTCCGTGCGGCCGTCGACCGCGGCCTTGATGCGGTCGACCATCTCCTCGGTGGAGACCAGCGCCTTGCCGGGCCGGTGGCCGCAGCGCTTGGCCGCGACCTGGTCCTCGAGGTGCATGCCGGCGGCGCCGGACTTGATCAGGTCGGTCGTCGTGCGCGCGATGTTGAACGCGGCGCCCCAGCCGGTGTCGGCATCGACGAGCAGCGGCAGGTCGGTGGCGCCGGTGATGCGGCGCACGTCCTCGCAGACATCGTTGAGCGAGGTGATGCCGAGGTCCGGAAGCCCGAACGAGGCGTTCGCGACGCCGGCGCCGGACAGGTAGATCGCCTTGAAGCCGGCGCGCTCGGCGAGCAGCGCCGAGTACGCATTGACGGCACCGGCGACCTGCAGCGGCCGCTCTGACTCGAGTGCGGCCCGGAAACGGCCCCCGGCCGATGTCGGTGAACGGGACATGCGCGTACCCCTCTGCTCGTTGTGCGCCGCAGTATAACCCAGCCCGGGAGGCCCGGCGGTGCCCGCCGGGCGCGCCTTGGTCGATCGTTCAGGATCGCCGGCGGGTCAGCCAGGAGAGGACCCCGGCGGCATTCAGGCGGATGTCGTCCCCGAGCACGGCGCGGCGCTCGGCGTCCCCCTGGCGGTCGCCGTGGTCGTCGAGGCGGGCCCAGTGCCAGGCGGTCATCTCGGCGGTGATCGCCGCGAGGGGATCGGCGTCGCCCGCCCGGCGCCCGGCGATGGCGACGTACTCCCGGATCGACCGGTGCAGGTCCCGGGCCAGCCGCGCGACCTCCCCGACCCGGCTGTAGTGCGTCAGGAACACGGCCTCCGGCGCGCAGCCCTCGACCCGGTCGAACGAGGCCTCGAGCTGGTCCGGATCGAACTGCGTCGGGGTCGTCGCCGGCAGCACGAACGGCCGGCCGTCGACGTCGAGGGCGCGGTACGAGACGCCGAACGTGTCGCCGGTGAACACGACCCGGGCGTCCGGGTCGTGGATCGCGAGATGGTGCAGCGCGTGGCCGGGCGTATGGACGAACCGGAACCGCCGCCCGGCGAGCGCCAGCTCGCTGCCATCGCCGGCCGGGACGATCCGCTCGACCGGGATCGGCCGGATCGGGCCGTACAGCCGGTCGTAGAGCGCATCGCCGTAGACCTCGCGGGTGGCCGCCTCGAGCTTGCGCGGGTCGGCGAGGTGGGCGGCGCCCCGCGGGTGCACGACGGCACGGGCCCGGGGCAGCGCCTCGAGCAGGGTGCCGGCACCGCCGGCGTGGTCGAGGTGCACATGCGTCAGGAAGACCCAGTCGACCGCCTCGCGCGCGAGCCCCTTCGCCTCGAGCGCCGCGAGCAGGTGCGGGACCGACCGGGTCGTGCCCGTGTCGACGAACGCCGCGCGCCCGCCGTGGACGATCAGGTGGCTGGCGTCGAGCTCGGGACGCACGTAGTGGGTATCGATCGCCGAGATGCCCGCCTCGAAATCACGGACCCCGCAGACGACGAGGCCGGCTTGCGCCGGCCCCGGATCGTGCGCCGAATCCGCGCCCACGGCTCAGCGGGCCGAGGCGGTCTTCTGCGGCAGCGGCACCCACAGCGACGGCGACTGCTGCGAGAAGTACAGCGCCAGCGCATGGATGTCCTCATCCTTCAACGCCGCAGCCATCGGCGCCATCACGGCGTTCTGGCGCTTGCCCGAGCGGTACGCCTTCAGCGCCTGCTCGATGTAGTCGGCGTGCTGGCCGGCGAGGGTCGGGAAGTCGCCGGTGATGCCGACGCCGTCCGGGCCGTGGCAGGCGGCGCAGGTCGCAGCGGCGGCCGGCGCGGTGCCGGTGGCCTTGCCCGAGGACGCGACCGGGGTCGTCGTCGCGAAGTACGCGGCGACGTCGCGGATGTCCTGCTCGGTCACGCTCGAGGCCTGGCCGCGCATCGTCGGATGCGGGCGGGCGCCGCCGCGGTACTCGGTCAGCGCCGAGACGAGGTACCCCTCGTGCTGGCCGCCGAGCTTCGGCACGCGGTAGTTCGGGTAGGCGTTCCGGTAGTCGGGGATGCCGTGGCAGCCGAGGCAGGTGTAGGCCACCTTCTGGCCGCGGGCCCGGTCACCGGCCGGCGTGTCCGCCTGGACCGCCGTGGACAGACCGAGCGCGCAGCACGCGAGCGCGAACACCGAACGAGTCACCGTGATGAATCCCATACCACTCCGCCTGCCGCGATCGGCTTGTTCCTGACGCAATTCGAAGCCCGCGCATGGTACGGATGCGCCCCGGAAAATTCCACAATCGTGGAATCCCGGCGCCGCACCCCCGGGCCGCCCCCAGGCCCCGCGCCCGGATCGGGCGCCGAGCCCCGGCCGGTCCCCGGGGCGACCGGAAATCCGAGCAGGCGCAGGCGGTTGCGCGGGGCGCGGGCGCCGCCGCCGCGCGGGTCAGTTGCTCAGGCGCCAGGTCCATTTCATGCGCTGCCAGGACGCGACCGGCTGGCCCTCGCGCCGCTGCGGCTCGAACTCCGCCACGGCACCGATGCAGCCGGCGGCGGCGACATCGAGTGCCGGGAAGCCGCTCGAGCTGTCCACGAGCACGCTGCCAATGCGCCCGGTCGCGAGCACGTAGACGAGGAGCACGACACTGCCCTCCTCGTTCAGCCGCCGTGACGTCACCGGGTAGAATGATTCGCAGGCGCTGCCGAGCGAGGCGCCGTTGCGCACGCGGGCGCGCTCGATCGGCGTTCCGGGCGCGGTGCCCGCCGCCGCTGGCGCCGGGGCGGCGGCCCCGGCCGGCTGCGGCGGCAGCGGCCCGACATCGGCGCGCAGCATCATGCCGAGTTCGTCGTACAGCGGCCGCGCGAAGCGCTGTCCCCACTGCACGAACGCGAGGTACGCCTCCGCGTCGACGGCACGACGCGCGGCCTCGGCGTGGCGCCCGGCCGGCGAGTCGAGGTACGCGCGCAGCTGCTCGAACTCCCGCGGCAGCGGCGCCTTCGCGAGTTCCGTGCGCAGGCGCTCGCCGTAGTGCGCGAGCGGCCCGCCCTCGCCGCCGAGCGCATCGCGCACGCGCTTGTCGCAGGCGGCGCGCAGCTCCGGTGCGGTCGCCTCGAGGTGGCGGCGGTACTCGGCGAGCGGCTCCGTGCCGAGGTCGGGGCGCTCCTTGTGCACGCGCGCGACGTCGAAGTCGATGAGCGACTGGACGGTGCACAGCTTGTCGACGATCGAGGTCGCGTAGGCCTCGGTGAGCGTGCGCGTCGCCGCCTCGAGCGGCGCGGCCGTCGCCGCGGGCGCGGCCGCCGGGACCGCGGGCGCGGCCAGCGGCAGCGCAAGCCCGAGCGCGAGCGCGTACTGGCGCGGGACGCTGTTCATCCGGTCCGGCCGAGGCGCTTCAGGTGCACGAGCAGCAGCGACACCGCCGCCGGCGTCAGTCCCGGGATGCGCGCGGCCTGGCCGAGCGTGCCGGGCCGGACCTCGGCGAGGCGCTCGCGCACCTCGTTGGAGAGCCCGCGCACGGCGTCGTAGTCGAGATCCACCGGCAGCGCGCGCGACTCGCTGCGCGCGAGGCGCGCGACCTCGGCCTCCTGGCGCGCGAGGTAGCCGTGGTACTTCGCCTCGACCGCGATCGCGAGCGCGACCTGCGCGCCGAGGCGCGCGTCGGCGCCCTCCGGCGCGCCGCCCGCGGCGATCGCGGCGCGCTTCGCCTCGTGGAACGCGAAGCGCGCGTCGTCGACGAGGCCGAGCGTGCGGCCGACCGGCGTCAGGCGCTCGTCGGCATTGTCCTCGCGCAGGCTGAGGCGGTACTCGGCGCGGCTCGTGAACATCCGGTAGGGCTCGGGCGCGCCGCGGGTGACGAGGTCGTCGAGCATGACGCCGATGTAGGCCTCGGCGCGGCGCGGCGCCCAGCCGCCCTGCCCCTGCGCCGCGCGCGCCGCGTTCAGGCCCGCGACGAGGCCCTGCGCCGCGGCCTCCTCGTAGCCGGTCGTGCCGTTGACCTGGCCGGCGAGGTACAGGCCCGGCAGCGCCTTCGCCTGCAGCGTCACCTCGAGGTCGCGCGGGTCGAAGAAGTCGTACTCGATCGCGTAGCCCGGCCGGGTCAGGTGGGCGCGCTCGAAGCCACGGATGCTCTGCACCATCGCCACCTGCACGTCGTAGGGCAGGCTCGTCGAGATGCCGTTCGGGTACAGCTCGTGGGTCTCGAGGCCCTCCGGCTCGACGAAGACCTGATGGCCGGTGCGCGCGGCGAAGCGCACCACCTTGTCCTCGATCGAGGGACAGTAGCGCGGGCCGCGCCCCTCGATGAGGCCGGTGTACATCGGCGAGCGGTCGGCGGCGGCGCGGATCAGCTCGTGCGTGCGCTCGTTGGTCGAGGTCACGTGGCACGGCACCTGGCGCGGATGGTCGGCGGCGGTGCCGAGGTAGGACAGCACCGGCAGCGGATCGTCGCTCGGCTGCGGCACCATCACCGAGAAGTCCACGCTGCGCCCGTCGATGCGCGGCGGCGTGCCGGTCTTCAGCCGCCCGACGCGCGGCAGCAGCTCGCGCAGCCGGGCAGCGAGCCGGTTCGAGGCGGGATCGCCGGCGCGACCGCCACTCGTCTGCTCAAGCCCGACGTGGATGCGACCGGCGAGGAACGTGCCGGCGGTCAGCACCAGCGCGCGCGCGCCGAAGCGCACGCCGGTCGCGGTCACGGCACCGACGATGCGGCCCTGCTCGATCGCGAGGTCGGCGATCTCGGCCTGGAAGATCGCGAGCCCCGGCTGGTTCTCGACGAGCAGGCGGATCGCGCGCCGGTAGAGCGCCCGGTCCGCCTGCGCCCGGGTCGCGCGCACCGCCGGGCCCTTGCTCGCGTTCAGCACCCGCAGCTGGATCGCCGCGCGGTCGGCGGCGATCGCCATCGCGCCGCCGAGCGCGTCGATCTCGCGCACCAGGTGGCTCTTGCCGATGCCGCCGATCGCCGGGTTGCAGCTCATCGCGCCGAGCGTCTCGATGCTCTGCGTGACGAGCAGCGTGCGCGCGCCGGCCCGGGCCGCGGCGAGCGCCGCCTCGGTACCCGCATGGCCGCCACCGACGACCAGCACGTCGTAGTCCTGTGCGTTCTGCATCGGGGGATTTTAGCGTCTCTGGCGCCCGGGCGGGCCGCGTTGGACAATGTGCGGATGCACCGACTGCACGCCCTGGTCTGGCTCTCGATCGCGCTGTTCGCGCCGGGCCCGGCGGCGCGGGCGGCGGCGGTCCAGGACGCCCTGCCGCTCGCGGACTGCCGCCTCGAGCACCCGGCGGGGACGGGCTCGGTGGCCGCGCGCTGCGGGCACCTGTCCGTGCCGGAGGACCCGGCCGCGCCAGGGGGGACGCGGATCACGCTCGCGGTCGCCGTGGTGCCGGCCCTCGATCGCAGCACGGCGCTCGAGCCCGTGTTCATCGTCGCCGGTGGTCCCGGCCAGGCGGCGAGCGACTTCTACGCCGCCTACGCCGGCGCCTTCGCCCGGGTGCTGCGCCGGCACGATCTCGTGCTCGTCGACCAGCGCGGCACGGGGCGCTCGAATCGCCTCGGCTGCGAGGTCCCGGCCGACGTCGAGATCAACACGCCCTCGGCCGCCCGCCTCACCGAGATCGCGACGGCGTGTCGCCATGCCCTGCCCGGGCGGCCCGAGTACTACACGACGAGCGTCGCGGTGCGCGACCTCGACCTCGTGCGAGGCGCGCTCGGCGCGCCGCGCATCAGCCTGTACGGCGTCTCCTACGGCACGCGCGTGGTCGAGCACTACGTGCGCCGCCACGCGGCGCACGTGCGTGCGGTCGTGCTCGACGGCGCGCTGCCGCCGGACGAGAGCCCGGAGCCCGCGGTCACCGACCACGCGGTTCGCGCCCTCGGGCTCGCGTTCGCGCGCTGCCACGCGGACCCGGCGTGCACACGGGCATTCCCGGATCCGGCCGGGCAGTTCGAGCGCCTGCGAGCTGCACTCGCGCTGCACCCCGCGCACGTGCGCGTGCCGGACCCCACGAGCGGCCTGCCGCGGGAGCTCGACATCGACGCGACGGCGCTCGCCGGCACCGTGCGCATGGCCGGCTACTCGACCGCGACGGTCGCGCTGCTGCCGTACGTGCTCGATCGCGCGAGCCGGGGCGAGTACGCCCCGCTCGCCGCGCAGCTGCTCGGCTTCGGCTCGCACCTCGAGCGGCAGCTCGCCTACGGCATGAACCTCGCGGTGAGCTGCAGCGAGGACCTGCCGCACGTCACGCCGGCCGACCGCGCGCGCGCCGCCGGGTCCTACCTCGGCCGGGCGCAGTTCGACCTCCTGGATGCGATGTGTGCCGGCTGGCCGGCCGGACTCGTCGACGCGGACCTGTACGCGCCGCTCGCCGCCCCGGTCGCGGCGCTGGTGCTGTCCGGCGAGCTCGATCCGGTGACGCCGCCCGCGTTCGGCGCGCGCGCCGCGGCGGCGTTCGCGGATGCGCGCCACGTCGTCGTCCCGGGGCAGGCCCACGGCCAGCTCGCGGTCGGCTGCGCACCGCGGCTGATCGCCGCGTTCCTCGCCGCCGGCACCGCGCGCGGCCTCGATGCGACCTGCCTCGAGCACGCCGCCCCGGTCCCGTTCGTGCTCGGGCCGTCGGGTCCGGCGCCATGATCCGCCTCGACTCACTCGAGAAGCGGTTCGGCGACGTCGTCGCGGTGGACGACATCAGCCTCGACGCCCCCGATGGCCGCGTGACCGGCCTGCTCGGCCCGAACGGCGCCGGCAAGAGCACGACGCTGCGGCTCGTGTATGGCGTGCAGCGCCCGGACGGCGGGCGCGCGCTCGTCGACGGCATCGACGTCGCGTCCGACCGGCAGCGGGCGCTGGCGCGGCTCGGCGTGCTGCCGCACAACGCCGGCCTCTATCCGCACCTCAGCGCGCGCGAGAACATCCGCTACTACGGCGAGCTGCAGGGACTCCGTGGCGTGGCACTCGAGCGGCGCATCGACGTGCTCGCCGAGCTCCTCGAGCTCGGGCCGCTGCTCGCGCGCCGCACCAAGGGGTTCTCGCAGGGCGAGCGCGTCAAGGTGTCGCTCGCCCGCGCGCTCGTCCACGAGCCGCGCAACCTCGTGCTCGACGAGCCGACCTCCGGGCTCGACGTGCTCGCGACGCGCAACGTGCGCGAGCTGGTGCGGCGCCTGCGCGACGCGGGCCACTGCATCCTGTTCACCAGCCACGTGATGCAGGAGGTCGCGGCGCTGTGCGATGACATCGCGATCGTGGCGCGCGGCCGGATCGTCGCGCGGGGCACGCCCGCCGAGCTCGCCGCGACCGCGCCGGGCGGCTCGCTCGAGGACGCCTTCGTCGCGGCACTGTCCGCCGGGGCGGCGCCATGAGGGCGCTGCTGACGGTGCTGCGCAAGGAGGTGCTCGAGAACCTGCGCGACCGGCGCACCGTGCTCTCGGCGCTCGTGCTCGGGCCGCTCGGCGCGCCGCTGCTGTTCGCGGTGATGATGAACGTGACGCTCGAGCGCAACCGCGAGCACGACGAGCGCCCGCTCGAGCTGGCGATGGCCGGACGCGCGGTGGCACCGAACCTGGTCGCGTACCTCGAGGGCGAGGGCGTCAGCGTGCGGACGATCCCGGGTGGCGCGGCGGGCGCCGCGGCGGCGGTGCGCGAGCACCGCGTGCGGCTCGCGCTCGTGATCCCGGACGACTATGCCGAGCGCATCGCCGCCGGCGAGCCGGCCCGGGTGCTGCTCTACACGGACAGTTCGGACACGAGCACGGGCGCCGACCGCGGCCGGGCCGAGGGCCTGATCGGCGCATACGCCGCCCGGATCGCGAGCTGGCGGCTCGCGGCCCGCGGCCTGTCCCCGGCCGTCGTGCAACCAATCGCGGTCGACGAGATCGACGTGTCCACGCCCGCCGCGCGCGCCACGGCGCTGTTCGGCATGCTGAGCTACTTCATCGTCTTCGCGACGCTGATGGGCGGGCTGTACATCGCGATCGACGCGACGGCGGGCGAGCGCGAGCGTGGCTCGCTCGAGCCGCTGCTGACGCTGCCGGTGGCCCGCACCTCGCTCGTCTACGGCAAGATCCTCGCGGCCTGCACCTACATGGCGCTGTCGCTCGCGCTGACGATCACGACGTTCGCGATCAGCCTGCGCTTCGTGCACCTCGACCAGTTCGGCATGCAGCTCGACCTCGGCCTCGGCACCGCGGCGTCGATCTACGGCGTGATGCTGCCCTTCGTGCTGCTCGGCGCCGCGCTGCTGACGCTCGTGGCCTCGTTCACGCGCAGCTACCGCGAGGCGCAGAGCTGGCTCGGCGGCCTCGTGCTGGTGCCGACGATGCCGATCCTGTTCGCCTCGATATACCAGCTGGCACCGCGCATCGGGCTCATGTGGATCCCCTCGCTCAGCCAGCACCTGCTGATCCAGTCGCTGCTGCGCGGCGACCCGGTGGGGGTCGGCGCCGTCGCGCTGTCGGCCGGCTCCACGCTCGCCTTCGGCATGCTGCTCGCGGCCGCGGCCGCGCGGCTCTACGGACGCGAGCGCATCCTCGGCTGAGGACTCAGGGCCTGGCGAGCGAGGCGAGCTGCTCGCCGAGCACCGCATCGACGCCGACGGCGACCTTCTCGAGGCCACCCGCCGCGTAGCCGGAGACGACGTAGTCGACGACGATGCGCGTCGTCGCGCCCTCCGCCTTCAGCACGAAGGTCATCGCGCCGCTCACGCCCATGCCCTGCAGCGGGCCGAGGCCGCCCTGCAGCCGCAGCGCCCGACCCGGCGCCGCGTACAGCACGTCCAGGTGGCGCACGAAGCCACCGTCCGGCAGCGACTCGCACCAGCAGCCGCCCTGCACCGCGGCGAGCGACAGGTGCTTCGCGTCGCCGGAATACGTGTGGTCGGATGCCCACCAGGTCGAGGGCACGACGAGCCGCGCCCAGGCGGCGGCGGGCGTCCCGGGGAACACGACCTCGTGGTGCAGGGCGAAGCCGCCGGCGCCGGCCGAGGTGACCGCCGAGGCGGCCGGACCCGCCGCGAGGACCCCGAGCGCGAGCGCCGCGGCGGCGCGGGGGGACCCGTCGAAGTTCATCCTCGGCATTGCCTGCTCTCCTTGCGGTGGCGGACGCCTCAGTCGTGCAGCGTCCGGTAGTAGTCCTGCACGCCGTAGGCGCGCGCCCGACCCTGGTCGAGCTCGATCGTCAGGCCGTCGGCATACATCTCGTAGACGATGCCGGCATTCGCATGCAGCAGCCACGCCGGCTGGCCGAAATCCGCGACGAAGCGGTCGTGCGCCTGGCCGGTGACGTAGAGAAGTTCCGCGGGGGCGTAGGCCTTGTCGCCGCGGTAGAAGATCGCACCGACGGGATCCCCGGCCGCGGCGCCCGCGCCGGCGGCGCGGAACGTGACCTCGAGCAGCGCCGGGTGGCCGGGGACGCCGAGGTCGTAGACGCGCGTGTTGCGGCCGTCGCGCAGCGGCGCGCCGCGTGCCGCGTCGAGTTCGGCGCGGGTCTCGCCGAGGCGGATGCCGGCCAGCGACGTCACCGTCGGATGCGGCACGACGCCGGGCACGCCACCGGCGAGGGTCGCCGAGATCGCCTCGGTGGTCGGCCCGCCGAGGGCGAGGACCGCGAGGACCGCGGCCACCGCGACCGCGAGCCCGAGCGCGTGCTGGCGCTCGCGCGCGGGGTCGGTGCCGCGGGCGCCCACCGGACGGGCGAGCGTGTAGCCGAGCGCGAACCCCGTCAAGAGCCCACCGAGGTGCGCCGCGTGGTCGACGAACGGGATGCGCATGCCCAGCAGGAACGACAGCGCGATGAACAGCAGAATCCAGTTGCGGTGGCGCGCCGCGACCGCGCTCGGCATCCCCTCCGGGGCCCGCACGAAGAACGCGAGCGTCGCGCCGAACACGCCGAAGATCGCACCCGACGCGCCCGCGCTGTTGGCGAGCGGGTACCACCACAGCGTCGCGAGGCTCGCGCCGAGCGCGGCCGCGAGGTAGATCAGCAGGTAGCGGGTGCTGCCGTAGAGCCGTTCGGCGAACGGCCCGTTGACCCAGAGCGCGACGAGGTTGAACGCGAGGTGGATCGCGCCGAAGTGCAGGAATGCATTGGTCAGCAGCCGCCACCACTGGCCGCCCAGCGTGAGCGCCGTGTAGTTCGAGCCGAGCGCGACCAGCCTGTCGCCGTCCGCCACGAGCCAGCCGGCGCCGAGCAGCGCCGCGGCGATGAACGCGAGCGCGTTGACGACGAGGAGCGCCGTCGTCACCGGCGTCGCCGGCGCCACGGCGAGCAGGCGGCGATGGAAGTCGGCGGTCTCGGCGCGCGCGGGCACGAACGCCTCGGTGCGCGTCGCCGGCAGGCGCCGCACGAGGTCGGCGGCCGAGGCCGCGTCGGCGACCCACAGGCGGATCAGGTTCGGCGTGCCGGCGACGAGGATCTCGAAGGTGACGAGGCAGCCGAGCGCATCGGCGTTCTGGATCGAGGACAGCGGGAACGTGCGGCTCGCGGGCACCGGCTTGCCGCGCAGCCGTGGCCGGACGGCGCGCAGCTTCAGGCTCGCCGCGTCGACGAGGATCTCGCCGGCGGTCCAGCCCTGGGCGTTCTTCGGCTGGAACGGCGCCGGCGAGTCCGGGTCCTCGAACGAGGCGACGTAGAGCGTCGGCCCGATGCCGTCGCCCGGCGCGAGCACGGGCCGCGGCGCATGGGCGGCGAGCGCGAGCGCCGGCGCGAACGCGAGCGTCGGCCGGTCGAGCCGGTGGCGGACCGCGATCGGCATCCCCGGCACGAGCCCGAGCGCGGCGATCGCGGCGGGCGTCGACTGCTGTTCGCTCCGGCAGGCGCGACCGCCGACGCGGTAGCGCAGCGTGACGCGGCAGTCCCCGTCCGCGTCCGGCGGCGAGATCGCCTCGACCGTCGCCTCGGCGCCGGCACCGTCCGCGAGCATGCGCCGGCGGTCGATGCGCCGCGCGCGATGGTCCGCGGCGGCCGAGTGCACGACCGCGGCGAGGGCGAGGGTCGTCAGGACGAGTTCGGGGATCATCGCGATGGGCGGTCGGTCGCGGCGGCGTCAGGCCGGCGCGGCGAGGTGCCCGCTCTGGTAGTCGCGGATCGCCTGGTGGATCTCGGCGGCGGTGTTCATCACGAACGGTCCGTAATGGACGACCGGCTCGCCGAGCGGCCGGCCGCCGAGCACGAGCAGGCGCGCGCCGCCCGCCTCGGCGATGACGCGCACGGTGGTGCCGTCACCGAGCACCGCCATCGTGCCCTTGCCGATGCGCACGCCGGCGACCGCGGCGGCACCCTCGAATACGTAGGCCAGCACGCGGTGGCCGGCAGGCACGGTGAGCTCACTCGCCGCCCCGGCACCGAGCGCGAGGTCGAAGTACAGCGGCGCCGTCGCGCCGCCGTCGATGGGCCCGGTGGCCGGTCCCGCGTTCGCGGCGCGGAACGTCCCGGCGACGACCGTCACCTGGCCGCCGGGAATGTCGACGCGCGGCATCCGCTCGGGCTCGAGGTCCTGGTAGGCGGCGGGCTTCATCTTGTCGGCCGCCGGCAGGTTGATCCACAGCTGGAAGCCGCGCATGCGCCCGGCGATCTGCTGCGGCATCTCCGAGTGGATGATCCCGCGGCCGGCCGTCATCCACTGCACGGCGCCGGGCTCGAGGTCGCCGCGGTTGCCGAGGTGGTCCTCGTGCAGCATGTGGCCGTCGAGCATGTAGGTGACGGTCTCGAATCCCCGATGCGGGTGCGACGGGAACCCGGCGAGGTAGTCGTCGGCGTCGCTGGAGTCGAACTCGTCGAGCAGCAGGAACGGGTCGAGCCCGGTGTCGGGGCTGACGACGCGCGTCAGTCGCACGCCGCCGCCATCGGAGGTCGGCTGGCCGCTCAGCACCTTCACCACGGATCGGTCGGTCATCGTCGTTCCTCGCCGGAGGTCCCCGGGGTGGCGATTATGACGTGATCGGCGCGGCCCGGTCCCTCGCGGTCCGGGCCTGCGCGCCGGACCCGAAAAATGGCATCCTCCCCGGCCACGCCCCGCCGGGGCCGCGGAGCCGACGCCGTGCCAGCCGATCCCGCCGCCGATGCCTGGTTCGAGCTCTGGGACCTCCACGTCGAGGTGGTCGCGCCCGCCGGTGCCCGGCTCTATTGCGGTGCGGTGGCGGGCGACTCGTTCGAGGTGCACGGCGAGATGCTGCACTTCCCGCCGGGCCAGGGCTTCTCGCTGTACTCGCTCGCGGCCCTGCTGCCGCTGCTGCCGGCGAAGCAGCGCGTGACCGACCCCTGCGACTGGATGTCGACCGACGCCGAGGTCGCCTGCCCGGACCCGAACTGCCCGTCGCGGTTCCGGATCACGCGCACCGCCCGGCGCCGCTTCCGCCACGCCGACAGCACCGCGACGCCGCTGCCGAAGGCGCCCGCTTGATCCCACGGATCGCGCTCGCCCCGGACTACGAGATCTCGCGGCTGATCAAGGGCGGCTGGCACCTCGCCGGCGGCCACGGCGAGGTCGACCCCGCGACCGCGCGCCGCGACATGGCGCGCTTCGTCGAGGCCGGCATCACCACCTTCGACTGCGCCGACATCTACACCGGCGTCGAGCAGCTGATCGGCGCGTTCCGGCGCGAATCCCCCGCGCTCGCAGCGCGCCTCAGGATCCACACCAAGTTCGTGCCGGACCTCGACCGCCTGGGCGACGCGGATGCGCGCTACGTGGAGTCGGTCATCGACCGCTCGCTCGCGCGGCTCGGCGTCGAGCGGCTCGACCTCGTGCAGTTCCACTGGTGGGACTACGCGGTGCCCCGCTACGTCGAGGTGGCGCTCGAGCTCGAGCGCCTGCGGGCGAAGGGCAAGATCGACCGCATCGGCGTCACCAACTTCGATGTCCCGCGGCTCGCCGAGATCGTCGCGGCCGGCGTGCCGGTGTTCTCCCACCAGCTGCAGTACTCGCTGCTCGACGAGCGCCCCGCGGGCGCGATGACCGCGTTCTGCGCGGCGCACCGGATCGCGCTGCTCGGCTACGGCACGGTCGCCGGCGGGTTCCTGTCGGAGCGCTGGCTCGGCGCCGCCGAGCCCGTGGCGCCGCTCGCCAACCGTTCGCTGACGAAGTACCGGCTGATCCTCGAGGACTTCGGCGACTGGGCCACGTTCCAGGCGCTGCTCGCGGTGCTGGCGCGCATCGGCGCCCGGCACGGCTGCGACATCGCGACCGTCGCGACGCTCGCGGTGCTCGGCCGAGCGGGCGTCGCCGCGGCGATCGTCGGGGCGACGAACGACGCCCACCTCGCCGCGCACGTGCGGCTCGGCGAGGTCGTGCTCGACGCCGGCGACCTCGCGGCGATCGCGGCGGCGACCGCGGCCCGCCACGGGCCGCTCGGCGCGGTCTACGAGCTCGAGCGCGATCGGGACGGGCGCCACGGGCGGATCATGAAGTACAACCTCAACACCTGAACCGGCAGCGGGAGCCGACCATGACACGAGCATCCGGATGGCTGCTGGGCGCACTCGCGGCGCTCGCCATGGCGACGGCCGTGACGGCGAGCCCGCTGCCACGCGCGATCGTCGGCGGCACGATCGTCGACCTCGACACGGGACGCGCGATCCCGGACGCGACGATCCTCGTCGAGGGCGAGCGCATCGTCGCGATGGGACCCGCCGCCACGGTGGCGCTGCCCGCGCAGGTCGAGCGGATCGACGCGCGCGGCAAGTGGCTGCTGCCCGGCCTGATGGACATGCACGTGCACCTCGGGCTCGTGCTGCCGGGTGCCGAGGGCGAGGCGCTCGCGCACGAGTCGGAGGCCGCGCTCGCGCTCAGGATGGCCGACAACGCCCGCGCCTCGCTGTACGCGGGCACGACGACGGTGCGCCTGACCGGCGAGCAGAGGCACGCCGAGTTCGCGGTCAAGGCGGCGATCGACCGCGGCACGATCCCGGGGCCGCGGATCTGGTCGGCCGGCGAGCCCCTGATCCCGACGGGCGGGCACGGCGCGGAGTTCCTCGCCAACGGCGTCGACGGACCGGCCGAGGTCACGAAGTTCACGCGCCGCCAGATCATGGCGGGTGCGACCTGGATCAAGCTGATGATCAGCAAGGGCCTCGCCGACACCCAGGGCGACATCGCGGCCTCCGACATGACGCCGGAGGAGATGCGCGCGGCCGTCGCGGTCGCGCACAGCCACGGCGTGAAGGTCGATGCGCACACCGGCTCGCCGGTCGCGACGATGCAGGCGCTCGAGGCCGGTGTCGACTGCTTCGAGCACGGCTACTACCTCGACGAGGCGGTGTTCCGGGAGATGAAGAAGCGCGGCGGCTGGTACGTGCCGACCATCGTCGTCAGCCAGCAGGGCGCGCTCGAGTTCTTCGCCAAGATCGGCTCGCCGCCCTGGTACCTGGAACGTGCCCGCTCGGTCGGGCGCTCGCACTGGGCGGCGCTGCAGACGGCGATCCGCAGCGGCGTGAACATCGCGATGGGCACCGACCAGTACCCGTTCGAGCCGAACGAGGGCACGGTCGCGGCGGTGCGCGAGACCGAGCTGTACGTCGAGGCGGGCATGACGCCGCTGCAGGCGCTCAGGTCCGCGACCGTGAACCCGGCGCGGCTGCTCGGCGCCGAGAAGGACCTCGGCGCGCTCGCCGCCGGGCACTATGCCGACATCGTCGCCGTGGATGCCGACCCGCTCGCCGACATCCATGCGCTGCGCCGCATCGGCTTCGTGATGAAGGGTGGCACCGTGGTCCGCAACGACTGGGCGCCCGGCGCGCGCTGAGCCGGTTCAGCGTCGCGGCGGCGGCGAGGGCGACGTCCGCGCCGCACGGCGCAGGGCGGCGCGCGTCTCGAGCGCGAGCAGCGCGAGCACGGCCTCGCGCGCCGCCGCGGCGTGGATCGGCATCGCGAGCACGTCCCCGGGACGCGCCCAGGCGAGCGCACAGCGCGCCGCGTCGAGCTCGGTCGTGCAGACCGGCAGCGCGGACTCCGCGAGCCCGAGGCGCACGAGCTCGGTGCGCAGCAGCCGCGGGATCTCGCCGAGCGCGCGGCCGCGCAGGTGCGCCTCGTTCTCCTTGACGACGACGAGGGCCGGATGGAACGCGGCGGCGGCGCCGGCGAGCGCGCGGATGTCCTCGTCGAGCCGGTTGCCGGCATGCCCGAGCAGCACGCCGAGGCGGCCGCGCCCGCCGCGCAGGTGCTCGGCGACGTTGAGCAGGCCGCGGATGCCCTCCGGGTTGTGCGCGTAGTCGACCAGCACCTGCACGCCGCCGACGTCGAAGCGCATCAGGCGACCGGGGTTGTCCGCGGGATCCGATCCGAACCGGGCGCAGACCGCGGCGATCGCCTGCGTCGGGATCCCAATCGCGGCGGCCGCGAGCACCGCCGCGGCGAGGTTCGCGACGTTGTAGGTCGCGCTGCCGCCGACGGCGAGGGGCATCGCGGCCACCGCGCCAAGCGAGGTCTCGGTGCCCTCGCGCGCGAGCAGGAGTTCGCCCGCGCGCACGCCCGCGGTCGCCCCGCCCGCCGCGCGGTGCAGGACGAGCCGCGGATGGTCGGCATCGAGCGCGAACCAGGCGAGCGCGTGGCGTGGCGCGCGCGGCGCGCGCGCCACGAGCTCGGCATCGTCCGCATTCAGCACGAGCAGGCCCTCGTGGCCGCTCGCCCCGCCGAGCAGTCGCGCGACGGCGAGCTTCACGTCGGCGAGCCCGGCGAGGTCGTGGATGCCGTACTCGCCGAAATGATCGGCGCTGATGTTGGTGACGACAGCGACGTCGGCCGAGGTCATCGCGAAGCCGCGCCTGAGGATGCCGCCGCGCGCGGTCTCGATGATCGCGACCTCGGTGCGCCGGTCGCGCAGCACGAGCCGTGCGCCCGCCGGCCCCGCGTAGTCGCCACTCTCGACCCGCGCCCCGCCCACGTGCACGCCGTCGGTCGAGTTGTAGGCGGCGATGCGGCCGGCCTCGGTGGCACACGCGGCCAGCAGGCGCACGGTCGTGGTCTTGCCGTTCGATCCGGTGACCGCGACCGTCGGCACGCCGTGCAGCTGCGACCACGGCACCGCGTCGGGATCCGGCAGGGCCGCGAGCGGCCAGCTCGTGCCACCGGCGCCGGCACCGAGCGTGAGCGCGTCCTCGTCGAGGACGCGCTGCAGGGGACCCGCGCGCGCGAGCAGCGCGCAGAGCCTTGGGTTCCGCTCGCGCGCGGCGAGCGCCTCGAGTCGCGCACGCGCCATCGCCTCGTCGATCGCCGGCGGGATCACGTCTGCCGGGTCGCGGGCGTTCTCGAGCGCCTCTGCGAGCAGCGCCGCCGGCAGCGCCGGCCAGCGCAGCGGATCGAGCTCGGCCACGGTCGCGGCGATGGCCCACTCGTTGAGCTCGGTCGCCGTGAACAGCGCATCGCACGGCGCCTCGATCGCGAGCGAGGCGCCCGTCGCGTGGCGCCGGACGACGATGGCGCCGGCCGGCCAGCCGAGCCCGTCGCGCGCGCGCGACGCGCACCCGCCAGCCGCCGAGCACGCGCTCGTCGGGGGCGACGCCGGCGAGCTCGAGCACCGCGCCGGGACCCGCGAAGTAGAGGTTGCCGCCGGTCAGGCGCCGCGAGTCGGCGAACGGCAGCGCCGGTGGCGTGTTCAGTCTTCGGTCTCCGGCGCCAGTCGCACGCCGCGCTCGTCGCGGATCAGGCCCTCGAGGCTGAGTCCCGGCCCGCCGTCGCCGGCGCCCGGCGTCGGGTCGGCGGCGTAGCTCGCCGGCGGCGCCGTGAACGACTCCGCGGCGGCGGCGGCCGGCGGCGCGGCGCCGTTGGCACGGAACTTCGTGATCTGCTTCCAGGAACGGACCAGCGCGTCGGCGAACACGAGCAGCAGGTCGCCCGGGCGACCCATCTCGAGCGCGGCGGCGATCGCCTCCTCCTCGTCGGGGATGATCGAGATCGCCGACTCCGGCACGCCCGCGGCGCGCAGTGCCGCGGCCTGGATCCGCGGCACCTCGTCCGCCGTACGGTTGCGCAGGCTGTCGTCGCGCCGGCAGATGTAGTGGTCGAAGCGCCCGGCGACCGCGTTGGCGATCGCGACCAGGTCCTCGTCGCGCCGGTCCCCGGGACCCGCGAGCACGACGATGCGCCGCCCCGGCACGTCGAGGCGGCAGGCGAGGTCGGCCATGGCGCCGACCGCATGCGCGTTGTGGCCGTAGTCGAACAGCACCTTGAACGGATGCTCGTTGAACACGTTCATGCGCCCCGGCGCCTGGAAGAACGTCGAGTCGAAGGTCCTGAGCGCCTGGCGGATCGCATCGAGCTTGATGCCGAACGAGAACGCCATCGCCGCCGCGAACATCGCGTTCTGCACGTTGTGCATCGCGCGACCCTCGAGCGTCGCCGGGATCAGGTGCGTCCAGACGAGCGGGATATGCCCGCCGCGGTCATAGAGCGCGATCATCTGGCCGTTGACGCCGGCCTCGAGCGCGCAGGCGCGTCCGCCCGCCCGGATGTGCTCGCGCACGAGCGCGTGCTGCGGGTTCGTGGTCACGTAGCAGATCGTCTTCGCCTCGGTGTGCGCGGCCATGCGCAGCACCAGCGGATCGTCGGCGTTCAGCACCGCGCAGTCGGTCGCGACCTCGATCACGATGCGCTTGATCTCGGCCAGCTGCTCGAGCGTGTCGATGCCCTTGAGGCCGAGGTGGTCGGACTGCACGTTGAGGACCGCGCCGACATTGACCTCGCGCACGCCCATGCCGGAGCGCAGCAGGCCACCGCGCGCGGTCTCGAGCACCGCGAAGTCGATCTGCGGATCGGCGAGCACCATGCGGGCGGACACCGGGCCCGTCATGTCGCCCTGCACCGTGCGCTGGCCGTCGATGTAGACGCCGTCGGTCGTCGTGAAGCCGGGCGTGTAGCCCGCCATCTTGACGATGTGGGCGAGCATGCGGGTCGTCGTCGTCTTGCCGTTCGTGCCGGTGATCGCCGCGATCGGCACGCGCGAGGGCGCGTTGCCGGGGAACAGCATGTCGATCACGGGGCCGGCGGCATCGCGCGGCGTGCCCTCGCTCGGCGCCACGTGCATGCGGAACCCGGGGGCCGCGTTGACCTCGCAGATGCCGCCGCCGATCTTGCGGTAGCTCTCGGTGATGTTCTTCGAGAGGAAGTCGACGCCGCCGACGTCGAGGCCGATCGCGCGCACCGCGCGCTCCGCCATCTCGCGGTTGTCCGGATGGATGACGTCGGTGACGTCGGTCGCCGTGCCGCCGGTCGAGAGGTTGGCCGTCGAGCGCAGGTAGACGACCTGGCCGGGCTCCGGCACCGACGCCGCGGTCATGCCGGCGCGCTCGAGCATCTTCTCGGCCTGCGCGTCGAGCTCGAGGCGCGTCAGCACCTTCTCGTGGCCCACGCCGCGGCGCGGGTCGCTGTTGACGATGTCGATCAGCTCGACGATGGTCCTCGCGCCGTCGCCGACGACGTGGCCCGGCGTGCGGCGCGTCGCCGCGACCAGCTCGCCGTTGACGACCAGCAGCCGGTGGTCGTCGCCCTCGAGGAACGTCTCGACGATCACCGAGCGGGAGTGCTCGCGCGCCACCTCGTAGCCGTGCGCAACCTCCTCCTCGGTCGTGAGGCGGATCGAGATGCCGCGGCCGTGGTTGCCGTTGTAGGGCTTGGTCACCACCGGGTAGCCGATGCGGCGCGCGGCGCGCACGGCCTGGCCCACGCTCTGCACGAGCTCCTGCTGCGGGACCGGCAGCCCGAGCGTCGCGAGGATCTTGTTGGTCTCCTCCTTGTCGCTCGCGAGCTCCACCGCGATGTGGCTGGTGCGGCCGGTGACCGTGGCCTGGATGCGCTGCTGGAAGCGGCCGTGGCCGAGCTGCACCAGCGACTGGTCGTTGAGGCGCAGCCACGGGATGCCCCGTGACTCGGCGGCCTTCACGAGCGAGGCGGTCGAGGGCCCTAGCGCGCGGCGCTGCGCGAAGCGGATGAACTCGTCGCGTACCTCGGGCCAGCTCCAGTCCTCGGGCACGGCGCCGGCGGGCCGCAGCGACTCGGGCAGCAGCGAGCACAGCAGCCTGAGGCCAAGTTCGCCGGCCGCGATGCCCTCGTCGCGCTGGGCATACTCGTAGACGACCGTGTAGACGCCGGGGCTGCCGGCACTGCGGGTCTTGCCGAAGGTGACTTCCTCGCCGGCGATGTTCTGCAGCTCGATCGCGACGTGCTCGAGGACGTGGCCGAGCCAGGTGCCGTCGTCCTCGCGCATGCGCCGCAGGAACCCGCCGGGCACCCGGTAGGAACAGCCGTGCTCGGCAAGGCCGGGCAGCGCGGCGGCGAGGCCGTCGACGAACGCGGCACCGAGCCGGCCGGTCGGCCAGGCCTCGAGCGGACCCAGGTCGAGGTCGAGCTTGATGACGGGGAAATGCGCGTGCAGGGACGGGCCGACATAGACGGAGCGGTCGAGGATACGCATGGCGGTCGGCTTCACTCCCTGTGGCGAGGACGGCACGGGGCGGCCGTCGCGCGGCCGGCCCCTCTCTATATCCATGTCGGCGTCCCCGCCGGGCGGGGACGTTCGGTCATTCCTTCGGGCGCTGCAGGGCGCTGGCGTCCGCCACCCGCGAGTGCAGGTTGAACGTCGCGCCGGCGACCAGCACGTGCAGCCGGAGCCCGAGCATGCACACGGGCTGGCCTTCGTTGATCGAGTCCATCGACGAGTAGCTGACATCCGCGCCATCGACGATGGTCACGCCACCGCTGCCCTCGACGTGGATCGTCTCGTCCGGCGCGATGAACGCGGCCGTGTCCTCGTCGAGGCCGATCCCGACCGCGAACGGGTTGTAGGCGAGCGCCGTCATCAGGCGCCCGAGCCGGTCGCGCTGGCGGAAGTGCTGGTCGATGATGAAGCGGTTGGTGAGCCCGAGGCCGGGCGCGAGGCGCACGCTGCCGGAGATCACCGAGGAGCCCTCGTCGCCGAACGCGATCATGTGCTCGGACAGGATGCTGGCGCCCGCGCTCGTGCCGCCGACCGTCACGCCGTTCGCGTTGCGGCTGCGCACCAGCTTCGCGACCGGCGTGCCGCCGAGCAGCGTCGACAGGCGCAGTTGGTTGCCGCCGGTGAAGAAGATGCCGGTGGCGACGCCGAGGCGCTCGAGCCGGCCCGGCTCCTGGCAGTCGCGGCGCGTGTCGAAGTCCATGACCGTCACGCGCAGGGCACCGAGGTCACGGAACAGCCGCTCGTAGCGCGGGCCGGTCTCGTTCATCCGGCTCGCGGTCGGAATCACGACGATGTCGGCCTGCTCGCCTCCCGAGACGCGCACGAAGCGCTCGAGGATGTGGCGGTCGTTCTCCTTGTTCTCGGCGCCGCCGATCGGGACGATCCAGCCCCGCTCCTGGCCTTCCGGTACTTTGCTCGGCACGTCGTCTCCCGTCTCTAGGTCTTCAGTCTTCAGTCTTCGAAGGTGCCGCGGCGCACCGCCGCACCATCCTGCAGGTGGATGCGGCCGCGCACGATCACCGTCTGCACCGCGCCGTCGCCGTCGAGCGCGACGAGGTCGGCATCGCCGCCGGTCGCGATCGTGCCCTTGCCGGCCAGCCGCAGCAGGCGCGCCGGGTTCGCGGTGAACGCCGGCAGCACGCGCTCGAGCGGCAGCCCGCGCGCGAGCAGCGATCGGATCGTGTCCATCAGCGCACCGGCATGGCCGACGTCCATGCGGCAGACGCGGCCGTCGCCGTCGAAGCACGGCAGGCAGCCACCGGCGTCCGAACTCACGGTGATCCGCTCGGGCGGCGCACCGGAGGCGAGGTAGTGCAGCAGCGCGTCCCCGGCCGAGTACGCATCCTCGCCGTCCGACACCGGGAACGCGGTGACGTCGATCGTCGTGCCGCGCTGGGCGAGCAGGATCGCCTCCTCGAGGAGCGCCTTGCGACGGTTGACGTGGGTCGGATGGAACACGCGCGCCGGCAGCTCGCTGTGGTCGAGTGCGCGCCGCACGGGCTCGAGGCCGCGCGCGCCGTCACCGAGGTGCAGGTGCAGGATGCCGGCCTTGCCGGTCATGAGGCCGGCGACGTGCGCGTCGGCGGCGAGGCGCAGCAGCTCCTCCGGCGTCGGCTGGCTGGAGCGGTGGTCGCTGATGGCGACCTCGCCGATGCCGATCATCGGTTCCAGGTAGACGAGGTCGGCCCGCACGCTGCCGGTCAGCGTCGCCGGCGGCAGGTGGTAGCCGCCGGTCCACGCCCAGGCGTTCAGGCCTTCCTCGCGCAGCGCGTACACCGTCGCGAGGAGTTCCCCCGGCGTGCGGGTCACATCGTCCGTGCCGAGCAGGCCGACGACGCTCGTGACGCCGCCGCGGGAGAACCGACTCAGCGGCACGGGGGGGACGCGCGTGCGGAAGCCCGCCTCGCCGCCGCCGCCGGTGACGTGCACGTGGCCGTCGACGAGGCCGGGGATCAGCCGCGCACCGGCGAGGTCGAGGACCCCGGCGTCGGCGCCGAGGGCGCCGGCGAGCGCCGCGCGCGTCCCGGCCGGGCCCATCCACAGGATCCGCCCGCCGCCGACCAGCAGGTCCTGCCGCCCCCGGGGCTCGGGGGCGTAGACGTCAGCGTTCTGCAGCAACAGCATCGGGGTCGTCACGATGCCCGGATCATGCCCCATCCGCGGCCGGTTCCCAACCCGGCCTGACCGGGGTCGGCGGTCGTCCGCAGGGCCTCAGGCACGGGTGATCAGGACGATCGGAATCTGCCGCTCCGTCTTCTGCTGGTAGAGCTCGAACGGCGCGTAGAGGCCGACCATCTGCGGCCAGAGGGCCGCGCGTTCGGCGGCATCCGCCGTGCGCGCCCGCGCGGCGAACACGTCGCCCTTCACCTGGAGGCGCACGTTCGGGTCCGCGACCAGGTTGAGGTACCAGGCCGGATGCGCGGGCGCGCCCCCCTTGGAGGCGACGATGGCGTACTCCGCGCCATGCCGCCCGAAGATCAGCGGCATCGTCAGCGCGCGCCCGGACTTGCGGCCGGTGGTGGTCAGCAGCAGCGTCGGCACATTGCCGGTGCCGCCACCGAGCGTGGCGTCCCACCAGTAGCCGTCCTCGCCGTTCGTCGCGATGTAGCGCGCCAGGTGGTCCTGGATCCAGGCGGGAAGTTTGGATTCAGCCATCGGGTCGACCTCGTGCGGGCGTGCTGCGGGAAACGCCAGTATGCGCCGCACCCTTCATGGCCGTCGGACGACACGTTACCCGCTACACTGTCCGCCCCGATCAAGGAGGATCCCATGAAGCGACTGCTGCTCGTTCCCGTCCTGCTCTCGTTCAGCGTGCCGGCACTGGCCCGCCTGCCCTGCGAGGACCTCAAGTCCACGATCGCCGCGGGCCTCGACGCCAAGCACATCACGGGCTACACGCTCGAGGTCGTCGCCAAGGGGGAGTCCAAGGACGCCAAGGTCGTCGGCACCTGCGACGGCGGCACCCGGGAAATCGTCTACAGGAAGGCCGGGAAGTAGCCCGGGCTCAGTCGTCGGCCCGCCGGCGCAGCAGCTGCGCGCCGGCGAGGTAGCCGATGCCGGTCCACAGCAGGAACCCGCCGGCGACCAGCAGCCAGTAGGCGGCGGGCGTGTCGAATGCACCGGACGTGCTCGCGAGGATGGCGAGCGGCATCGCCAGCGCCTGCACGCCCGTGGCCCAGGCCGGCGCGCCGTGCAGGCCGGTGCCCACCGCGCACACCCCCGCGAACGTCACGCCCGTGGCCACGAGCAGCGCGACCGCGAGCTTGATCAGTCGTTCGATGGAAACCAGTGTCGGTCCTCGTGCGCGTCCGGTGGCCGTCGCTCAGTCCGCGGCGACGTACGGTCGGTGCACATAGTACTTCGGTGCGTCGTCGATCCGCACGTGCAGCCAACCGACGCCCGCTCCGGCCGTGCTGATCCACTGGCGCCGCGGCGACAGGCGTCGCGTCGCGGTCGCGGCGAGGCAGCGCCACAGCGCGTGGATCTGCGCGGGCGGTGCCGAGCGCACGAAGCGCGCCAGGTGGACGTAGGTCACGAGCGTGGCGATGCCTCGCGGCACGACCAGCGTCGCGGTGTGCGAGAGGTTGTCGGTGGCGATGACATCCGGCGCGTCGGGTCCGGCGAAGTAGGCCGCGAACGGGCCGGGATCGGGCGCGCGCTCGAGGCGTGGATCGTCGACCATCACGAACTCGAACGGCCTGCTCGCGGTTGCGGTCGAGATCGACGGCAGTTCCCAGCGGAACGCAGCGTACGGCGCGCTCGCCAGCAGCCCCGTGAGGTACTCCCGGAACGGCCGCTCGTGTTCGAGGTGGGCGAGCGCGTCTACGAACGTCAGCGGCTCGCCGTCGACGGCGATCGCGACATGGGTCGTGCGGCCGTCCTGCGTCGTCGTCGTGTCGAAGTTCCACATCCTGTCGTGAGTGTACCGGTTGCGCCACGGCGGGCAGCGACGGTTTGCACGGACACGTGCGGCGCGGACGTGGCGAGCGTCGCGAGCTCGCGTCGGAGCCCGGCGATGTCGTCAGCGAGGAGCTCGCCGACGTCGCCCGCGAAGGGGGTCACGTGGACTCCACCGCCGGCGCGGACGGGCGTGCTGCAGGCGACCCGGAGGCCGGGTCGAGCTCGTGGCCGACGATGGCGGGAGGTCCGCCATCGGACGTGGCGATGGTGATCCGCTCCATCATGCGGCACGACGCGTAGGCGACGGTGTACTGCAGCGTCGCGGTCGAGCCCGACACGGTGCCGACGCGACTCGTGACCTGCCAGCCTGCAAGCGAGTGGGTCGTGGGCTTCCCGCAGCGCGCGCGGACCCCGCGCAGCGTGGCCGTCCAGCGTTCGCGAGGGGTCACGGCGTAGAACGACGCCGCATACAACGGCAGCACGTCCTCGACCTCCCCGCCCGCGAGCGCGGCGAAGTACCGGTCCGCGTACGCCGTCGCGGCCGCCTTCTGCATCGCGACGCCGCCGCATCCACCGAGCGATGCGAACAGGACGGATGCGGCGACGAGGACGCCGGCGTACGGCCGGCGCCGATCAGTCATCGCCCCACCGCCACCTCGGTGGCTCGCCCTTGGCGAGGCAGACGGCGACCATGACGAGGACCATCGCGCCGGTGAAGGCGGCGAACGCCAGCGGACGGCGCGGCGCCAGCATCAGGCTGCCGACGAAGACCGTCGCGACCCAGGCGATCGTCACGAGCCATCCCTGCCACGTCACGGGAGGACCCCATCCCCAGCCGTAGCGCTTGGCCGGAAACCAGTATCGCGGTGCTTCGTTCATGTGGCCGTGCTCCCCCTGCAGTCAGACCCGTGTTCGGGCGGCGTCTCGAGCCCTGGCGCCTACGATTGCGTCGGCGAGTTCGGCGAGGGCTTCCTCGCGGAGCGAAGGCGATAGAACGTCAGCGCCACGCCGACGGCCAGCAACACGACGGCCATCAGGTTATCGCCGCGTTCGAACGCGCGGTACGCCATGACGCACCAGAATACGGCCAGGATGATCGTCACTGGGGTGGGCATGTCCATTGCTCCTGTGCGGGTGATCAAGATCCGATGGGTGCGCGAGCCGGCCTGTGCGGGGACATCCTCGCGGGCGTTCCACATGCGGCGCCGTGGGCCTTGGCACTCTACCGGGGCGCCGCCGCCGGGGCGGGCGCGGGCGCCTGGACGGCCACATCATCGGGTGGCGGCGCGTGCTTCTCGACGACCTTCACGTCGCCGCGCTCGAGATCCCGGCGCAGGTCGTTGGCGGTGGCATCGTCCGGGTTGGTCTTGGCGTAGGCCGTGAGTTCATCGAGCGCATGGGCCTTGTCGTCGAGGCTCAGGTACACGATCGCGGCCATGTAACGGGCATCCGGCATGCCGAGGCGCGCCGCCTTCTTCAGGTACGGGATGCTCTTCGCCCGCAGCGTCGCCGTTCCTGCGAGGAACGCACCATAGTAGTAGTTCCCGGCCTGGCTCTCCGGGCGAAACGTCAGGAAGCGCTCGTAGTCGGCGATCGCCTTTTCCGCGCAGCCCGGGACGTCGAGGTTATGCCCCATCGCATTCGCGAAGGCCGCTCGCAGCAGGACGTCGGGTTCGTCGGGATACTGCGCGGATGCCGCGTCCAGCGTCACCAGCAGGGTCTTCAGCTGCTGCTCGATGGTGGCGCGCTCGGACGGCGACGAGAACCGAAGCGGGAACTGCTGCGCGTGCGCCGCGATAGCCGACAGGGCCGTGTCGATGTCCGGCAGGGTAAATTGCACCTCGGATGCCCGGCACGGGGTCGACGCAATCAGGGCGAGAACGACGATCAGGCGGCGCATGCGATTCCTTGGGTATCCAACGCGGGGCCTGGCGGGCGCGTGCCGCGCGTCGTACATGACCTGCGCGGTCCAAGCCCGTGCCCGGGTTCCTCAGCGATTGACTGCGACGACCCAGCTGCACAGGCCGACGGTCAGCAGGTAGCTGGCCGCGAGGACCCATCGCGATCGCCGCAGCCAGGACGCGAGGAAGCCGACGGCGAACATCCCGACGACGAGGAGCTGCCACCCTTCGGTGACGTGCATCGAGAGGTAGAGCAAGAGCAGCGTGCTCGGGAACGCCGTGGCGACCAGCAGGGGCGATGGGCGAATCATGCACGTGCCTCCAGCGAGATCCCTGCACCGGGCTCGGGCGAACGAGCGCGGCGGCAGGTGCAGGTCCGGCCAGCATACTCGCCCGCCCGGGCGAGTCGAGCGGCTGCAGGAATTGCAGGATTTGGCATTTGCCGATGACCGTCCGGGCCGGTCGGCGCCGGCGCTACGGCATGGCCGCGCCGACCGTCGCGCGCACCGGAATGCCGCTCGGGTCGAAGTCGTCGAGACAGTAGACATTCACGCCATAGTAGTCGGGCGTGATTCGCTTGCGGTGAAACGGATAGATCCCGCAGACGCGGCAAAAATAGTGGCGCGCGGTGTGCGTGTGAAATTGGTACTCCGACAGGGCGGCACTCCCCGCCGCAAGCCTGAACGCGGACTCGTGCACCTTCACCATCAGGGCATTCTTCCGCCGGCAGATCGAGCAGTCGCATGTCGTCAGTTCCGGGAAGTCCGTCTGGATCTCGAAACGGACCGCGCCGCAATGGCAGGCGCCGTGATACGTACCCATCTGGCGAGGCGTCACGGACCCTCGCTATGCCGGACCCTGGCGGCAGCGGCCCGGCAAGCAGGTGACGTCGCACGGCGCGTCATGGCTCGCGGCCCGACCCCGCCGTCATGGTCATTGCCCAACCGGAGGCTCCCAGAGCTCGACCTTGTTCCCCTCGGGATCGATGACCCAGGCGAACTTGCCGTACTCCGAGTCGTCGACCCGCTCGAGCACGTTGCAGCCTTCCTCCTTCAGCACCTTGACCAGGGCGTGGAGGTCGTCCACCCGATAGTTGACGATGAAGGCAGCGGCGCCCGGGGCGAATTGGTCACTGCCTTCCGACGCGATGGACCAGACCGTGGTCCCGCCCACCGGCTTGCCCTCGGTGTCCGTCCACGAAAATGCCGCACCGCCCCAGGGGGTGACGTCGATCCCGAGGTGCCGCTGGTACCACGCCCGCAATGCCGGGGCGTCCCGGGCCTTGAAGAAGATGCCGCCGATGCCGGTGACTCGCTTCATGTGATTCCTCCGCGTCGAGGTGGCAGGGGATCCTGGGCGGTGGCTCAACTCCGGGCGTAGCGGCCGCACAGCGCGGCCCTGCCGCAGCGCAGTCGACCGGTCAAGGGCTGCCCGACGCGCTGGCCGGTCTCGACGATTCGAGCTTCGCGTAGAGCAGGCGCGGCGGGCTTTCAAAATACTTCAGGAGCGCTGCACAAAGCCACCCCTCCAGCCCGAGCGCCTCGCTGCGGTACCAGTTGCCACCGAGGTCCTCGCGCAGCCACCTCAGGCTCGCCGTGTACCCGGGAAACGGTGCAGCGAAAAACAGCAGGCGGAACCCTTTCCCGCGTCCGGAATCGCCGCCGTCAACCTGTCCAGGATGACGTCGGCGCCGGCGACGAAGGGCTCCTGCACCAACCCCACCGCCGGATCGTCGAAAACCCAGAAGCCGCGGTACTTGGACGGGAAAATTGCGACCAGGGCGTTCACGGAACGTCTACCTCCCGGCTGCGGGGCCGCGTTCGGGGACCGAATCCCGCACCGTGTATCCAGATCGATCCACTGCGGCCCGGGCGACACTTCGCTAGTGCCGGAAGGCCCGCGCGATCGCGACCAGTTCCGTGAGTTCCTTGAAGAATGGGCGCGACGCGGTGATGTCGAACCCGCCCGCATCGAGCCGGGCGAGGAACGTGGTGCACGCGGCCCGCTTGTCCGGGACCGAGAGCATATCTTGGGCCACCGCAGCCCCCTGCCCTTGTACGGAGCTCGAGAATTCGTTCATCGCCGCGGCGGCGAAATCCTTGCCCCGCGTGCGCTCGTAGTACGACATGACGTTGCCGGCGTACAGCGTCGAGGCTTCGTAGTACTCGCCGTTGCGACCTTCCCAGCCCGCGACGACCTCCTTCGGGAACGACTCGGCCTTCGACAGTGGGCCGGCGCAATCCCGTCCCATCCGTCCCACCATGAAGTGCAGCGTCGAGATGAAGGCGGCTGCGGCATTGTGCGGCTCGGTGTAGATCGTCGCCTCCGTGAACTCGGCCGACGCCAGCGTGGAGCCGGCTGACAGCGCAAGGACGACGAGGCCTGCCGCGTTGCGTATTTTCATCCTGCACTTGCCTCCGGGTTGAGCGCCCGCCTGCGGCGGGCAAGGACCCTGTCGTCTGTCGTTCACGGCTCGCTGCGGGGCTTGCTGGACGAGGATCCCGGATCCGCAGCCGGCCATTTGTACGCCGAACACAGCGGCATCTTCTCGAGCAGCCGCCTCTGGGCTTCGTAGAATTCGCTGGCCTTCGCGAAGCTCCTGCGACCGTCGTTCAGCCGATCGTATTCGACCCACCACTTCTGGACGGGACCCAGCATCCAGGCGCCATTGATTCTGGAGAAGAGCAGTCCTTTCGCTTCCGCGGCCGTGGAGGCGACGACCCAGACCTGATCCGTGCAATTCGGACCGTCCTCGCAGGCGCAGCCGGTACTGACGGGCCCGATGTTCACCAGTGCCCGGGGCAGCACTTGCGCTGCGGCGGCTTGAAGTTCCCGTATCTCGATGTCGTTGATGTTGAGTTCCCGCACGTGTCCGGACGGTTGTCTCGGCCGGATTCGACGAGCCTGGTCCAGGAGCTTCCACGTGCGCAGATACTCCGTGTTGGTCTCGGCGCGCGTGCTGGTCGCGCCGATCATCGCGGACGCGGCGAGGATCGCCGCGGCCCAGACGGCGTAGGAGCCGAATCGGCGTGGTTCGGGTTGCGACCGCAGGGTCATGCCGAAATACCCTTCGGGCAGCGGCGCCCGACTCAGGGTAGGGAAGCCTCGATCGGCGGCCCTGGTCGACAGCGGCGGCCCGTTCACGGCCTGCTCGAATCGGTGTGCGGCTGCATCGCGGCTACACCTTCGGTCCGATACGCCATCGACGGACCCCACAATATACCCCGCGAATGGCCACGAACAGGGTGAGCCACAACGCCGAATTCGCCACGGCGGCGAAGCAGATCCCGGCCGCCGAGGACGGTCCCGTCGTGAATGCGCCACCGAGCGCGAACCACCAGATGGCGGTGCCAGGCTGGGCGAAGACCCAGAGGGGGTCGCGCAGAACCGAGGGCAGCGGCCAGGTCGAGGCGATGACGGTCAACGCGAGCGTGCTCAGGGCGAGCAGCACCGCCACGAGGATCGAACACCCAAGACGCGCCGTGTTCATTTCAAGTGCGACCTGACGTCGGCATGGAACCGGATTCGGCGGGGTCGGTCTGCGCGCGCGGGGCGCTCGCGGCCGTGATGGACCGCGCCGTCGACGCCCGATTTCTCGTCGTGTCCGCCGACCGCAGGGCGCGGCGTCCGCATGTCGTCAGAACCGTGCGCGAGCGCCAGTGCAGCGAGGGCGAGCACGACACCGGAGCACGAGGTAATGACATTGGTGCTGGCGCCTGGATCGACTCGACGCAGCGCCACGGTCACGTAGGTCGAGACGAAGCCGCGCGTGCATACAAGCGACGGAATCGCCCAGGAAGCCCAGGGCTCGCCACGGCTGAATGGCGCCACGAGCCAGGCGATTCCGGCCCCGAGCGCAAGCAGTCCTGCGCCCACCATCTTGAGCATTCCGAGCGTGACGAGCTGGTATCGCCGCGGAATGTCGCGCCAGTCGAGACCGACAAGTTGAGCGTGATAGGGCATGAATTCCCGCGCCAGAACGTATCGAACACTCCATGCGCCGGCGCCTGCGGCAACCGCGAGCAGGATGGCCGAGGCGACGGTGACGGCGTTCACGGCGACTGGTTCACGGGGCTACGTCAGGGTCGGGCCACCACGCCCGGCGCGCATCGCCCTCGGCAGTCCATCCATGCGGGCCCACGCCCGGTTTCGCGACACCGCGTCACTCACAGTCCCTCAACTGAATTTGGTACGGGATGTACAACGTCAGCGTGGCGACGTCGGAGCGCTTCCACGAGACGCGATTCGAAAGCCCGCTGAGCTCGATCTTGCAGCGAGCGCCGACGGCCGATTGCAGCCGGCGCGCGTCTTCCGTGATCTTCGCGATGATGTCGTAGCGATACTTCTCGGGTGCGACCAGGCTGAGGCCGACGTCGTCCTTCGCACGAATTTCGGTGCGCCCCGAAACGCGGGCGCCCTTGATGAAGCCCGCCAGCGTCGCGATGCCGGCGGTCACGTTGTCGTTGGTGCCGAGCGCCATCTTGACGTAGATGTCCGTTGAGCTCGTGTCCGGACGCTTACCGAGCGAATTCAGCGGCACTTCGTACGATTTGTCCGTGATCGGAATCAGGAAATCGTCGCCATAGCTGAGCGCGATTCCAGGACGCTTCGTGGCATCCGCCACCATGTCCCGAATGGTCTGATGTAGTTCCTTCGCCCGCGCATCCGCTGCGCGCGTGTCGTTCGTGAGCTCGATGCGCTGCACCAGGAAGTCTGCGCGGTGTTCAAGGACAACCGCCGGGATGCGCGAATAGTCATCACCGCTCACGCGTTCGGCAGTGACCACGATTTCCTCAAGCTGTGCCCACGCAGGAACGGCGGCCAGCATTCCTACGACGAGCACCACGGTACGCACCGGACTGGGCATGGGTCGAACTCCTCTACGCTTGGCTCGCGGTCGGGCGGCCGCGCGCCGCGGCCATCTGCCGGGATACTATATCGATGCCGGCCCGCGCCAGTCTTTGCCTTAGTTCCGTCCGGCGCAGCCCAGCGGGTTCGTTATACGCTCGCTCGACGCGGGGTGGCGCGACAGTTTTTCGGGCGGTCGGCGAGGCCGCGGCACCAGCTCGCCAGCGCAGTTGGGACAACGTCCGGCCAGCACGCCCCCCGCGCAGGTCGAGCGGAAGGTGCATTCGAACGAGCAGATGCGTTCGTGGAGGGACGTCGGCGGCAGGTCGCGGTCGCAACACTCGCAACTGGGTCCGCTTGTAGCATCGGTTTCCTGCTGGACGGCGGGGTTCCGGGTCTGGTCGCCACGAACGGCGGCCATCGTGAAGGGCGAATGGCCCATGCCGGCCTGCTCCGATTCTTGCCGCGCCTGGCGCATGCGCACCCAACGCGTGCGCGACGTGGTGGGTCGCGACACCGATGCCACCGACTATCCTCGCCTCCGCGCGAGGCCGACACCGAATGCCGTACCGATGGCCGCCCCGAGGGCAACGCCGAGTGCGGTGTGGCTGGTCGCGACCCCCATCGCCGTTCCGATTCCGATTCCCACCGCGATCCAGGCGCCCATTCTCACGAGTCACCTCCTCGACCGTGCTGAGTCCGCGATCTGCGCGTGACTCGGACGATGATGTCGGATCTCTCGGTCAATTTGACGTTGCGCTGCGGGCGGTCATTCGTTGGGTCCGACTCCGTGTTGAGCGGCCGCGCTCGGTGACCCGGCGTGCCGGAACTGCTCCGAATCCGCTCCGATCGTCGTTAGGCGAAATCGACCGCCACGGCCGCTGTGACGCTGGCGATGACGCAGACCACGAGCCAATCAATCAGCAGCCCTATAACGAAGCCACGATGCCAATTGACGAAAAGGGCGACTTCCAGCACTGCGGGAAGAATCGTGACGGCCCCAGTAGTGTCCGGACGTTAGTGGGCGGCGCGCCCATAAATGATTGATCCGTTTAGGATAAATCGTGACTTTGTCTGGTCTCGATTTCGACTTCGGCAAGCGCCGGTGCGACCCTGCGAAGACCCTGTTCGCGGACGTTTCC
>CAISEB010000010.1 GCA_903884235.1 uncultured Pseudomonadota bacterium
AATCCGAAAACAGAACACTCTGTCGCGTGCTATCGTCATCCATGCAAAGGCCTTTGTTGTGCGGGGAAACACTTGTGGTAAAGCGTTTCTAGCACGATCGAGGCCTTTGCGCTTCCTCAACTCATGAATTATTCAGGCTAGCGTCTCGAGTCCGCCGATCACACGGCGAACCCGGCCATCGCGTCATTCGCGGGGTCAACGGTACGGCGTCAGGCGCGCGAGCGCCGCGACCGCATCGGCCCCGCCCGGAAAGTTCTGCTTGCTCGACACCGCCAGCTGCAGATTCGCAATCGCCTTGTCGCGCTGCCCATTTGCGTCCTGTATGACGCCCAGGTGATAGCGAATGACTGGCGCGACCGGCTCCACCCGCGCGGCGCGCTCGAGCGCAGCCAGCGCACCCGGCAGGTCGCCATTGCGATAACGCACCCAACCGTAGGTATCGATGATCTGCGGATTCGAAGCATTGGCGAACGGCTCCACCATCGATGCCGCTCGCTTCGCGCTCGCCGGATCCTTGCGCACGTCGACGAGCAGCATCGCCAGGTTGTTGGCCACCGCCGAGCCAGCGCCGGCGCCGGCAAACGCCTTCTCGTAGCTCGCGATTGCCTCCTCACGCCGGCCGGACAAGTCGAGCAGCTGACCCGCGTCCGCATGCAACCGCCAAGGTTCGTCGACCTTGCCCGCCGCATCAGTCAGCAGGCGCACCGCTGCGTTCACGTCCCCCCGCCCCACCAACACGTAGGCCTGGCCGCGATAGGGCAACCACCAACGCGGCGCGCGGGACAGCGCGCCTTGATAGGCCTTGTCGGCACCGGAAAAGTCACGCTCCGCGAGCAGCGCGTCGCCCTTGAGACTCGCGGGCAACGCATACTCGGGAGCCCGCGAGGCCACCTCGTCGAGCAACTTCATCGCCTCGCCCGTCCGCTTGAGCCCGAGGAGCAGATGCGTCGCCTGAATGAGCGCCTCGCGCTCCGCGGGATCCCGTGCGAGGGTGTCCCGGTAATTCTTCAGCGCTTCCTCCGCATGCCCATCCGCCTCGGCCACGAATCCGGCGAATAGCGACGCACGCGTCGCCTCGCCCTTGAGGCCACGTACGGCCTCGAGCACGGTACGCGCGTATGGCAGATCATGGGTTTCAAGCGCCGAATGCATCGCGGCCGTCTGTACCACGATGTCACCCGGCCGTTCCTTCGCGAGCGCCCGTAGCGCCGATCGCGCTTCGTCCTTCTGGCCCGTCTGCTGGAGCAATTCGACGAGTTCCATCCGCGTCGGCGTGTCCGAAGGGTCGGCGTCCACCGCGCGCCGTAGCATCTCCTCGGCGAGCGCAATCTCGTTATTCCGCAAGTGCGCGCGGGCAAGGGCCCTGAGGATCGGCTGCGAGTTCGGCAGGTCCCGGCTCGCCGCCCGCAGGTCGTCAATGGCACCCTTGGCATCGCCCCGTGCCAGCCGCAGGTTGCCACGCAGGACCAGCGCATCGGCATCGTGAGGACTCTTCTCGAGGACATCGCCCACGAGTTTCTCGGCGCCGGCGGCGTCGTTCCGCGTGATCCGGATGGCCGCCAAGCGGGTCCGCGCGGTCAGCCCCGATGCATTCGTGCCCTCGTTCTTGATGACATCCTGGAGCACCGCCTCGGCCCTCTGCGGATCGTTGCCCTGGACATAGAAGCCCGCGAGCGCGAACTTCACGTCGACCTGGTCGGGTTCGGCCGCGGCCATCCGTCGCAACTCGGCTTCGGCAACCTCGCGCCCCCGATTCGCGGCCAGGAACTCGATCAGGGCGGCGCGCACGGTCAGATCCTTCGGCAGCGCGACGCGAGCCTCCTGCAGGACCTGCTGCGCGGCATCGGTCTTGGCGTGGGTCGCGAGGAAACGCGCCAGGCGGATCCGGCTGCCGGCCTCGAGCGGACGCAGCGCGACCACTTCGCGAAGCAATGATTCGGTTCGTTCCGGCCGCTCCAGGGTCAACTCCAGTTGTGCCAGCGCGAGGCGCAGGTCCACCGACTTCGGCAAGTCATGGACGCCCTGCGCGAGCAGCGCTTCCGCCTTGGACGCTTGCTGGGCGCTGGTGTAGAGCCCAGCGAGCACCGCGATGACATTCTCGTCACGCGGATCTCGCGCGGCGGCGGCCTCCGCGTCCTTCAGCGCAAGGTCGGACTCGTGGAGCCTCGCGCGCGCAGCGGCACGCATACCGAGCATCCCGGCGTTATCGGGCGACTTCTCCAGTCCGGGCTTGAGCACCTCGATCGCGCTCTCGGGGACGCCTCCGATCACATATATTCCAGCGAGGTGCGTCCTTGCGTCACTGAGTTCGGGATTGACCTCCAGCGCGCCGATGTAGAACTGGGCCGCTTCGCGCAACTGGCCCAGTTTTTCAACGACCAAGCCGTTGCGGTAGCGCGCCTCGCCGTCATTTGGCACGAGCTGCAACGCGTTTCGGTACTCCACCCGCGCCTTGTCCCAGTTCTCGGCGGCGAAGTATTCGCCGCCTCTCTTGAGCGCGCGCGCTTCACGCTCGGCCTTGCTGGAGCACCCCGCCACGACCAGTACGACGACGATGAGCATGGAGACGCGCAGCATTGGATTCGTCATGGGCAAGCACCTTAGGTCAACCATGGCCCCTCGTCGGGGCGACGGAGCGGAATGACTAACGCGGTAGAAATTTGCGCAGCGGCGCGTCTGCCGCAGCGACGAAGTCCTGCAGGCGGCGTTCGGCCGTCCCCAGCGACTCTCCGTGGCGCACCGGCGTCATGGCACGGATCATCGAGCCGTCCGAACGGCGCCGGACGATTTCGTCCCAGAACAGGTACCACTTCACGGACCATTCGCTGGTCAGATCGCGGCCGCGCTGGTCGAACCAATAGTAGACGAGCGCCCGCTGGTCGCCGCTCGCGATGACCATTCGATTGACCGTGAGCGACGTGCCCGGTGGGTGCGCGATCTCGTGGCCCTCGATGACCCAGCCGCCGCCGGGTAGGCACGACGCGGGAGAGTGAACTACACGCCGGTCGCGCTGCGTCGCGTAATACGAGACGTAGAGATTGACCGCGTCCTGCTGCGACGATGCGTAGTCGACAAGCGCGTAGTCGTCCAACTGCAGCGTATCGAGCACATCCGCGGGCAGTCGCGCCGCGCGACCCTGCCACTCACCGATGCTGCGGGGAAAGGCCGCCAGCGAGTCGTGGTCCGGCACGACCTGTGGGCGATTCGGAATGATGGCCTCGGCTGCTCCGATCGCCACGAGCACCGCTAGCGCCAGCACGAAGGCACGCGGGACGGGTCGGGGGCGCTTCGTGCCGCCCGCCGCGGCCGGGGCCGGAAACGTCACGTCGAACGCCTCGCGCCAGGGACGCCGGTCGGCGCCGAACCGATTCAGGAGCGCCGCGAGCCAGAGCAGGATCGCGGCACTGAGCATGAAGACCATCCAGCCCTGGAAGTCGTGCAGGAAGCCCTCCGCCATCGCCGGACCCCAGCGGTCGACCATGAGCCCGATCGTGCCGAGGCGCAGGCTGTTCATCAGGATCGTGACGGGAATGCTCGCGAGGAACACGAGCGCCCGCTTCCAGATGGCGCCACGGTAGAAGTAGGCGATCAGTAGTCCGATGGTCATCAGGGGGAACAGGTAGCGAAGGCCCGAGCAGGCCTCGACGACCTGCAGGCGGTATCCGCCGAGGTCGATGATGTTGCCCTCGAGGAACACGCTGATGCCCGCGGCGCGGATCAACAGGACGCCGAGGTTCGACGACCACAGTTGCAACTGCGCGGACATGTTGTTCAGGATGAAGTCCGGTTGCGGGACCATCAGCAGCAGCGTGAGGAACGGCATTGCGAGGTGCGGGACGGCGGCCCAGCCCGTCCACGAGAGAGCGAGGCCGGCTAGGCCCAGCACGAGCGCGTACTGCTGTAGCGAGTAGGCGGCACCGATCGTGCCGAGCAGGAGCAGGCCGCCCGAGAGCGCCAGGACGAGGACACCGCCGTACGCGCCGGTGAAGGCAAGCCGCTCGAGTTGGTCGCGTCGCTGCCAGACGAGGAAGCCGGCGATCAGTGGTAGCAGCGGCCCGTGGCTGAACTCGGGTCGCCCCATCCAGGTGTTCCACATCCAGCCGAGCGCACGCCAGGAGATGGCGCAGAGCGCGCCGACGGCGGCAAGGGCGAGCAATCCGCCTGGAAGCGAAAGACGCCACAGCGGGGGCGCGCTCGCGGCCGCGACGACGTCGGCGCGGTCCCGCCGAGCGCTGATCCCATCGGATGACATCACTACCTCACCTACCGGGCGCACCGCCGATCCGGCAGCCCCGGGGAATCGCCCCTGAAGCCGCTACGGCCGGGTCGGAGACGTTATCGGCCGGACGTTACATGCCCGTGACGTGGTGCACCGCCGCACGCTCGAAGAGCAGATCGGCCTGGACGAGGCCGCCGTCCCGGTCGGCGCTGACGCTGCCAATGCCGCACAGGCGGAAGCCCCGTTCGCCGAGCCAGGCGACGATCTCGCCTGCAAGCGCCTGACGCTCGTACAACTCGACGAACGAGCACTCGACGTAGATGAGATCGATCAGGGCTAGCCTGGATTCGCAACCGCGCAGTACCTCGAGCTCGAAGCCCTGCACGTCGATCTTGACCAGGGTCGGCACCGGCATGCCGGAGTCGGGCAACTCGTCCTCGAGCCGCAGGACTCGCACCGTCTCGAGATGCGACTCCCCGGTGCCCGGGAAGGTGCTCTCCTGGGCGGCGCCGATCGGCAGCAGGGACGAGGAATCAGCCGCCTTGGACACATGCAGGGACTGCGTACCCGCGACCGGACCGACCGCCGCCTCCACGAGCCGCACGCGCGAATCCGCCCCATGCACCGCTCGGAAGCGGCGCGCCGCCGCGGCGAGCGGCTCGAACGCGAGGACCTCGGCATCGGGCAGGTATTCACGCACGCCGAGCGCGAACTGGCCCACATTGGCACCGATGTCGACGACCCGACCGATGCCGCGCGCACGAAGCGCCCTGAGCACGACGGCATGCTCGATCGCAGCGCCGACACCCTGTCGCATCGCCGCGCGAAAGCGCGGCACCTGAAGCAGGCGCAGCGCCTTCAGGAGGACACGGACAGGGTCTTTCATGATGCTGTCATCGGCTGGATCCAGCGCTCAGTACGCGTTGCGGCGCCCGAACACGACGGCGACCGTCTTGAACAGGATCTTCACGTCGAGTGCCAGCGACCAGTTGGTCAGGTATTCGAGGTCGTATCGGACGCGCTGCTCCATCTTGTCGAGAGTGTCCGTCTCGCCGCGCAGCCCGTGCACCTGCGCCCAGCCGGTGATGCCGGGGCGGACCTTGTGGCGCACCATGTAGCCGTTGATGCGTCGTCGATACAATTCGTTGTGCGCGACGGCGTGCGGTCGAGGCCCGACGAGGCTCATCTGGCCCTGCAGCACGTTGATCAGCTGGGGCAGTTCGTCGATCGACGTGCTGCGCAGGACGCGCCCGAGGGGGGTCACGCGCTGGTCGTGCGCGGAGGCCTGGCGGATCTCCTGGCCGTCCTCCCGGACCGTCATGCTGCGGAACTTGTAGACGACGATCTCCTCCCCGTTCAGGCCGTAGCGGCGCTGCAAGAAGAGCGCCGGACCCGGCGAGGTCGTGCGGACCAGGAGCGCGATCCCGAGGAGCAGCGGCGACAGCACGACCAGGCCGACGGCGGATAACACGACATCGAGCAGCCGCTTCGCCACCGCGTTCATGCCGCGCAGCGGTGTATCGCAGATCGCGAGCGCTGGCAGGCCGTTCAGGTCGACTACCCGCGCCTGGATCAGGTCGAATCCGAACACGTCCGGCACGAAGTAGATGCTGGATGTGGTATTGCGGAGGTCCGCGAGGAGTTCCCGGATGCGCGGGGAGTTGGCGATGGGCAGCGTGATATAGACGATCGCGATGCCCTCCCGGCGGACGAACTCCCCGAGTTCGGAACACCGCCCCACGAGCTCGCCGCGGGCTGCGACCTCCTGCAGGCGCTCCGGCGCGCGAAAGTCGAAGAATCCCCGGAACGCCGCGGCCGGCAGTCGCCGAGCGAGCTCCGTGCCCGCCTGGCCGGCACCCACGATGACGTGCCGGATCGCCACGACGCCGCGTCGGTTCAGCCACCTCGCAAGCTGGACCTGTACCTCCTGCATCACGATCAGCAGCAGCGCCGTGGACGAGAACCACGTGAGCATCACGCTTCGCGAGAACTCTTCGCTGACCTTGAGCGAGAACCCGAGCAGCAGCAGCAGGCCGCACACCGCGCCCCACTCGAGCATCGTGCGCGCCACCACGCGCGAGGGGACCGCACCGTAGTTCAGCACCCCGCGCAGGTCAGGAGGCGTGAGCATCCGGCTCGAGAGAACGAGCGAAATCACGGCGACGACCAAGTAGCCCAGGGTGAGCGGCTCATCGAACGCGAGCAGACAGACGAAGAGCGACAGGACCACCGCCCCGACGTCCAGGCGTTCGATCAGGGTGAGGGCGAGCGGAGGTCCCTCGCCGACGATGACCCGGGGCGAGGACTGCGGGAATCTCCCGACAGCATCGGGCACCGGCTCGCGCGGAGCCGCGCTCATCTGGCACGCATCGCGGCCAACCCGTGTCGCGAAACTTGTCGCGCCGCTGCGCTGCAGGCGTGGCGATTGGCCATGGCAGCGCTCCGGCTGGTCTCAGCTCGAGACACAAGGCGCCGCGCTGGGCACCGCGCTGTCGACACCGAGGGTGGCCATGGATCGGTCACCGAAGGCTTCCGAGAGCACCGCATTGATGTCCCAGCATTCCCGCGCGAGCGCACGGCCCGCCATGCCGAGCTCGTGGCGTCGCTCCGGGTCGGCGATCAACGCCTCGACGGCTTCGCTCATCGCGCGCGCGTCGCCGGGCGGCACGACGATTCCGACCCGAGCAACAAGTCGTCCCACCTCCGACACCGGTCTCGCGCCGGCGATGACGACCCGCCCGCTGGCGAGCATCGTGGTCACCTTCGAGGGCATCACCAGGTCTTCCGCATCGGCCCGCTGTGGCAGGAGATGGATGTCCGCCGTGTTCATAAGCTCATTGAGGCGCTGCAAGGGCTGCAGGGGCGCGAACACGACATTGGGGAGGTCCGCCGCCGCCGCCTCAAGGGCACTCTTCTCGGGACCGGCGCCGCACATCAGGAGCACCACCTCCTCGCGTGACCGGCCGAGCATGCGCATCATCTCAACGAGCATGCCGAGGCCCTGCTTGGTCGCGAAGGTCCCGGAGTACATGAGGACTGTCGCCTCTGCCGCGATGCCGAGTTCCGCGCGCAGCGTGGTCGCCGCCGACCCGAGCGGCCGGATCCTCTCGAAGTCGGACCAGTTGGGAAACAGCTGGCTGCGACCGGGGGCCACGCCCTTGGCAATGACTCGCTCGAGCATCCGGTTCGAGATCGTCGACACCCGATCGCAACGGCGCATCAACGCGCTCTCGAGCGCCAGCAGGGTGCGACGCGCCCAGCCGGATCGCAGCATCCCGAGGTCGAAAGCGGCGTCGACCTCGAAATCCTGGACGTGGAGCCAGAGCTTCGCGCCCGACAGGCGCGCTGCGAGCCAGGCCACCGGGGTACAGACGAGCGGCGGCTCGACCACCAGGATGACGTCCGGGCGCCAACGGATTGCCTGCCACAGCAGGACGGGGGCGCTCGAGAGGGCGAACGTCAGTAGATGCACGATGCGCCTGACGCCGCTTGGGCGCGAAGGCACGTACAGCGGGCAACGGAACACGCGCGCCCCCCCGACCTGCTCGGCGCAGTAGCGGACCCCGCGGTAGCCGGCGGACACGGACCAGCCGGGATAGTAAGGCGGCGCGACGACCGCCCGCACGTCCACGCCCGAAGCACTCAGCCACTCGGCCATCTCGCCCGAGTACTTGCCTATGCCCGTCAGCTCAGGCGTGAAATTCAGGCCAGTGATCAGAACCTTCATATTCGGACCGTAACATTCGAATGTTGTACATCCGTGACGCGACGACGGGTCGCGGCGGACGACCTGAAGGTGAAGGTGCGTGAGAATCCTGCTGGTCCTGGCCTCGCTCAATCCGGTGGACGGCGGCCCCCCGGAATCCATGCGCACACTGAGCCGGGCGTTCATGCGGCTCGGCCATGATGTCGAAATTGTGACACTGGATGATCCGGGCGCCGGATGGCTCGGAGACCTGGACTGCCCGGTGACGGCCGTTGGTCCGGGCCGCTTCGGCAAGTACCGTTACGCTCCCGCATACAAGACGTGGCTCCAGTGTCGGGCGATCGACTTCGACATCGTCGTCGTCAACGGCGTCTACCAGTACCACTCGTTCGCCACCCGCGCGGTGCTGAGACGCCTTGGCCGGCCGTACGTCGCGTTCACCCACGGCGCGTTGGACCCTTGGTTCCGGCGCCGTTACCCGCTGAAGCACCTCAAGAAGTGGCTGTACTGGCCCTGGGCGGACTACCGCGTACTGCGCGACGCCGCCCGCGTGCTGTTCACGACCGACGAGGAGCGGCTTCTCGCTCGACAGTCCTACTGGCTCTACCGGGCTGACGAGGAAGTCGTCGGGTACGGCACCGAATCCCCGCCACCGGCGTCCCCCGCCCACGCGGCAGGGCTCTGGGCGCGTTTCCCGCAGCTGAAGGATCGGCGGTTCCTGTTGTTCCTGAGCCGCATCGACCCGAAGAAGGGCTGCGACGTCCTGATCCGCGCGTTCGCGCGCGTGGCCGACCTCGACCCGTCGCTGCTGCTCGTGATGGCGGGACCTGACTCCGCAGGCTGGCGCGCCTCGCTCGAAGTGCTCGCAGCGGCGGAGGGCATTGCCGAAAGGATCATCTGGACTGGGATGCTAGGCGGTAACGACAAGTGGGCCGCACTTCGCGCCGCCGATGCCTTCGTGCTGACCTCGCACACTGAGAACTTCGGCATCGTCGTGGTCGAGGCGCTGGCTTGCGGCACACCGGTCCTGATCTCCGAACGCGTCAATATCTGGCGCGAGATCGCGGACGCGGGCGCGGGCCTCGTCGCCACCGACCGCGAGGACGCGTCAGCGTCGATGATCAGAAAGTGGCTTTCCCTGGCTCCGGACCGGGTCGCTGAGGTTCGTGCCGCTGCGACGCGGCTCTTCCACTCGCGTTACGAGATTGGCGGCGTCGCGCGCATCATTCTAGCGGCGCTGGAGCGCGCGGCAGCCAGCCAATCGCGCACCCATTTCACCGGGGACCGAACGGATCACTGAAGCTGCGCCAGCATGCGTCGCCGCACTTACCAACGTGGTCGCGCGGACCGAACACTCCCTTTCGCCTTCACTTCGGAGAAAACCCAAGATGGAAAAGTCGCGTTCCCGTCCATCCGATGAAGCGGAGGCTGAGACCCAGCGCAATTACTACGGGAGGACTGCCAACCAATATGACGGAATACACCTTCGTAGCGAAAGTGAACACTACCTTGCTCTGCGGTTCCTAGAATCAGTCCTCGATCAATTTGGGATACGATCGGTTCTCGATGTGGGAGCGGGGACGGGCCGCGTAGCTCGGCATTTCAAGCGGACCCGCCCGGATCTGCGGGTGGTCTCCCTCGAACCCGTTGCCGAGCTACGCCAAATCGGCTATCGCGACGGCCTGGGCCCGGATGAGCTGATCGATGGCGATGCCTACGCCCTTCCCTTCGCACCCGGAAGCTTCGATCTGGTTTGCGAATTTGGAATGCTTCACCACGTCAAGTTCCCGTCGCGAGCAGTGGCAGAGATGCTGCGCGTCGGGAAGCGCGGGATCTTCATCTCCGACATCAACAATTTCGGCAATGGCGCGCCCGCTGCCCGATTCGCGAAACAGATCATCAATGCAATGGGACTCTGGAAGTTCGCCGACTCCCTGAAGACGCGCGGGCGCGGCTACGAAATCTCCGATGGCGACGGGCTTGCATACTCCTATTCGGTCTACAACGACTTTGCGCAAATTAGTCGTCTGTGCGACATCTATTCCCTCAATACTCAACCAGGCGCGATCAATCCCTACCGCAGTGCATCTCACGTTGCGCTGTTGGGCATCAGGCGTTCGGACACGTCGAGTAGCGCCTGAGCCCTAGCGAGGGTCAACCGCATCGGTGTTCCCGGCCGATGATGCTAATCGTCACGCATGGCGTTGACGCGACGGCCTGATGAAAAGACGGTCGTTTCAGCGAGCGCGGACTTCACGGACGAACCCAGGATGAGTGCGTCCTCGAGATTTCCGACCCCCACAGGCCCGTAGACGCGTGCGCCCCATACGGACAGCCCCTGGTGACCGCTGGTTGGAACGAGGGATCCGTGTCGTTGGCGAAAATCTGTCGCGACGGTCAAGGTGCCGGCGATGTCGCTGGGCGTATCAGTCACGACCGAAGGTCCGTCGCCCCGAAATTCACACCCAAGCAGGAAGAAGTAGGCAGTGCGAGTCTTTCCATCATTGTCGTCCAGCGAGATCGCGGTCGACGGCCCGACGTCCTCGAACGTGGAATTGATCCACGCCAATCCCAGTGCGGCCCGTGTGTGAGACAGGCCGCCGACATGGCCGAAGAACGAATCCTGCCAAGTATTGCCGCCGGAAGGACGATCCGCGACCCAATCCCAGACTGCACCACGCACGTTGATGAACTGGGAATCCAGAAAGTACTGCTTGTCGGCATAGTTCATGCCGGGACCGGTTCCGCGACCGCGTCCCCGAATTCCAACCGGAACATCCCGCAGCACGACTGCGCGCCATACATTGTTGTCGAGACCAAAGATGCCGTCCACGCCCACCGCCGCGTCCGACTGCCCGCTGAAATCCAGGTCGGTAAACTCGCTGTACGCAATTTGGGCGCCAGGACCTGCATTTCCGTACTCACCTGACCAGTGCACGCCGAGGGTTCCGCCGGTGAGGCGCATGCCAGTGAGCACCCACCGGATCATCGTCGGGACCGCGAAGGCATTCACGCCGCGACCGACGTCACCCCGCCCCATCAATATCGGAAACTGCCCCGCGGCGACGAGTTCGGTGAGGCCGGACCCGGCCCCGACCAGGCCTTCCGGTCGCAGCGCCGAACCAACGCGCAGGGATCGATGGAGCAGGTACCTGCCAGGCGGAATCTGCGCCACTCCATGCTCGTCGATTGCGGCCTGGATCCAGTCGCCATCGGTCTCGCGACCCTGGACCCTCGACGCAATGCGCTCTTGCGGATGTGCGCCGAAGGACGGCAGCGATACGCGCGACCAGTCATCCAGCCTCCTCATGTCATCCCTGGAGACTGATGGGTCCGTACGATGCTCGACCTTCGGTATCGGCAAAAGGTCGGTCCGGTTCACGCTCCGCACCACCGATTCGGTTGTTCCGATGTGGCGCTGGAGCGTCGTCAACTGCCCGATATCCTCAAAGACGATGTCGGCGGGAGCGGTACTCCCCCCGTGACCACTCTGGTACCAGGTCAGAAGGTCGCCAACGCGCCTGAATTCAGCCAATGCTCCGCTTGCGCCTCGGCCGTCCGCTCCCCCGGAAAGCGCGATGCTCACAACCCTGTCGGAGTCCCGCACCTCGAAGCATGTTGGCCACCCGCGACCGCCGCCGTTCCAAGATTCACAATCAAGGCCAAACAGCCATAGGTTGCCCGCACGCACCCACCGTGCGCCGCGAGCCGGGGTAATCGCCGAGATGCCAAGGAAGGAATTCCCCCAGCTGCGTTCTTGATTGTTGCCGATCCAGTCGACTAGTGGTCCGGGTCGATAGCCCACCATCCTTGAGAACACGGAGTCGCGGACGTACCCGGACCGCGACTGAAGCACTTCGAGACCACCGTAGTTGTAGAGGCGTAGGCGCTCGATGCGCGAATCAGCGGCAATCCTTATCTTCGGGTGGTTGCCGGCACCGGGCGCGGCACCAACGATACGAATGTCGCGCGATACCGCGGACCCGCCGCTGAAGATGACATCCGCGGCGCGTCGACTCTCACCGCGGACGCCAATCAGCTCGATGTCGTGCGTCCCGGCCGGGATCTCGATCACCGGCAGCCGACTATTCCACCCAACCTCGATCGACTGTCCGCTCGAGAGTCGCAAGGTGCCAGACCGTCCCGAGTAATCGCTATCGGGACGCAACCGAATGGCGTGGGTCCGCCCGAGCGCTTGCTGTAGGTCCGCGCCCGGATCAACCAGCGTCGGGGCCGCGCGGACATTGAACACAGCGCCCACCACGGCCAGCACGGCGACCGCCGTAACCGTGCGACCCCCGCGCCGAGTGACGGTGCGCGAGCGGTTCAGGGCGGACCGCCCACGGACCGGCGGCGCGCTAGGAGCCAATGGAAATGGCTAGCGTGCAGCGCCCACTGGACGAACGCGGCAGCCGCGCCGAACTCGATTGCTCCCAGCACGGTACCCACGGGCAGCACGAGGATTGCCGATACCTCGACCGTCAGGGACACCGGGATGATGAACCACGGGGGCGTGACGATACCGCGAACCCCGACCAGATTCAGCGCGCCACCGGCCATCGCCCAAAGCACGCCCGTACCCGCCATGAGGACCGCCTCCCGCTCAAGGCCCGCGTAGTTCGGACCTAGGATCCAGACGACCTGAGATCGAAATATTGCGACGAGACCGACGACGCCGAGTCCGGCAAGGAAGAGAGCCGCCTGCGCGAGCCAGAAAAAACGTAGCACTCGCGAGGGATCCCGATCGTCCAACCGTGCGAAGCGAGGCACGACCAGCACGCCGAATGCAGCACTCAGCGCGACGAGCAACATCGTCAATCTTCCCAGCGCACCGACGCTCGCGACTTGGCGAGCTGTTCCTAGCAGTGAAACGAGCCCAATCGAAAGCTGCCCAGAAATTGCGAAGTAAATCACAGCCGGCATGGTTCGCCGTACCTGTCGTCGCAACACCGCATCCACGGCCGCGTTGGGCGGCGAGTCGAGGTCCGCGTATCGGGCCGCGAGACGTCGCAGCCGCCAAACGCACCACGCCTGCGGCAGTGCGGCGGCGGCGATCGCGATAGCAGCCCAGGGAGCCAGCGGTAGCAGCGCGACCACAAGCAACAGACGGCCGAGGCCGTTAGACACCTGTAGGCGCTGAAGCCGCCCGATGTCCTGCTGCAGGCGAGGGACCACTTCAAGCATCTGGGTTTGGGTGGTCAGCCAGAGGGCGGGCAGGCCCGCCAGCGCGATGAGCAGTGAGGGCAGCAAGCCCAGCCCGAGACGCATGGTCACCCAGGTAACAAACCCGGCCGCGATTGCAAAGGCCGCCGGCAGCATCCTCCGACGTAGCCGCTGGCCCGTTACAAGTACCGACCCCAGTGCCACGCGGTCCTGCCAGATTCTGCCGCCCTGAGAAAGAACTCCTGCGGCCACGCCACTGTCGGAAATGGCGATCAGAGCGCCGATCGCGGCATTGGCCACCGTGTACGCCGCGTACTCAATTGGCGCGAGCCCGCGTACGACCGCGAGGCCCGCGAGCAGTCCCAGCGCCTGCACCAAGATCTGCGCACCTGCGGTGCCGAATACCACCCGGGCACGATCGACGGTCGTGTGCCCAATTTCGGCGAACGAGGTCAACCTGCCTCCGGCAAGCCAGACACCGAAACCAGGTCAGTTTTGCTACGTCCTCGCAATGATCTAAGGCCGGAGCAGTGAAATGAACCGCGACGCGAACGACGACCAGGAGAACTCTCGTGCGCGACGACGCGCCGCCTCCCCCATTCTTCTGCGGAGCGCGGCGTCGTGGTACAGCAGCCCGAGCCGATCGGCAATTGCACCAGGGTCCCGAACGGGCACGATGAACCCCTCCACGCCATCTCGCACGATCTCGTCTGCGCCGCGCGCGGTCGTGATCACCGGCAGGCCGCATGCCATCGCTTCGATGACCACCAGGGGCATGCCCTCCAGAAGCGTCGGAAATACAAACGCATCAGCTTGTGAAAAGCGCGCGGCGAGATCAGGCCGCGTAAGGTGGGCTACATGCTCGAAGCAAGAGCGGTGGGCGGCCAGCGCAGAGCCATCGCCGACGATACCGCCGATCAGCACGAGGCGGGTATCGCCCTGGGCAAAGCGGCGATAACCTTCCAGTAGGTAGGAAATGCCCTTGCGCTGACCGATCTGGCCGGCGAAGACGATCGTGAACGGGCGATGCGCCGCCGTCACCGAAGGACGGTCAAAGACGCCGAGGTCAACTCCGTACGGGATGACCTTGACCTTCCCTTCTGGGACGCCGTGCTCGACAAACGACCGCCTCACGAACTTCGATCCGACCACCACGATATCCGCAAGCTCGATCTCCCGGTCCAGCTGTCCGAGGTAACCGCCCGTGAAATGTGATAGCGGCGGCCAGGTTCCTTGAAAGGTTGGCTCTCGAAGTGCCTCCTCATTCCTGAGCGCGAGATGAAATCGATGATGCGCGATCGGATAGCTGAGTACTCGTAGCGGCCGCGGAGCGCTGCCCAAGGCCGCGCCGAACGCGCGCTCTGCGAACCCTGGATAGGCCACGACCGAACCTGCATTGATGCAATGAGGGACCGCAGCCTGACTGATCGAGCGACGGACCCGTTCGTGCAACCGATGAACGCACGACCCTCGAACGTGGGACGGAATCCAGCTCATCCGGGCGGCGGCGGCTGCCAGGATGTCCGGGACGACGCCCGCCTCCGTCGTAAGGTCAAGGGTGGCGGAACTGCGGAGGCGCCGACGTCCAAACGTCGAATTGTAGAGTTTGCCGACGGACGGAAGTCGGGATACCGCGCGCTCGAGCCAACGGTCCCGAGTCACGTATGGTCGCACGAGGCGTCTCAGCGATCGGGCATCTGCAAGCGCGTCTGCCAGAACATTCAATTCTGGAGCGTTGAAATTGACGACGACACAACCCGTCATAGCGGACACTGACCGATGTGGACTAGGCCGTGACCGGCGGAGCCGTAATACCTTAGCCTGCTCACGTGACAAATTAATGTCGCCAAGGGAGCCGCTACCTGCATCGCGGTACCGCGGCTGCCGCGTCATAATCCACGGCCTCCGTTCCGGAGTCACCCGATTGGGAATCTCATTGGAAACAGGCGCCGCATCTGAACGACCTTCGCCGGACAGGGTGACTGGACCCGATCCACTTCCATCAGTCGAAGCGTCCAAAGGCAGGGTCGCAGTGCTTGTGGCGCCGCTGGATCCGGAATGCCCGCACGAGAATCTCGGTGCGGCACAGAAGATCACGCTCGTCGCCCGCCTGCTGCATGGAATGGGCTTGATGGTGCACTTCGTCGACAGCTCTCACTCGCAGCCACGATGGAAGCGGGAGACGCAGGGCGCCCCATGCACAATCGGTGACGTGCCCGTCACGCTCTGGCGCCCGCCGATGTTCCGGTCGAGGCCAGTGGGAAAGCTGCTCAACGTCATTCACCTGGGCAATCTGCCGGAAAGGCTCGCGGCACTCAATCCGTCGCTGGTGTGGCTATACAACCCCTACGCATTCGAGGCAAGGCTCGGGAGCGCACTTGCGCGGCGCTGCAACGCGAAGGTGCTCCTCGAACTGGAGGACCTTCCAACCGCGAGACGCCGGGGACTAAGCCCAAAGCCGTGGATTGACCAGATCTACTTCCAAGGGTTGCTGCGGACTTGCGATTTCATCACCTACGTCAACGCTGATCTCATGCGATCTCACCCCCCGCGCAAGGGACGTTCGATGCTGTTCCCGTCGATTATTGGCAGCGACCTCGAGTCTATGCCGTTGCGAACCCGATTCTCGGAGGCTCCGTTCCGGATTGGGTATTTCGGCGGCCTGGAGCGCGAGAAGGGTGCGGAGGCGCTGCTTGCGGCCGTGCCCGTACTCCCTGCTCACTGGCGACTGGTCGCCACCGGAACCGGCTCGCTCTCCCGCGACTTCGAGTCCCTGATGCAACGACATCCGGATCGACTTGAGTTCCACGGACAAGTGACCCGCGGCAGGCTGATTGAACTGATGGGTACGTGCGACGCCATAGTCAATCCGCACAGCCCCATCTCCGCAATGGCCAACGGAGTCTTCCCCTTCAAGGTTTGCGAGGCTTTGGTGACCGGCGCACTGCTGATCTCGACGCCCGTGCCTGCCATAGCAGAACCAATCGAGGAAGCTTTCATCGCATTTGACGGCTCCGCGACCGACTTCGTTGCGTCCCTGGACCTTGCCCCGGATAGGTATCGCTGCACGACATCTGCGATCAATCGAGTACGCGAGGCGATCCTGGCCCGCTATTCCGAAGCCGCAGTTTCCGCACAGCTCAGGGCATTGCTTGGCGGGGTCCGAGCCTAGGTACGGTAATCAGTGAAGATACTAATCACATCGCCAACCTATGCACCGTTGATCGGTGGCGTGCCGACCGTGACCGCGCTGCACGCTTCCGGGTTCTCGGAACTCGGCCACGACGTCGCGGTCTGCACTCAAACGCTCGGTCAGGATCCATCGGATCTGCCTTTTAGAATATACCGAGCACCGTCGGCACGAGCGCTGCTCGGGCTCTACCGCTGGTCGGATGTGGTGCTGCAGAATACCCTGAGCCTCCGGCTTGGATGGCCCCTCGCACTCGTTCGGCGACCTGTCGTGGTTGCACATCACATGTGGATGATGGAATCCGAGCGGGGATCCGCCCTCGCGCGCGCGAAACTACTGCTCGCACGCCGCGCCTACAACGTGTCCGTCAGTAACGCGATGGCCGCCTCTCTCGGCACTCCTTCGGAAGTCATTCCGAACGCCTACGCAGATGACGTATTCACTGAATCCCCCGTATCGGTCCCACGAGTGGGGCTCGTGTTCGTGGGACGACTGATCGATGCAAAGGGGCTTCAGGTACTTCTGGGCGCCCTGGCTATCCTGCGTAAAAGGCGCGAGGCGATTCCCCTCACGGTCATCGGAGACGGCCCCCAGAAGCCGGAGCTGCACGCACAAGTGCAACGCCTCGCCCTTGCGGAGCACGTTCGGATTGTCGGACCGCTCCGCGATCACGACCTCGCGGCGGAACTGAATGCGCACCGTCTGCTCATCGTGCCCTCGGTCTGGGAGGAACCGTTCGGAATCGTCGCGCTGGAAGGCGTGGCCTGTGGCCTCGTACCGATCGTGTCGAGGAGCGGCGGCCTCCCGGACGCGATCGGACCTACCGGAATCATTGTCCCCAAGGGCGACCCAGCCGCCCTGGCCGAGGCGATCCACTCGCTCTACGACTCGGCCGACAGGCTTCGTGAATTTCGCCGTCACGCCAAGGCCCACCTCGAACGCCACACGAGACGCGTCATCGCACAGAAATATCTCGATGCCCTCGCCGCAGCGAGCCGGCGCGCCAAGGCCTCACCTCAATAGGCTCGGAAATCTCGGTTTGGTATCAACGTTGGGATTTGAGATCTCGTGCGAGAGGTGTTGACGCGCGCTCGCGAGGCAAAACCCGGCGAACAGCCAGGCGTAGGCATTGACGCTGCCCTGCCCGGTGATCTGGCCTGCGAGGAGTTCGCTTCCGACGAAGCCGAAAATCAGGAATGACATCAGCGAGCCGCGTCGGAGCGAAGTGATCGCCTCGCGCAGCAGCGCGATCGTCAATGCCACTCGAAAGACCAAGTACATAAGACCCAGGACGGGCCCGAGGTCGACGATGTGTCGCGCCCAATCTGTTTCGGCAACCGACACCGGCGACTCTCCGCCGATCAACAACCCCATCAAGGTGCTCGCATTGCCACCAAGGCCCAACCCGAAGCCGAGCAGCGGGGTCTCATCCATGAGTCGAAGGAAGTCAACGAGACCATAGAGCGCGCGTCCGAACACGCCACCGGTGAACCGCGTGGACTCGAATTCATCGGCCACCTGCCAGCGGGTTGCGATGGCATGGTAGCTATCCGGGAACACCAAGGGATAGGCCACGAGGGCGACCACGACGATCGCCGCGAACCAACCTAGCGCCCGCCCACGGTGAACCTGCCCTGCCTGCAGTGCGATCGCCGCGATCGCGACGACCGTCAGGATCCCGGTATTGATGACGACACCCCGGCTTCCGGAAAACGCGAGGCACGTCAACATTCCGAGCGTGCCAACGACCAGCTCCCTGCGCCGCAGCAGCATCCGCCATCGCTCGCTCAACCAGGCTCCGATGATCATGGCGAGACCGCTAACGACGTACTCGCGCTGCCCTAGGTTTGACGTGAAGGGCCCCATGGGCCTCGTGTGGTCCTCGGTAAGCGCAAGCCCCGCAAACTGGGACTGCGGCGAATCGCCCAGCCCGACATTGATCCATGAATCCAGGGGAGCGTAGAACTGCACGATCACGAGAACGGCGATCGGCAGTGACAGCAGCAGCGTAATTCGAATTACCCTGGCGATGTCAGTCGCTTCGAATACGTCTGCGACGACAAAGGCGAGCGGCAGGTAAAGGAAGTAGTTGCGCCATCCGTAAGCCGCGAAAAGCATCGGGTGCTCGACATCCGTGCCGCCGAACGCCAACTGTCCGGCCGCGACCACGAGCGCCGCCACTGCGAGGATGAGCCCAACGTAAAGCAATGCCCTGCCCCGCGGCCACAATCCCCCGGCAACCGCTACCACGTAGGCAGCCAGCACGACTGGATCCCGAATGAAGAACAACAGCTGGCTGTACGACGGCAGCAACCACTTGCGCAGCACGCCTTCCAGAATCGCAAGCACGTAGATGAGCGTGATCGCCCGGACCACCCAGATCCGGTACCAGTCACGCGATCCGTCCACGATGGGCGCAGAGCGTGACACGGGCTGCCCGAGCAGCACGTCAGCAAACCGTGGACGGCGCCCGGGTCATCCCGCGGCCCGCACTTCGGGCGCTCGCACCCCGGGCCCGGCGTCGAACAGCGCGAGCGCGCCCGCCTCGCGGCGATCCGAGATCACTTCCGCGACGAGGCCTGCATCGACCGTGGCCTGCTTGATCGCGTAGCCATACACGAGCGCCATGTCGCACAGCTGGTTGATCAGCCGCGGCACGCCTCCGGTCTGCCTGTGGATCAGCTCGAGCGCGCTTGCCTCGAAAAGTCCAGCGGACCCACCGGCCGCAGCAATGCGGTGCCCGACATACGCCGCCGTCTCCGCAGACGCCAGCGACGTCAGGTGGTAGTCCGCGGAAATGCGCTGGGCGAACTGCACGAGCTCCCGCCGTCGCAGCGTATCGCGCAGCTCCGGCTGCCCGACTAGCAGGATCTGCAGGACGAGGTCGCCGTCGGAATTGACATTGGACAGGAGCCGAAGCTGCTCCAGCACCTCGAGCGGCAGGTTCTGCGCCTCGTCGACCACGAGGAGCGACCGGCGCCCGTGGCGGTAGTGCTCGATGAAGCCGGCCACCAGCGCCTCATAGGCCGCGATTTCGCTGCAGTCGGCCGGCACGACCGAGAATGCCGACACGGCCCAGGGGTGGATCGAGGTGAACCCGGAATGGGTGTTGCTGATCAGGCCGACGGCGATGGACGGACCGAGGTTGCGCAGCAGGTGACGCAGCAGAGTCGTCTTCCCCGTCCCCACCGCTCCAGTCAGCAGCGCGAACATCGCGCGAGATTCCATGCCGTATTCCATCAGCGTCAGCGCCATGCCGTGCTGCCGCGACCGGAACAGGAATGCCGGATCGGGAGTCAGGGAAAAGGGATGGCAGCGCAGCCCGTAGTACTTCTCGTACACGACGTTACCTTTGGGCTGGCGCCGGCGCCGGCGACAGCGACGAGCAGTTGTTGAGCACGGTACCGATCACTGGCGTCTCACGCAGCAGAGTCAGTGCCCGGGTGACATCTCCGCGGGCGGTGCGTCCCTCCGCCACGACGAAGAGCAGGCAGTCGCAGAGCGGCGCGAGTGTCAGAGCGTCGTCATTGTCGAGCAACGGCGGCATGTCGACCACGATGATGCGGTTCGTATAGCGATGCTTGAGCTCCGAAAGCAGCGCCTCGCAGCTCGGCCTGGCGACGAGGCCGGGCGCGCCCTCCGCGCCGCCGAGCCGGGCCGGCAGCAATCGCAACCGCTCCATGCCGGTCGGCTTGAGCATCATTGCGTCCACCGTGGAGCGCTCGCGCAGCACCTCCGCCACGTCATCGTCGGCGCCGGCGCCGAACAGCTTGGCAACCGCCGGCCGATGCAGGTCCAGGTCGACCAGCACCGCCGTGTGGCGCGGATCAGCGGCAATCGCGATCGCGAGATTCGCCGCGACCGTCGTCTTGCCATCCAGCGAGCGCGCACTGACCACGCCAAGCGTCTGCCAGCCGTTTTCGCGCATGCGCTGCAGGATCTGCGTGCGCAGCATCCGGAATGCCTGCGCGGCGGGCGAGCGATCGTCCGGCCGGAGCACCCGGTGGCGATCCAGCAGATCGGCGCCGACGGCGAGCGCCCGCGCAAGCGCAGAGGACGGTGGCCCGTGGGAGGTGTCGCCTGCCGCCCCTTCGGGCCGGGTCTCGATCGTCGCGACGACGCGATCCCCCTCGATCCCGGCTGCCGCGCGCTCCGCGCGCGCCCGATCCAGTGCCTGCCTGACCTTGTCCATTGGATTGCCTCTAAAGCCCGACGCGCCGCAGCAGGGCGGAGCCGATCACGTCCAGTGGGCGCACGAAGATATGCAGTGATACGAGTACCGTCACGACGCCGCCGAGCACGACCAGCCCCCAGCGCATCCGGGAACCCGGCCGCTTCACTGGATCGTCGCTCGACGGAATTCGCGGGATGGCGGCAAGCGGAGCGACCTCGACGAGTCGCGTGAGGTCCATTGGTCCGCGGACGGCAGGATTCAGTGCATCGAGCGAGAACCCCGCGCCTCCGGCGAGCACGAGGCTCGCGAACAGGCCGAGCAGCAACAGCACCGGCCGATTCGGGCTGATCGGCGATTCCGGCGACAGCGGCGGCTCGATGAGAGTGAAGCGTTCGCCCTTGCGCTCGGTCTCGAGGTTCTGGGACGACTCGGCCTCGCGCTGCTTGAGTCGAACCTCCTGGTACTTCGTCTGTGCATTGTCGTAATCTCGCAGCAGTCGCCGGTACTCTCGCTCCACCTCTGGCGCCGCCGCAAGCTTGCGCTGGTAGTCGTCGAGCCGGCGCTGCAACTCGATCGCCCGGCGCTCCATCAGCTCCTTTTCACTGGTCAGCGAATCAGCCTGCGCCTTGAGCTGGATGTAGGCCGGATTGTCCGGGTTCGTCCGAGCCTGCCGGACCCGCTCGATCGCCGGGATCCCAGCCAGTTGCTTCTCGATGTCCGAGACGGTCCGCGACAACCGGATGACGTCCGGGTGGTCCGCCGAGTAGCGCACCCTCGCCGCGGCGAGCTGGGTGCGAGCGTCCTCGAGCTTGCGCAGCAGGTCGTTGGCACTGCCGTCGGCGGAGACTTCCGTCTGCAGGCCCTCGATCTCACGCTGAGCCTTGACGACATCCGGATGGGTTGCGCCGTAGCGAGCCTTGAAGTCGGCAAGCTCGGCCTTGCGCGTCTTCAGGCGGTCGGACGGGCTCATGATGCGCTGGCCCGTCTCGGTGAACATCTGCGAGGTCGGGCTCATCTGCAGCAGCTGGGCGTCGATCAGGATCTTCTGCTGTTCCAGAGAGCCGATCCGGGCACGCGTCTCCCGCAGATCGAGCTCGGCCCTGTCCTGCATCTGGACGTTCGTCTGGGAAAACTCTGGCGTCCCGTCCGGATGCTTGCTCTTGAATGCGGAGATCTGCTGCGCCAGCGTCTGGATGTCGGCAGCGATCTTGTCGGCCTCGCCCGTCAGGAATGCCGCACTCTGGCGCGCCGCAGCCGTGCGCAACGCGAGGTTCTCCTCGAGGTAGAGCGAAGTCAGTTCATTCGCCACCTTGAGCGCCAGCACCGGCGAGCGACTGTCGTAGGCGACCGTGAACGCGATGGTCGCCTGCATCGGCCGCCCGCTGCGCGGGTCGACGACGTTGGCGCTGATCATCTTCATCTTGATGTCGTCCCGCATCCGCTCGACGACGGTTTCCCGTGCCTGGGTCCGACGTAGCCACGGATACAGATCGTAGCGCTCGGCGATTCCCATCAGGTTCTGGCTGGTCATCACGCGCTGGCTGATCAGCTGGATGCGCTGGTCGGCGAAGGACGAGATCATCGTGCGCACGAAGTCCTGCGGGATCTCCTGCTGCTCGATCAGGATCGTGGCGCTCGAGCGATAGGTGGGCGGCCAGAACAATGCCAGGCCCACGGTCAGCGCCATGCCGACGGAGAAGACCAGCACCATGATGGGTCGATGCCGGCGAAATGCGAGCAGGCGCTCGGCGAGCGAAGGATCCAAGTGAATAGCCGACATCGCCCTCGATACCCCTACTTCAGACGGATCCGGCCGAAGCGCCGGGTGACGGAGACCGACGCGCCGGTGCCACGCCCGGCGGCGGCGGCGTAGAACAGGCTCGCGTCGAGGTCGACCTGCGTGTAGCTGGCAAGCACGTCGACGTCCCACAACTGCGCGGCCTGCCAGTGAAGGCCCGCCTCGATCGCACGGTACCGGCGAGACGACAGCTGCAGGGTGGCGAAGACGTCGGTGGTCGTTGCACGGCGATTGCTGAGATACCCCGAGAGCCGTTCGGTGAAGCCCCAGGACGCGCGCGCGGACGACTCTCGCGAGCGGACGGTGGACCCGAAGCCACTCGGCTGCAGGCTCTGCTGCACGTTGGCGCTGATGGACAGGCGCAGGCCTTGCCTGTCGATACCTGCCGAGTACACCGTACCCGTCGGCGCACGTCGCTGGCCACTCGCGCTCGCCCGCGACCTGCCGACGACGCCCTTGAGCGACCACAGCGGCGCCAGCGACCACTGCAGGCCAACCTCCTGAAAGGTGCTGACGTTGACGACGTTGCTTTCAGGCAGCTCGTAGCGGCTGCGCCCTGAAATGACCTGCAGCGTCACGCGCTCGCTCAGGTTTCGATTGAGCTGGGCGGATCCCGACCGGACCCGGTAGTCATACAGCGTTCCGACCGGACGCACACCGTAGTCCACCTTCTGGTAGCCCACGGTCGCGTCGAAGGTCGTGCGCTCGGTCAGTACCCGCTTCCAGTCGATCGACGTGTCCAGGCCCCGCTGACGGACGTCGGTGCGCAGCAGCGTGCCGGCTTCCGGCTGGCGCAACACGCTTGAATCGTCCGACCACTCCGCGCGGGTCGTGAGCTTCGACACTTCGGAGCTCACTTCGCCCGATCCCAGGAGATAGGCCGCCCTCGCGCCCAGGCCGGACTCGCCACCCGAAACACCAAAACGCCCGCGCGGGGCCAGGCGCCAGGTCGAGGCGTCGGTGGACCAGTCAAGGGGAATTCCGATCTTCGCGACGGCAGCCTCACCCTGCTTCGCCGAGTCGAGGAGCAGTGCGGGGTTGGTCGAATACTCCCCTCCCAGGGACATTTCTGGCTCCAGCGTGAGGACTCCCGCGAGTCCCGCGCGGGGAAGCCCCAGGAAAATGGGCAGCGCCCAAAGCGCCGCGGCCGGCTGGATTGCGCGGCGCGTGAGCATCGTGATCAGGGAACGACGACCGTGTCGCCGCTCTGCAGCACGATGTTCTGGTCGAGGTGACGGCCGCGCTCGACTTCCGAATAGCGGAATTCGATCGCCTTCAACTTGCCGGACTCTCGGCGCAGCACACGGATACCGTCGACTTCGGCAAACGGCGTGGTGCCGCCGGCCAGGCTGAGGGCCTGCATGACATCGGTCGGCCGGCCGAGCGTGAAGTCGCCCGGCTTGTTGACCTTGCCGAGCACGTAGATTCGGTTCCCGGTGACCTGCTTCGTCGCCACGGTCACCACGACATCCGGAATGTACTTGGCGAGACGCGCCTCGAGATCCCCACGCAGCTCGTCCACCGACCGGCCCGCGGCGGCGACATCTCCGGCCAGCGCGAACGAGATCCCGCCATCCGGTCGAACCAGCACGTCGGACTGCAGCTCCGCTTCCTTCCAGACACTGACGGTGAGCTGGTCGCCGGCCTGCAGGCGATACGCAGCCACCGGAGGCGACGGCTCGGCTCCACTTGCCGCGACGGACACAAATGCAAAGCACGCAGCCGCGCAGCAGGCAGCAAAGTTCGATCTCATCGGTTCCCCATCCAGTCGGGCAGACTCGCCTCAGGTCGGCGATCCGCCAAAACTATTCCCGTTGTCTTACATTTAGGTTTCAGTGGTACGTCGTTTCGCGCACATCCGAACCCGACGCACGCGCGAGCGATCCGCGCGCCACGATGGGCATGCGGACGAGCTCCCTCTGAACGTGACGCTCAGCCCGCGAGGCGTCGGCGATTCAGCGCGAGCAGGGCGAGCCCACCGGCCAGCAGCCAGACTGGTGCCGGCAGTGGCACGGCGGACGGTCCGTCCGATTCGCGCTCTCGCTCTATCTCCGGGCCCGATCGCGGTCGGGGCCAACGGGACGAGTCGTTCTCGGCGGGCTCGGAGACCGACGAGTACAGGGCATTCGGCGACGTGGCGCCAACCTCGCCCCCCTCGGACAAGCGCAGGCCCGCCTGACCCCGGACCGCCGACCCGTGCGGTTGCAGCACGGCCCGGGCAGCGCTGACGAGGTCGCCTCGCGGCGAGCGGCCTGCCTGCAGCGACTCCTGCAGCAGGATGCCCGCCGTCTGCGGCGGCGCGAACGCCGTCACCGGGACCGGCATTGCGCTGGCCAGGACCGGCAGGAGCAGGCCCAGCCCCGCTCCCACGGCCACGAACATTCGGCGCTTCGGAAGATTCATCGCGTGGACACTCCAGTCTATTGAGAGGCAACGCCACTGGCGCGCTCAAGATGGTCAGCGGCGGCCTCGACCGGCTCGGCCGCATAGGAATCCGCATGGGGGCCGCCCCAGCCTTCGTCGCCGTCGCGGTACAGGTACTTCTGGTAGAGGTGCTGGCGCAGCGCATCGACGGACGCCGGCGTCCCGGTGACGACGCGGACGCCTTCGGGGGCCGGTCTGCGCAGGCGCAACATCGCGTACTCCGGCTGTGATCCGGCCATCGATATCAACGCGATGTCATCGTGCGACACGTGGCGAGTCGTATCTGCGCCGGCATTGATGATTGCGTCCAGGCGCGCGGCATCCAGTTCGAAATAGCGGACGAAGTCGGCACCCGCCTCGACGACGGTCGGCACGAGCGCCGACCCCTTGACGTCCGGGTCGCACAGGCCAGCGAGCTGATTGAGCGCCGCCTTCAGCGCATAGCGCAGCACGTCCGAATCGCGGACGCCGAGGCGCTTGGCGAGCACCTTCATTTTCCGCACGTCGGACGAACTGAGCCGGATCGACACCGCCTGTTTGCGGTTTCCCTTCACGTGTCATCCCCTTATCTAGTGTTTGTCTGCGCTACGAACCGGTGGCAAGCACCGGATGAAAAGTAGTGGTCAAGTATTTCGATTGCTGGTCGTTTTGATGACGCTTGCGCACGTTATGTCACATGAATTCGCGACAACGCTCGGCCGAGCGTCGTACTTGGTCGGTCGCCGCACACGCGGCTGCACCGGCGGTGACCGGCCCGCGCGCGGCCCAGCACATCACGCCGGCGCGCCGACGCCGCCGCTCTTCCGGGATGTCATAAAACGATCACCTCGAGCCGTTAAAACAGGGTCTGACTCGCGGGACCGGTGACGGCCTGCCGCCACCGACGGACCTCGCGCGCTTGCGCCGACCTGTCGTGCCGGCATGGGCGCGCCGACGCTGGAATTCATCCAGACGCATCCCGCAGGCGCCCACGATCGAGGTAAGCCGATGTCGAGGTCCAGACCGCTTGCGACGGCAGTCGCCGCCTGCCTGCTCGCCAGCTCCACCGCGCCCGCATACGCAGGATCCGAGCAGAAATCGCTCGAGGAATTGCGCAACACGGTCGTCAACCTGTTGCAGGCGTTGGTCGATCAACACGTGATCACCGCCGAGCAGGCGGCGAAGATGGTGCAGCAGGCGCAGGAAAAGGCCACCAAGGACACGGCGACCGCCGAGGCACGCGACGCGGGCGCCGTGCGCGTCCCTTACGTCCCTCAGATCGTCAAGGACGAGATTGCCAAGCAGGTCGAGGAAGCGGTCAAGCCGAAGGTCGTCGAGGACGTCGTCGCCGCCGCGGCGACCCAGGGCTGGGGCGTGCCAGGCGCACTGCCCGAGTGGCTCGGCCACGTCCGAGCCACCGGTGATCTTCGCGTCCGCTACCAGCAGGACATGTTCGGGCGAAATAACGTTGCCTATACCGTGCCCGACTACAATTCGATCAACGCCGCAGGCAGCATCGCAAAGGCCGGATTCAACGCGTTCCTGGATTCCACCCAGGATCGGCATCGAATGCGGCTGCGTGCCCGCTTCGGCCTCGAGGCGGCGATCGCGGATTCGTTTACGGCAGGACTGCGGATCTCCACAGGAAGTGCGCTCGACCCGTCCTCGGAGAGCCAGACGTTCGGCACCACCGGCGCGCGCTACAACGTCGGTCTCGATCAGGCGTATATCCGCTTCGAGCCGCGGGACGCGAGCCACTTCGCGTGGACGACCGTCACGGCCGGTCGCATGCCCTCGCCCTGGTTCACGCCGAGCGAACTGGTGTTCGCCCGTGACCTGTCATTCGAAGGCCTGGCAACGACCTTTCGCGCACCGTTCGGGACGCCCGACGAGGGCCGGCGTTCCAACCTGTACGTGACGCTGGGTGGCTTCCCCGTCCAGGAAGTGGTCGTCAGCCCGAAGAGCAGCAAATGGCTCATTGCGGGCCAGCTCGGCGCCGACCTGCGTCTCGGCTACGAGGACCGCCTCCGCATCGGCGGCGCGTACTACGATTTCACCCACATTTCCGGGCAGTTGAATCCGTCAGGCCTCTCCCTCTACAACTACACCGCCCCGCCGTTCATCCGCTACGGCAACAGCTACTTCGACATCCAGAACTCGGTCGACGGCTCGACCAACCTGTTCGCGCTCGCCGCGAAGTTCCAGGTGGCGAACCTTTCGCTGGCCTACGACCACATGATCGGCCGGTATCGACTGACCATCGTCGCCGACGCGGTGCGGAATGTCGGCTACCACGCTGCCGACGTGCTGGCCCGCTCCGGCATCGCGCAGGCGGCTCGCAACAAGGGCTACGTTGGCGAATTCGGCTTCGGAGACGATGACGCCGCCTCGGCACGGGGCCGGTGGCGCCTCACTGCCGGATACCGATACGTCCAGCGCGACGCCGTGCTCGATGCGTGGACCGATGCCGACTTCCACGGTGGCGGCACCAATGCCCGTGGCTACTACGTCACGGCAGACTATGGCTTGGCGAGGGACGTCTACCTGCGGATGCGCTACATGAACGGGGACGTCATCGACGCACCGCCGGCCTACGCGCTCGACATTCTGCAGATTGACCTGAACGCGCGCTTCTGAGGCTGCCCAATGAGTTCACCGCGACGCGCGCTTGCCACGATTGTCGTGAACTTGATGCTCACGCTCAGTCTAGATTCGGAGGCGCAGACCCAGCGTTCAGGCGGCGACGCGCAGCGCGCGGTTCAGCAGCTGCAGCAGATCGCGAGCGAACGTGCGGCAGCCCAGGCCGAGGCGACCAAAGCCAAGCAGGCGGCGGCCGACCTCACCAAGCAGGTCGCGCAGCTCACCGCCGAACGCGACGCCCTGAAAGCACGGGTCGCGAGCACGCAGGCCGGACGCGACGCCCGCGAGCACGGTCTGCAGGACGAGCTGGACCAGACCAAAGTCAAGCTCGCCGAACTGCTGAAGAAGTTCCGAGAGACAGCCACCACGCTGCGCGACGTCGAGAGCAGTCGTACTCAGGCGCGCGAGGAACTGGCCCGCAGCGCCAAGTCCGAGCAGAGCTGCGCCGAACACAACGTCGAGCTTGCCAATCTCGCCGAAGCGGTGCTGAAGCGCTACAGCGACAGTGGCGGCTGGCATCGCGTCGCGCGCTCGGAGCCGTTCACCCGCCTGTCGCAGACCCGTGTCGAGAACCTCGCCGACGAGTACCGTGCGCGCGTGCAGGAGCTGAAGGCGCCAAAGCCCGCCGCCGCGCCGCCTGCCACGACGGAACCGGAACCGTCCCGCTGACCCGTCCCGCGACGCCCCGGCAAGCCACCCACTCTGACCCGTTGGTAGTGCGAACATGAACTCCTCTGCAATCGGCCTGATCCTGATGCTGCTGTCGGCCAGCGTCCTCGCGGCGCCCGCCGACATCACCCAACCATCGACCGTCGCCAGCGTCGCGGGCGCCGCGATCACACGCGCCGAACTCGAAGCCCGGGCCGAACCTCGCCTCGCCACGGAAGACGAAGCCTACAAGGCCGAGCTGCACCGGCTCGCCGTCCAGCACGAACGCAGCCGGGACGCCATCAGCGCGGACGCGCTGCAGACGCTCGTGAACGACCGCGTGCTCGAACGCCAGGCGAAGGCCGAGGGCAAGGCCGTGCCTCAGTTGATCGCCGCCCTGCCGATTGCCCGGCCCTCGCAGGCGGACATCCGGGCATTCTACGAGGCACGCAAGGATCAGGTCGGCGCCCCATTCGAGATCGTGGCGGACGCGATCAAGGAGCACCTGGATGCCGAGGCCAAGAGTCGTGCGATCAGCGACTACCTGACCGCGCTGCGCCAACGCCATGCGGCCGAGACTCATCGGGAGCCGTTGCGCGAAACCGTCCCGAGCGGCGGTCCCTCGCGGGGTACCGCGTTGGCACCCGTGGTGCTGGTCGAATTCGCGGACTTCCAGTGCCCGTACTGCGTGAAGGTTGCGCCCGTGCTCGGCCGGCTGCGCGAGGCATACGGCGACCGCCTCCGGGTCGAGTTCCGCCAGCTGCCGCTCACGAACCTGCACGCCGAGGCCCAGCGCGCCGCCGAGGCGAGCGTCTGTGCCGACGAGCAGCATCGGTTCTGGGAGGTCCACGATGCCCTGTTCGCGACCCAGGGCCGGTTCGATTCGGCAACCATCTTCGATGTCGCGGGCAAGGCGGGCATCGACATGACGGCGTTCAGGACCTGCCTCAGCAGCGACCGCGGCGCCGAAGTCGTCCGCAGGGATGCGAAACTCGCCGACGAGCTCGCGATCGGCGGCACGCCGGCCATCTTCGTCAATGGTCGATTCGTCGCGAATCCGGGCTACGAGGAACTCGCCTCCCTGGTGGACGACGAACTCCGGCGCGCCGGCGTGCCCGTCGCCGCGACCTCCCCGCGGTGACGATCGCCGCGGGCGTACGACGGTGTCGCAGGCGGTGATCAACCAGGCGCGCGCGGCGGAAGCCGCGGGCAACCTCGCCGCGGCGATCGCGCTATACGAGGCGGCCGTGGCCGCCTCGGGAGCGCCGGTCGACGTGCTGACCCGGCTCGGCGCGCTGTACGCGATGACGAAACGGACACGGGACTCGCTGCGCGCGTTCGAGACCGTTGTCCGGCAGCGGCCCGACTCTGCGGGCGCCCAATACAATGTGGGACGGGCGCGGTTGACGGCGGGTGACGCGGAAGGCGCCTTCCGCGCGTTCGATGCAGCGACGCGGATCGCGCCGACATCGGCCGCCTCCTTCCTGGCCTGGGGTTCGGCGCTCGATGCGGTGGGTCGTTCGGCGGAAGCCGTGACCGTGTATGCGCGCGCGCAAGCGGCGGGCTGCGCGGACGGCGCCCTCGCGCTGGGGCATGGCCTTGCACTCGCGCGCTGCGGGAAGCCCGAAGAGGCGCTCGCGAAATTCGACGTCGCGCTGCAGCAGCGGCCGGCACTGGCCGCCGACGTCGAGTTCAATCGCGGCACCTGCCTCGCGACGCTCGGGCAGCACGCCCCCGCACTCGCCGCGTTCGATGCCGCCCTCGCCTCGCGACCAGGCTACGCCGAGGCGTTGACCAATCGTGCCCTCAGCCGGCTTGCGCTCGGCGATCCGCGCGGGGGGCTGACCGACGTCGATGCAGTGCTGGCGGTCCAGGCACGGCTCGGGCCGGCGCGACGCGTCGCGGGCCGATGCTGTCTGGTGTTGGGCCGGCTCGCGGATGCAGCGGATCATTTCCGCGTCGCGCTCGAGGTCCACGGTGGAGATGTCGAGTCGTGGGAGGGCCTCGGCGATGCGTACCAGACGATGCGTGCGTACGATCCGGCCGTCGCGGCCTATCGCGAATGCCTGGTTCAGTTGGCCGCAACCGAGTCGCCACGCGACGACCGGACGCGGGTTCTGAACAAGCAGCTCGAGTCCTTGCTCGGGGACCGTGATCTGGGTGGCGCCCGCGAGGCAGTCCTCGCGCTGCGCCGCCTCGATCCCGGCTTTCCCTGTGCGGCGGGCTTCGAGTTGCATCTGGCGCTGTGGCTGGGCGACTGGGGCGAGATCGAACCACTGCGCAGCGACATCGTCGCGGCGACTCGGCGCGGCGAACCCCAGAGCGTCCCGTTCCCGCTGCTGAGCGCCATCGACGACCCCGAAGCACACCTCGCCTGTGCACGCACCCATATCCAGCGCTGCTTCGCCCCCGTGAGCGGTCCACTCGAGCGCCGCCGGGGCTACGGGCACCATCGACTGCGGGTGGGATACGTGTCTCCGGACTTTCGCGAGCACCCGGTCGGTCTGCTGATCGCCGCGACGCTCGAGGCTCATGATCGGGAGCGCTTCGAGGTCATTGGCATTTCGACGCTCGTGTCCGCGGAATCGACCCCCACCGGGGACCGCATTCGGCACGCCTGCGACCGATTCCTCGACGCGAGCCTCATGGACGATGCGGATGTCGCCCGCTGGGTGCGCGACGAGGAAGTCGACCTCCTCGTCGACCTCGCCGGCCATACCTCGCACGGTCGCCCGGGCATCTTCGCATTCCACGCCGCGCCAGTGCAGGTGAATTATCTAGGTTATCCAGGGACCTACGGCGCGGATCACATAGACTACATCATGTCCGATCCGCACACGACGCCCGCCGAGCTGGAAGCCTGCTTCGCCGAGCGCATCGCACGGCTGCCCGGATCGCTGGTGCCGCCCGGTGACCAGCGCCGGGAGCCGGGACGACTGCCCTCGCGGCCGGAACTGGGCTTGCCCGCCGATGCGATCGTGCTCTGCGCGTTCCACGGCACCTACAAGATCCTGCCGGAGGTGTACGCGATCTGGATGCGGCTGCTGGCGGCGCAACCGCGCGCGGTGCTGTGGATCAGCGCGCCGACCGAAGGCGCCGGGCCCCGCTTCCTCTCGGCCGCCAGCCGCGCCGGCATCGATCCCGGCCGGATCCATTTCGCGGGACGCGTGGCGGGCCAGGATGAGCACCTCGCGCGCCTGTTCGCAGCGGACCTGCTGCTCGATGCCTTCCCCTACAACGCCCACTCCTCCGCCGGCGATGCGCTCTGGGCGGGCGTGCCGGTCATCACCTGCAGCGGTCGCAGCTTCGCGAGCCGCGTCTGCGGCGGACTGCTGCACGCGGTGGGCCTGCCGGGACTCGTCACGGACTCGCTCGAGGACTACGAGAGGCTGGCACGTGAACTCGTCACGGAGCCGTCCCGTCTAGCCGCGCTCAGGTCAGGCCTTCGCCAACGGATTCTGTCGACCGATGCCATGAATTCAGAGGTTTATACGAGAAACCTCGAATGGGCCTACGAAGCGATGATGGCGCGTGCCGAACGCGGCGACCTCCCCGCGAGCTTCGACGCACGCCGCGCCCCCTAGGACCGCGACACGATCCGCAGGCTGACCGGTTGCGGCATCTCGATCGGCGGCGCCTCGCGCAGGCGCCCGAGGTGGGACAGCGCTGCTTCGATCGATCCGTCCAGATCCTTGTTGCCGCTCGCGGAGACGACCTTCACGTTCTGGATCTGGCCGTCCGGCGCGACCCAGACCTTGACGGTGATCGTGAACTTCCTCGACCGCAGGCTGCGGTCGGCGGAGAGCCGGTCGATCAGGTGATCCTTGAGGATCTGGGTGTACCACGCGAAGATCGCACCCCCTCCCCCGGCGATGTCGTGCCCGCCCTTGCGCGCGGCGAGGCCGAACGCATCGCCCCCGGCCGCGCCTTCCGCGTCGAGCCCGAGCTGCTCGGACGGCGCCGGTGCATCGGATGGACTGGGCTCCGGCTGGTCCTGCGGCAGCGGCTCGTCCACCTTGTCGGGCGGCGGCGGCGGCGGCTGGTCCTCCGGCGGAGGTGGCGGCGGGCGGATGATCTGCACGACCTGCACCTGGCGTTCCGGCTTCGAACCCTTGCCGGCGATGATCGCGTGGATCCCCCAGACGAGCAGCGCCAGCAGGGCGACGCCACCCGCCGCGAGGGCGATGCGCATCCTGATGCCGATCTTCTGAGCCTCGTCCTCCATGGACTACTTCACGATCCGCTGGGTCACCAGCCCGAGCTGGGTGATGTCCAGGCGGCCAACCAGGTCGAGCACGTCGACGACCTTCTGGTAGGCGATCCCGGAATCGGCCTTGATGATCACCGGCAGGTTCGGGTTCGCGCCCTTGTACTGGCGCAGCAGGCTCTCGAGCTGCGGCATCGTGACCGGAAAGGTATCGAGGAAGATCGTGCCGTCGGCCGTGATCGTGATCGCCTTGGTCTGCGGCTTTGCGAGCGCGGGAGCCTGGCTCGCCTTCGGCAGGTTCACCTTGATGCCCTGCACCGTCGCCGTGCACATGATGATGAAGATCACCATCAGCACGTAGGCGAGGTCGAGCATCGGGGTGATGTTGATGTCGTCGTAGACGTCCTTGTCACCATCGTCGACGGATCCGGACATGGCGCTGGCTCCTGGCTCAGGCGAACTGTTCGGCGAGGCGCGCGACGAATTCGTCGAGGAACACGCGATTCTCGCTGACGATCGACTTGATGCGGGTGTTCAGCCAGTTGTAGCCGAACAGGCAAGGGATCGCGACCGTGAGGCCGGCGACGGTCGCCGCGAGCGCCGCGGCAGTTCCCGGCGCAATCGCATTGATGTTGACGTCGCCCGAGGCCGCGATCGCGGCAAAGGTGATCATGACGCCGATCACGGTGCCGAGCAGGCCGAGGAACGGGCCGCCGGAGATCGCGATCGTGAGCAGCACCATGCGCGCCGACAACCTCTGCTGGGAGCGCGTCAGGGTTGCATCCATCGAGGCGCGGATCGCCTCGATCGCCTGTGCCGACAGCTGGAAGGGCTGGCCCGCGGGCCGGGCGCCATGCATCAGGCGCTTCTGCAGCTCCTCGGTACCGGTGGAGTACAGCTGGTATAGCGTCGAGCCCGCGTGGAGGGGCCCGCCCGCGGCACCGCCCGATGGGGCGGAGGCGGCCGCGAGCGCGGTGACGTCGCTGCCGAGTGCGCGGAAGGCCTCCAGGAATCGATCGTTCGCCCGCTCGGTGCGGGACAGGTACGCGGCCTTCAGCGTCATGATCACGAGCGCGACGACCAGCATCAGCATGCAGATGACGATGATGACCCAACCGTCGACGGTCAGGTTCTTGGCGATCGTCACGAAGTAGGAACCCTGCGCCCCTTCCTTCTGACCGTCTGCGCCGTAGAGGACCAGCGACGCGTCCGGCCCCTCGCCCCGCGCACTGGCGCGGATCCAGTCGGCGGAACGCGCGACGTGCGCGACGCCGACCTCGTCGACCTCGCCGATGAAACCACGTCCGCCGGCGCCGGCGGCGCCGATCGTGAGCGTGGCCGCGACGTCGGTCGCCGACACGGGCACGCTGGCCGACGCGGAGCCGTCCACGTACAGGGTCAGCGTGCCGGCACCCACCGACGCCGCCAGCTGGTGCCACTGGCCGACCTCCAGGTCCGACGTTGCGCTGGCGGCGGCGCCCGCGAACCGGGCCGAGGCACGGTTGCCATCGACGCCGATCGTCAGCTCGCGGGTGCCGTCGCCGAGCGAGATCACGACCGCGTCCTTCTGCGGCTGGTCGAACTTCACCCACGCGCTCGCCGTGAAGCCCTTCGCGGCCGTGAGCTGCAGGCTCGGCGACGCCGGGATGCGGATGCTCTGGCCGCCGCTGAACTTGGCGCCGGCACCCGCGAACGACGCGGGCACCGCCTCCGCCGTCGAGGCCGCCGCATGGTTCTTGTAGGCGGTGCTGTCCTGGGGCGGGCCGTCGCCGCCGAAGTGCAGGACGACCGCCTGGTCCGCATCGTAGCTGCCGGCCGGTTCGCTCGCGGCGACCGCGTCCGGATTGCCGTAGTAGACGTAGATCTTGTCGGTCTTCGAGCCCCCCGCGAGCTTCGGGACGAGCACCCACAGGAACGCCATCTGGTTCTGGGGATCGTAGCGTTCGAAGTGGAACTTGAGCGGCGTCTTGTCATCGCCCGCGATGACGCGGAAATCCGCTCCGTCCGGCTTGGTGTCACCGAAGTAGCCGAAGTTCCCGACCGAGAGCCGGATCAGCACCGGCACGTCGGCCGGACTGCCGGCGACGTCGGCACCGGTCGGGCTGAGGTCGAAGCCGACCTCCTTGCGGAACTTCCAGTCGCCGTTCCACCAGGAACCGGCCATCGCGACCGGCGGAACCAATAGAAGCGCCAGCGCGAGCGCGCGAACCAAGAACTTCATGCCTGCTCCCCGTGGGGACCCCGTCATGGGGGGTCCGTTTATCCAAACCCTGCTCGACCGCAATCCATCAAGACTAGTTGTGCCGCTGCCGGCGCAGGCACTCGAGGTCGTCCGGCCGACAGACGTCGTCGCCGAGGCCGACGACGAAGACCTCGAGCCAGTTGAGCGCGGTATCCGCCATCGGTGCCCGGCTGCCTGCGCGGTCCCCGCTCTCGACGCTGTTGGTACCGAGGCTGCTGGCGGCGGTCCCGGAACTGGCGGCGGCCGCGAGGCTCGCGCCAAGACCCGTGGGGACGACCGGGACGCCGACGGCGGTCCCACTGAACGTGAAGTTCGAGCCGAGGACCGCGGTCGCCGCGATCGTCAGGTTGCCGGCCACGATGCCCGCGTCGTTGGTGTTGACGACGCCGTGCGGCGCGTAGAGATCGACATCGCCGGGCAGCGTCCCCACGGTGCTCGCGATCGTCTGGATGCCGCTGCCGGTCAGGGCCGCCGGGAAGATCGACGTCACCTGCCCGTTGGCGTCAATGCGGATCAGCGGCGGTGGCGCGGAAATGGCGGTCTTGGCACCGCGACCGGCATCGATGTTGCCCTCGGTCGACCAGATGAGGATGTTGCCGCCGTCCGCCGCGAAGATGCGCGACTGGTTCACCTGAACGTCGCTGTACGCCACCGCGCTCACCGACCCGGTGCTCTGCGCGACGATGCCGAGCTGGGCGGGCGTCTTCGTGATGCCGAAGGTCGACGGCGCGGCGGCCAGGCCGACGTTGATCTGGCCACCCGGCGCGTAGAGGTCGATGTTGCCGCCCGCGAGCGTATAGATGCGGCTGAAGTACAGCAGGATGTCGCCCTGGTAGGGATTCACCTGGTTCGCGGCGAGGTTCGGGTTGGCGCCGGGGAACAGGGTCTCGAGCGCCGTGAAGGCGCGCGTGAAATCATTGTGTCCGGGTCCCGCGGCAGCGGCGGATCGACCGCCAGCGCGCAGTTCATCGATGAACAGCGTCTCGAGGAAACCCGCCTGTTCGGGCGCGCCGAGTGCCTTGAACGCCGCCAGCGCAGCGGCCTTCGACGCCGGGGCCGCGCCGGTCAGGCCCTGGATGAACTGCATGAGTTGATTGTCGTAAATACTGGAATTAACAAGGTATGTGTCCACGAAGGCCGAGTACTGCGGCCCGCTGGCGACACCCGCGATCACGCTGATGTCGGCACCGCCCGCCGGCAATGCGGAGTTGTCGAGGTTGCCGGACGAGGTGATGCCGTAGGACGTCTGCAGGTTGACGTTGCGACCGGCCTGGACCAGCAGCTCGCCGGGTCCGCTGACATCCACGGTCCTCAGGTTCTGCTCGAGCAACCCGGTTGACGACCGCCCCGCCAGGTAGATGATGTCCCGGCCCGCGATGACCTGGTCCACGTTGCCCGCAGCGAAGTTCTGGACGTTGAGGCCGAGGTTGACGATGTCCCGCCCGGCGACGATGTCGATCGGCTTGGCGGACAGCAACAGCGAGAAGTTCGCGATGTCGTTCGCCATGACCGAGACATCGCCATTGAGCGCGACCACCCGGTTGGGCACCGCGTCAGGCAGGCCGTCGCTCGCGTAGGCACCGCCGTGCACCGGTGCGGGCGCGTGGCTCCCGGGCGTGTAGTACGAGTTCACGTCGATCAGGTCGAAGTTGCCGAGCGAGGAACCGGGCTGGTCCGGGGTGCCGAGGAACGCCGGGCTCAGGTCCGACTGGCTGATGTGGATCGCGCCATGGCCGGAATTCGTCGCGACGATCACGGAGTTCGCGGCAAGGAGGTCGAGCGTCCCGTGCGGCGATGGCCAGAGGTCCATGTTGCCCTGGATGACGAGGTTGCCGGCCAGCGAGGTCGCCGAGAGATTGGGCGCGTAGGTCGCGAGCGCCGGCGTATAGGGGTACGCAAAGCCATTGAAGTAGTCGTAGGCGAGCGAACGGGCCATCGGATCCGTGGCGTTGTTGCGGTTCGCGAGGACGACGTTGCCACCCGTCGAGACCAGGTCGACGGCGCTCTGGTCGGTGTAGGTCGCGTACAGCTCCGCGGCGATCGGATCGACGACCGGCTGCAGCGCGGAGCGGTTCAACAGCGTCGGATTGACGACGGCCTCGATCGTCAGGTCCCGCCGCGTGGTCAGGCTGAACACATCACCGCCGAGCGACAAGATCGGATAGGTGCCCGGTGCGTTGCCCGTCGGCGCGCCGAGGCTCGTGCCACCGCCCGCCGTCAGCGCCGCGCCGGCCGCCATGCCGAGGTACTTGCCGCCGACGATGTTCCGCCCGGCCGTCACCGACAGGAGCCCCGAACCCCACACTTGCGTCGTGGTTCCGGTCGGCGTGCCATCGCCCACCGGGACGCCCGTGGTCGGCACGTTGGCGCCGAGGTTGACGACGTCACGGCCGGCGACCACGGTCAGGTCGCCGCCGCCGAACGCACCGATCCCCTGCTCGAAATTCCCGTACGACACCATCCAGGCCGCCGGCACGTAGCCCGCTGGTGACGCGACGGAGGTTCCCGAGCGCCAGAGCCAATCGACGAAGAGCTGGTTGCTGACGGCACCGACGACGTCGCGACCGACAGTGATGCTGACGTTGCCGCCGGCCGTCGGATAGGCGAGACCCTGGAAGCCGGAATCGACCGTGTCGTAGACCGGCAGCCCGTCCGGACTCGCGGTGCCCGCGGTGTAGATCACGGAGGCCTGATTGGACAGCGTCAGGTCACGGGCGGCGGCGATGTCGATGAAGCCGGTCCCGGTCCGGACGACCGTCGGTGCGTTAACCGTCGTCGGGTTGCTGGGCGTACCCGGCGCGACAATGACATTGCCGGCGCCTGGCGCGAGGTTCACCGGGCTGGTGACGGCCAGCGGCTGGCTTGAACCGAAGTCGGCGCCAGCCACCAACCGGTAGGACCAGGACTGGCCGAACCCGGGAATGAGGTAGAAACCGGAGTACGGGTCCAGTCCCTGGAAGCCGTCGGACAGGGACTGGTCGATGTACAGGCTGCCCCCGGCTCGCAGCGTCAGCGCGCCAGGGGTCAGGCCGAGGTCACCGAAGCGCCACGTCGACAGGTCCCACGCGGAAGCCAGGTGGAGGTCGCCGGGTGCGGTGAGTTCGACGCCGGGGATCACGCTGACCGGCGGCTGGCCGGAACGACCGAGTGCCGTATCGAGGGCCGTCGCGTTCGCCATGAACGCGGCGGCGTCCGCATAGACGGGGTTCGACGGATCCGGCGACTCGATCGCGTAGGTGATGACCCCGCCGGTGGCGTAGCTCTGGTAACCCTCGACGGTGACCCCGGAGGCGCCGCCGATCGTGCCACCGAGGACGATCTGGCGTGTCGTGGGATCCGAGTTCAGGACCGAATCCACCGCCGAGCGGGGCGCCCGGATCCAGACCGTCCCAGTGTCGGTCGCGACGGATGCGGAGCCGCTGCCCGAGGTGCCGCCGACGGCGAGCGAACTCGCCGCGCCCAGGTAAACGCCGCCCGTCGCCGAGAGCAGATTGACGGTCCCGCCCCGCGTCGCGCTCGCGGTCGCATCCGCGCGGATGGATCCATCCACCCGCACGTCGCCGAGTGCCGCGAGCGTGACGGTGTGACCAGTCGGACCGGACGCATCGATGGCGCCAGCCACCGTGATCGCGCCCTGGTCGGCGGTCATCGAGACATTGCCATTGCGCAGCGTCGTCCCGCTCCCGACGACGATGTCGCCCGCGCCGCGCAGTCGCAGCGAGAGATCACCGGTAAACCCGGCGGCCGTGTCCACGGCGAGCACGCTCGCCACGTCGACGTGCGCCGCATCGACACTGAGGGACGCCCCGGACTGACCGACAGCACCGGCACCCGCAAAGTGGCCACCGAGACTGACGGAACCGGACGTCGCGGCCAGCACCACCGAGCCGCCGGCGCCAGTGCCCTGGCCCGCCGACACGTCGACCGACGCGCCGGGATCCAGCGTCACGTCGCCGCCGGTGGCGACGAGGCTGACAAGCCCGCCCGGGGCGCTGACCGTGACCCCGTCGAAGGTCTTCGAGAATCCAGAGACGTCGACCAGCGCATGGCCGCCGAGAATCACGCTACCCGCCGTAGCCGTCGCGAGCAGTTGCCCGGCTGGCAGCCGAACGCTCGTGTCGAGCGAGACGCTCGAGCCGCTCAACGACAGCGCACCACCGGCGACGGGCACGGGCGCGCTCGATCCGCTCGTCGCCGCGACGTTCGCGAGGGTGAGCGTACCGATCGCCGCAAGCCCCACGTTGAACGCCCCGCGGGTCGACAGGACCGGCGTCGTCACGCTGAGATTCCCAGCCGTCGCGAACGTCGCGTCGGCGTTGCCGACGACGGCGGTGCTGGCGGTCACCGTGCTGCCGATCACGGCGGAGACGCCGAACGTGCCGCCCGACAGCTCGACAGTCGAGGCGAGGACGTCGAAGGAGCCGGTTCCACTGGAGACGACGACCGGCGTCGCGGCCGGTCCTCCCAGCACCACATCGCCTGCCGTCACCGTGAGCTGCGCACCCGGTGTTTCGGCCACGAGACCCGGCGCGACGAGTGCGAGACGCTGCAGGGTCAGGGAAGTCGATCCGAAGAACTCGATGGGATTCGGCGAGGCGAGCTCCAGATTCGCGCTGTTGAGGCCCGCGAGCAGTGCCGGAGTCAACGCGAGACCGGCGAAGCCGGTCGGCGTCGGTCCGACGCCGATCAGGGTCGAGCCCAGTCGCACGCTCGCCCCGCTCGCCTGCAGGGCTCCCTCGAAATCGACCACGCCACCGGAATTGAAGGTAACGGACCCCGTCGCCGCGACTGTCGCGCCCGAAGCGACAATGATCGCGCCGGAGCCCCCGCTGCCGGAGACCAGGACGTTCTGCTGCGCGCCGGTCGACGCCCGCAACAGCGCGGTGCCGGCGGGCATCGTGAGCGCGCCGCCGACGGCGACCGCGGCGCCACTCGCGTTGACGGCCGACGTCGCCTCGAGCTGCACCGAGCTGCTGCCGGCGAGCAGGATCTCCTGGCCGGAGAGCGTCGCAAACGGAGCGACGATGACGTTCGCGGCGCCGACGTTGAGCGTCGTCCCCGACGCCGAGGCGACCCGAACTCCGCCGAGGAGCAGCGACTCGGCACCGAGCGCATCCAGTTGCGTGGGGTCGAGCGTGACGTAGCCGGCGGGCGCCGTGGCGGCGTTCGAGGATACGTAGAGATTGGCGCTCGACAGGTCGATCGCGGCACCCCGGCTTCCGGATGCCCCGTGAGTGGTGTCGACCGCCCCGGCGAGCGCGGCCGCGACCGTCGCGTTGATCGAGATGCTGCCCGCGTCCATCGGCAGCCGCGGAGGCGCCACGCCAACGGCCTGTGCCTCGCCCGCGAAGAAGGTATTGGCCGAGGTCAGCGCGTAGCTCGCCTCCTGCAGCGCATAGCTGCCGGGCATGACGTCGAACCCGGACGTCTGGGTCGCGCCGCGGCCCGTGACGCCGGCCGTCAGGTAACCGGCGACGATGACGCTGCCATCAAGCTGCCCGAGCGTCACGCCCTGCGCGAGGTTCGTGTACCCCGGGACGGCCTTGACGAGGAACGCCCCGGGCAGGAGCGCATATCGCGCCGGCAGGAGCGTGTAGGTGCCGGCCGCGAGTCCGCCGCCGCCCGCGAGATACACGCTGCTGCCAGGCTGCAGGGTGAAGCCCTGGCCGTTCAGCGGGTCGACGGGCGCCGCAGCGAGCTGCGCGCCAGGAAGCACCGCGTAGAGATTCGGACTGACGAAGTTGGACAGCACGTCCCGGGTCCCGCCGGTCCCGGCCGTAAACTCGAAGGCCGTCAGGTCACCGCCACCGGACACGTCGATGACCGCACCCTTCTGCAGGTTGAACGTCGCCGCCGACACGTTTACGGCCTTCTGTGGCGGCAGCAGGTCACCGGCCGCGACGCCGTAGACCTGGGTGACCGTTGGGTTGACCGGGTAGATCCAGTCGAGCCCGCCCTGCGTTTCGCCGAAGATCACGTTCTGACCACTGCCGGAGACGGACGTCACGCTACCGGCCTCGAGGTTGACGACGCCGGCGCTCAGGCCGATCGTCCCGAACGGCGCCCGGATCACACCGGAATCATCGATCTGCATCGCGGTCAGGTTGAGCGTGCCCGCGGCGCTCAGCACCGCACCCGCGGTTCCCGGCATCGTGCCGATCGTCATCCGGCCGAGCACGGGATCAGTGGTCGACGCCTGGATCGAATAGGTCGTCAGGGAGACCGGATAGATCTGCTGGGCATCCAGAGTGAGCGCACCGCCACTGATCATGTGGCCGGCGTAGCTGGTCCCGCCGGCGGTCTGCACGCCGATGGCGCGAATGTCCCCGGCCGACTGGAGTGTCTCGGCGGAATACCCCGACAGCGTGAACGACCCGTTCAAGTCGAGCAGGCCGGCCGTCACCAGGAGTTGGGCCGGGCCCGCAGCGGGCACCGTGCTGATGGACTGCGTGAGGATGTCGCTGGAGCCGAGCGCGACATACGGTGAACTGAGCGTCACCGTCCCCGAGCCCAGTCCATGCAGGTCGCCGGCGTTCACCGTCAGGCTGATGGCGGGGTTCAGGGACACTCCACTCTCGAAGGCGACACTGCCGAGCGCAACCGTGTAGGTGGGTCCACCGTTGTTCCCGAGCAGGTTGCCGGCGGAGAAGTGAAGCTGGTCGAAGCCGCCCGCGTTGATCAGGGACGCGGAGATCCGCCCCTGCCCGTTCAGGGCGAATGGCACGGCGCCGCCCTCGGGCACCACCACCGGCGCCTCGGCGGTCGTGATCGTCAGGACGCGCGGCGTCGACGGGAAGCTGACGATCGAGCGCGACGACCCGTTGCCCAGGTCGCCATTGACCGAGACGGACAGGGTGCCGCCCGCCGCAACGGCGCCGGTCGCCGACCCCGCTCCCCCGCCGTCCGCGTGCATCGTCGAATCGAACTGGATCCCCTCGGCCCCGAACAGCGAGATCGACCCGCCGGCCGATGCCACGTCGAGGCGCTGGTAGGTCGGGTTCGAGGTCGAGCGCCGCAGGTCCAGCGTCCCGACGGCACCACGGGCGTCGAGCTCCGCGCCCGCCGCCGCGATCAGGTAGCCGTTCTCGGCTAGCAGCGAGATGGAACCGCCCGGGAGCACCTTGCCGAGGTCGAGCCCGAGGGTGTTCGGCGTATAGACCGTCGTTCCGCTGACGTCGATGACCGCGCCCGCACCGAGCCACAGGCCCTGGTCGGCGACGTAACCGAACCCGAGCGACGAGGGGACGACGTCGAGCGTGACCTGCCCGCCCGGCGCGACCAGTTTGCCATCGTCGATGATGCGCGAGTCCGTGCGCGCGGTGATCGACCCGAGCGGGTCTGTCGTGATCGAGGCGCCCGCCGCGATGACCAGGCTGGAATGCGGAGCGTCCGGATTGATCGGCGCCGTACTCGCGAGTGTCAGGCTCTCCGGTACCCGCTGCCACACGGGCAGCAACACCGGCGTGGCGAGGCCATAGAGCGAAACCGCCGACGGCGCCGCGATCACGCCGGGATCGAGCTGCAGATTCTGCTGTGCCAGGCTCAGGTTCACGTCGGCGAGAACCTCGAGCCCGGAAGCGGTCGATTTCAACGTGACGTTGGCGAAGCCGTTGTTCGTGAGCAATCCAGGCGAAATCGCGACAGCGAGCGGATCCGAGCAGCTCAGCGATGTCACGCACACCGCGCCGAGCCCGATCGACAGGGTGCCGCCATTCGCAAGCGCATAGCCGCTCAGGCTCGGATCGAACACCGTGGTCGTCGCGGCGTTGCCGTAATAGTTGCCGGGCTTGTCGCTGATCGTGATCGTGCCGCCGCGCCCCGGGACGATGGCCCCGGCCACCGTCGCCTGCGCCCCGCCGCTGACGTCGATGGCGAATCCGGCTGGAAGGTAGAGCGAGCCGCTGGTGCTGGCGAGGGTGACCTGGCCGCCGCTCGTGAACAGCGGCGACGGCTGGGCGCCAGCGAGGATCGGGCTGTCGTTCACCCACTCGCCGCCTGCCGAGATCGAGCCCGATCCGAGAGCGTAGATCCCGGGCAGCGGCAGGTTGAGGTCGCCGTTGTAGACCACGGTCGGCACCGCGGACAGCGACACGGATCCACCCGGTGCCGTGATCGCCCCGCCGATCAGCACGCGGCCGGCGCCGATCGTCAGCGATCCACCGGCACCCATGGCGAGCGTCTGTCCGACCGGCAGCGCGACGATCCCGTCGGCATAGACCGCCACACGCGACATGCCGCCGCTCTGCAGCATGGCGGGACTGAGGTCGCTGACGAATCCGGCCGGCAGCGGGTCCCGGGCCGGATCAAACGCGCCGCCGTTTGGCCCGGTCAGCGTCGCGAGCACCGAGGTGGGCTGGAACGAGAGCGCCGTCAGGACTTCAGTCTGCAGGGTATCGCTCAGCGCACCGGCGTTGCCGAGGATCAGCTGCCCGCCGAGGGGCACCTGATTGTAGGCGCGGTAGAGCTGTCCGCTGGCGACGGTCGTCGCCGGAAGACGCTGGTACGGGCCGACCGTGACATCGCCGAGCAGCGCACCGTCGAAAATCACCGACGGCGCGATCACCGTCACCGAGCCGGCATCCTTGCCCTCCACGTATCCCGGCGTCCACACGCCGCGCGGGTCCCGCCCGAACGAGGCGACGCTCGCCGCCGTACCCCAGTGGGGGTCGCTCAGGCTGATGCTGTCGAGGGTGCCGACGTAGACGCCATTGGGGTCTGCGCTGGCGATATTGTAGGCCACGCCGTTGCTACCGAGCAGCACGCTGCTCTTGACGTAACCGGACTGCCAGTCGATCGAGCCGCCGGAGACATTCACGGTGGCCGACGGGCTCTGGATGAACGACCCGGACGTCGTCATCGTCACCGTCCCGCCCGTCAGGTTGCGCTGGAAAACGTCACGGCGCAGCGTCGAGACGTCGCCCAGCAGGTTGGCGATCGGCGTGCCGACCCATGCGTTGCCGTTCGCATCGACTCCGTAGTTGCGGATGTCGACGTACGCCGTGAGTCCGCGCAACGCGCCATTGCGTTGCGCGGGGTTGTCCGCGAACTCGGAGCCCCGCAACTGGACCGCGAGGGAATTGTCGGACACCGACTCCTGGATGTTGGCACCGGAAACGTCGATGACGCTATCGGGCGCCATCCAGATCCTCGAGGTGTCCGGCACCGCGGAGGTGACGCCCGGGTGGGTCGTCGCCGTGATCGTGACATTGCCGCTGGTCGCCGTGACCTGCGCTGCGCTCTCGAGAAGGACCGTGGCCCCGCTCATCGTCACCAGCGACTTCGGCTGCGCGGTGACGTCCACCGCGGTGTCCGACGCCGAGCCCTCGAGCGTCACCTCGGTCACGCTGCCCGGGCCGAGGGTCAGGGTGCCCATCTCGCTGTACTGCAACCTTCCTGGCGTCGACAGCTGGCTCGCCGGCGTATCGCGCGCCTGCAACAGGATGGACCCGTTGGCCCGCGTCGTCGTCGTGGCGGATACGCGACCGGCCTGGTTCACCGCGAGCCCGGCGAGCGTGACGTTACCTCGGTTCGCGATCAGCTGGCCCATGCCGCCCGCCGCTCCGCTCGCCCCATCGTTGGTGACGGTACCGCCGGTACCGACCTCGATCAGCAGGCCGCGGACGTTAGGGTCGGTGCTCGCCGCGAGGAAGATGCGCTGGCCGGCGCCGAGGATCGTCTGGCCGTCGGGCGTGCTGATAGTGCCGCCGTTCTCGACGTTCGGTGCGAAGAGGAAGACCTGGCCGCCGTTCGAGGTGATCGCAGCGCCGTTCTGGACGAGGACATCGCCACTCTTCAGGGCATGCCCGCCCGCGTCCACGTAGGGCAGGAACGCCGGGGACGTGTTCGCGCTGGCGCCGCCGATGCCGAGGTTCAGCGCCGAATCGCTGATATTGAGGCTGGATGCGACCAGGCCGCCGACGTTCACGACGGCGGTCCTTCCGAACAGGAACCCGTTCTGGTTGAGCAGGTAGACGGTACCGTTCGAGTTCAGCGAGCCGAAGATCTTGGTCGCGTCGCTCTGGAAGATACGGTTGATCGCGATGGAGCTGGCGTTGGGCTGAACGAACGTGACGGTGCCGTCGGCGGAGATATTGAAGTTCGACCAATTGAGGACCGCGGACGTGCTCGCCTGCGTCACCGTCAGCTTGGTCGCGGTGGCGCTCAACGACGCGGAGCCCTGGGTGACGAAGGCGGTCGGTCCCGTGGCCCCGCAACTGGCCGCCGCACAGGTGCGTGGCAATTCCGTCGCCCCGGCGGGCGGCGCCGCGGCAAATGTCATCGTCGCGGCCGCGAACAGCACTCCCCAACGCCTTACGGCGGGAGCCGGGTTCGTGACGACTGGGAATGTCTTCATTGCACCTACGCCTAAAACGAGTATTTCACGCTGAAGTCGAAGCGGGACGAGCGCGCGTTCGTGTGCGAGCCACGCACCTCTGGCATCGCCCAATCGACGATGGCATCGAGCGACTGGCCAACCATGTAGTGCAGCCCGAGCCCCCAACCCGCGAGGTCGGTGCGCACGCTGCCGGAGGCGATCTCGGAATTGAGCGGCTGTTGGTTCATGCCGTAGGCACGATCGTAGAAGAGCGTCCCCGAGAACGTGGAGACCCCGTGCGTGACCCCCGGCGTCCGCAGCTCGACGGCGCCCACCACCCCGGCATCGACCAGCGACTCGGCATCCAGGTAGCCGCGAACGGTATCCTCGCCGCCGAGTGCCAGCTGCTCGTTGCTGATCAACGGCTGCTCTGAATACTGGTACGCAAGCCGGGCCCCCAGCGTCCAGCCCCGATTCAGGTGCCAGCCGAGCGACGAGTTGCCGCGCAGTACGGAGTAACCTGCGTGCGCACCGGCGCGCTTGAATTCAAACTGCGCGTCGTTGCCACCCAGTCCGCGAATGCCGAGGTTGACGCCAATCGAGTGCTGGACATCGAGGCGTTCCCCCTGCGCGGAATAGTTGTATTGGACGTTCCACAGCGCGTAGTGGATCGGCGTTCGCGCCGACACGTCGCTCGGCAGGCGGATGTCCTCGCCGAAATCCTTCCAGTCGCCACCGAAGGACAGCGATTGAACGTGTCCGACCGACGAGGCGAGCGTCAGGTTCATGCGGGCGCCGATGATGGTGCCGTTGCCGATGACTGCGAGCGTGCCGATCGCCGCCACGTCGCTCTTCGAGCGGATCGCATACGCGGACCACGTCCGATTCGGATCCGCGGTCCGCGCCAGGTACGTCAGCGCGAAGACCTCGACCTCCGAGGGCTTCTGCGGCGCCGTCTGGTACTGCAGACCCAGCGTTTCGGCACGCTGGAACATGTTCTCGTAGCTCAGCGAGCCGACGAGTCGGGTGCGAGTCGTGTCGGCCGAATAGCGGTTGTTGAGCTCGAGGGACCCATGCAGCGGCAACGCATCCTTGACGCCAAAGTCGACGACGAGCGTGCCGGGTGCGGAGCCCGGCTTCAGGGTCGGCGTCACCTCGCGGTCCCGCGCCTCGCCCTGCAGCGCCGAGAGTTGCGACTGAAGCTCGGGAATGTTCGGAATCTCTCCCTCCTTCGCGGCCGGCAGGCGCTCGAGGATGCGGCGTTCCGAGTAGTAGCGTGCACCGGCGATGCGCACCTTCTCGATGCGCCCTTCCGTCACCTGCAGGCGCACGACGCCGTCGTCAACGGATTGCTCGGGAATATCCACGAGCACGGTCCCGAAGCCCGCGCTGCGATAGGCCGCGACGAGCGCATCGCGGGCCGCCTCGACGGCGGCAAGGGAGCGTCCCTCGCCCAGCAGCGGATAGACGGCACTCTCGATCGCGCGGATCGGCAGCTTCGTGTTGCCGAGCACACGGAATTCATAGATCGGAAAGGTGTCCGTCGCCGGAGACACCCCATCCATCGGCGACGTTGCAAGCGGCGGGTCGGCGGCCAGCGCATTCGAGGACATGCAAAGGGCGCTCAGCAGGACACCCGTCACGCCGCAAACCGGTCCGCGCCGGCCGCCGCACGAACCTGTGGAGAATCGCGAGCGACGGTAAGACAAAGACGCACTCCAGGCCATCGAATTTCCGGTCGCTCTCACTAAAAAGGGCGGCCATGCACAGACATGGCCGCCCTCTGGTTTCCCAGGGCCCTCACGCCTCGCGCCGGTGCGCGAAATAGCGTGAGGGCCAATCGTTGCAGTATCGTGTCAGCCTACGGCGTCTGCCAGACCGCCGCGCCGTCCACCGCCGACGTTGGCGCCGTCGGGTAGTACGTGGTCCGCACGCAGTTGTTGGTCGTCGCACCACCCGTCTTCCACACCGCACTGACCGGGTTGGCCGAGAACGGATGGGTCGTCGTGTCGCTGGCCGAGGTCGGCACCGCGCCGTTCTGCCCCGGGATCACGAGCACGCCGCCATCGAAGCCCTGCGCCGAATTGACCGACGCCCCGTTGACGCCGATCGCCGAACCGACCGTGCCGACACCCTGCGTGGCGCTGCCCGCCATCTGGCCGACGAGCGCGGCGGCGATCGCCTTGCCCTCGGTCGCCGGATCGTTGACCGCACCCGACGGCGGCGTATACCACAGCGACTGCGCCACGAACTGGTACTTGCCGGCCGCCGCATTTTCGATCGACGGCACCACGTCGTCGACCTTGATGTAGCGGAAGTCGCGGCGGGACGCCTTCGACTGCGACGCGCCCGACAGGTTGTCGGTGCTGGCGAAGCCGATCGCGAAGTGGCCGGCCGAATCGTGGCCGTTCAGGCAGTCGATCAGGTCACCCGTGCCGTTGCCGGCGAACACCACCTTCGTATACGACGACGCCTGGGTCCACGCGCAGCCGTCGGTGGCGGCCGTCGTGCACTGCAGAGTCGAAATGGTCGCGAAGGGATTCGTGCCGGCGCCGCAGTGGTAATCGTTCAAGAAGATCTCGGCCGAGACTTCCGAGCCCGAATTCGCACCGCGGCGGCAGATGTAGACGTTGGCGTTCGCCGGCGCGAACGCCGTCGTGCCAGGCGCCGTGCACGCCGCATACGTCGTGCCGGTCGTCGCGCCCGTGAAGCAGTTGCCGGTGGCACCGCCGAACAGAACGGTCTGGCCGCCGACCGCAGCGCCAGCCGAGTTGGCGAGCCAGTTCCAGCCGAGCGACGTCGGCACCTTGCCCGAGAAGATCGTCGACAGCTGCGCCCGCGTCAGGGACGGCATGTCGGCGACGGCCTCGGAACCGACCGTCTTGCCCTCGACCGCCTGCAACGCGTGGTAGAGGCCGAGCGAGACGGCCGGGGCGAACACGACCTGGACGGTCGCGCCCGAGTTCAGGGCCACCGGGGTGGTCGGATCGGTGCCGGCGAACAGCGTGCCCTCGACGTCCGAGAAGCCCAGTTCCGGCAGCAGGAAGGTGCCCGTGAAGCCAGTGCAGGTGTGGTTGATGTACGGCTGCAGGCCCGTGCCGGTCGTCGCAGTGCCCACACCACAAATTGTCGTGGTCAGCGTCGTGATCACCGGAAACGGCAGCACGCCGCCGGTGACGGTCGCGCCGCTGGCCGACGAGGGCGAGCCGGAGAACGCGATGTTCTGGAGCGCCGAGACGCCGTTGAGCGAGCCCGCGGTGCTCTCCTTGATGATCGCGATGGGCACCGAGGTGCTCGAGGCGGTGAGGTACGAGGTGTTGGACATGCACGCGACCGCAGTGAACTTGGACCCCGCGCCGGCGGAGTACACGTCGATCGAGCCCTGCGTCGAATCACACGGCGTCGACGCATCGGTCGAATTGAACCAGTACGAGCGCAACGCCGCCTCGATCGCAGTCGAACCGGAGGAGTAGATCACGTTCGCGGCCGGAACCGTCGAGATGTCGATCGCCGACGCACTGCCGGCGACGCCGACGGCGAGCGCGGCGAGGACGGCCTTCTGGAGACGAATATTCATTGAGTTAAGGCTCCGATGAAATGGGGAGATCAGACCGAACGGCGACGGCGCGTGGCGCCGAGGCCGAGCAGGCCCGAGACGAGCAGCCAGGCGGCGGCCGGCAGCGGGACGGCCGAGGCCGCCGCGTAGCTGAGGACGTTGCCGATCAGGTTGAACGTGCCGGTGACCGCCTTGGTCGCGGTCGCGGCGGCCGCGCTCGTGTCGTTGGTGCCGGAGTTGATGGCGTACAGCGAGATCGCCGTGCCCTGGGTCGAGGTCTCGTTCGTGCCACCGACGCCGATCGAAAGGCCGGGCGCCGTCGGGTTGGCCGAACTCGTCACCCACGAGGTCGCGGCAGTCGCGCCGGTGGAGGTCGTCAGGCCGGCGGTGGTGCCGGCAATCGCGGTGAACGCCGGAGCGGCACTGAACCAGGTCGCCATCTGGGAGATCGAACCTGAGATGTTGCCCGCATTGAAGGCGGTCGTCGTGTTCGGCGCGCTCGCCGAGGTCGTGTAGAGGATGTTGCCCGCGAAACCAAACGTGCCCTGGTTGGTGAGGTCCGCGCCAACGAGTTCGTACGTCAGCGTGCCGGCACCGAGCGTGGTGGCGAGGTTCGGGTCGATCGTCCAGCTGCTGTTGGCGGTCGGCAGCGCGGCAACGGTGAAGCCGAGGTCGACGACCTCGCTCTTGCCGGTCGTCTGGTTCATGACCACGAGGAACAGGTCGGACACCGTGGTGTTGCCGACAGTCGTCTGTGCAAACGCGCTGCTTGCGGACAGCGCCAGTGCGGCGGCAACGGCGATCTTAAGCTTCTTCATCTAGTAACTCCCCTAGCGGATTGAGGTGGTATCGGCCTTGCGGACATTTCCGGAACAGGTCGAGGTATTTTCAAAACACGATTCAATCGACATCGACGATGGAGAGGTGACCTGATCAGAACCGCGCGCGCCGCCGGACACCGGATCGTCCTAGTGCCGCGCAAGGCATTCCTCTCTCGCGGGGAGGAGTGTGGTAACCGCGCATGACAGATCCCTGACTGATTGGTGAAGTTAGAACGGCGTCACGCTCCTCTAGTTTGCTGCAGCCCTTTTGACCGACGTTCGCCGTCGCTTTGTCATACACAGTTGCCACATTCCCGCCATCTCAGCGCGCCACACTTCGCGACCACTCCGCTCGCACGTACGACTCCATGGCCGCTGTTCCACCGACCTTCATTCGCGACGCACTGTCGAACGCACGGCTGCAGGCGATGGCCCCCGCAATCGTGGCGTCGATCTGTGCGCTGGCGTTGGTGCTGGACGTCGGCGGCTACGCATATCGCTGGCGGCAGAAAAGCGCTGCGCAGTCCGGGACCGCCGCAGCTGCGACCGTAGGGCGAACGGGCCTCGCGATCGGGGACCTGTTCGGCCGGGCGGTGAGCGAGACTGAGGCCGTGGCCGCGCCGGGCTCGCTCGTGCTGCGCGGCACGCTCTCGCTCGGCGACCCGTCGCGTGGATTTGCGATCATCGTCGTCGCGGGTTCCGCGAGCCTGTACCTGGTCGGGGCCGACGTTGCCGGCGCCCGCCTCCAAGAGGTCTACTCGGATCACATCATCCTGGAGCGCAACGGCGTGCTCGAGACGCTCGGCATGGCGAAGCCCGACCACAATTTCATCTACGCCGGAAACGCCTCGGTTCCCAACGCTGCCGTCGAAGCGCCGTATGAGGAGCCACGGCCGAGCGTCGCGGAAGTCCGCCACCGCGTCGCCGTGGCGCTCGCGCCGGTCGCGACCGTGATCGACGCCCACCCGAAGATGAACGGCGAGCTCTATCGTTCCCTCGTCGTGCGTCCCGGGCCGGACTCCGAGGCGTTCGCGCGGCTCGGCCTCAAGCCGGGCGACGAGATCATGGCCGTCAACCACAAGCAGGTGAATCCCGACTCGTTCGCGATGCTGACCAAGGACCTGACCTCCGGTCGCGCCGTCACCGTGTACGTCGACCGACCCGAAGGCCCGGTCGAGATCACGCTGCACCCCGCGGCGTTGCAGGGGCGGGTCGCGCAGTGACGATCCGGACGCTTCCTGCCGCTGCACCCGGCGGCGCCTCGCAGATCGAGCGTTGGCTAGACCGCGGCCATGCCGACCAGCTGGCCGGCCACCCGGAGAAGGCCGCGGTGGCGTTCCGTCGCGTGCTCGAGCGCGATCCGGCGAACTTCGATGCGCTGCAGCTGCTCGGCCTCGCGCAGATCCAGTCCGGCCGCGCCGAGGACGGGATCCTCTGGCTGCGTCGCGCAATCGCCGTACGCCCCGCCGACGCTGCCGTCCACAACAACCTCGGCAACGCGCTGCTGTCGCTCGGGCGCCGGCTGGAGGCGATCGAGGCGCTCGCCGCGGCCTCGCGGCTCGAGCCTGGCAACCCGACCCCCGCCGTGAACCTCGCGAACGCCCAGCTCGAGCTGGGCCAGAAGGACGCCGCACTCGCGACGCTCTCCGCGGTGCTCGGGCGCGTCCCGAGGCACGTGGAAGCGAACGTCTCGCTCGGCCTTGCGCTGCGGGCGGCCGGTCGAACGGAGGCCGCGCGCGCCGCCCTCGAGCGGGCGCTCGCCTTAGAACCCCGCCATCCGCGCGCGCTCGCGCAGCACGGACTCGTTTGCATTGATCTCGGCGACGTGTCCGCCGCCTACGAAAGCCTACGGGCCGCGCGGGCCGTCGCGCCCCCGGCATTGCAGGCCTGGACGCTGCTCCTCGCCGCGCAGGTCGGTCTCGAGAGTGCCGAATGGAGCGATTGGACGGCCGCCTGCGCCGCGATCGGCGGAGCGGCGGCCGCGGATCCCGGCAGCGAGGCGATCGACCCGCTCCGGGCCATGCTGTTTCCGGCCGACGACGCCGCTCTTTATGCCGTCACCCGACAGTTCGCGAGGCGCACGATCGCGCCCGGTGCCGTCAGGCCGCAGACGCCGGCGCGCCGGCGCGAAGACCCGCGGATTCGGCTGGCCTACCTCTCGCCCGACTTCGGCGACCATCCGGTCATGAGGCTCCTCGCCCCGGTGCTGGAGACACACGATCGCAACCGTTTCACGGTCACGGCCTATGGCTGGGGCAAGGGAGCGGGTACGCCGCACCGGGAGCGCATCCGCGCGGGCGTCGACCGCTTCGTGGACCTCGAGGGATTGAGCGACACGGAGGCGGCAGGCCTGATGCGTCGCGACGACATCGACCTCGCCATCGACCTCGCCGGCTACACGCGCGATGCGCGACCGCGACTGTTGCTCGAGCGAATCGCGCCGGTGCAGGCCGGATGGCTCGGCTATCCCGGCACCCTCGGCACCCACGGCCTCGACTACCTGATCGCGGACGACGTCAGCATCCCGGCCACCGCCGCGGGGTACTTCTCGGAGCAGATTGTCCGGGTACCCGGCACGTTCCTTCCCTATGACCCGGCCATCCGCGTCGACCCGGCGCCCGCGCGCGCAACGTACGGACTGCCAGAGGATGGGGTGGTGCTCGCCTGCTTCGCGCAGACCCGCAAGCTCAACCCGATTCTGTTTGACGCGTGGATGGCGGCGCTGGCCGCGGCGCCCTCTGCGGTGCTGTGGCTGAGCACGAGCGAGGTGGCCGCGATCGACAACCTGCGCCGTGCCGCCGAGGCGCGCGGCGTGCCCGGCGAGCGCCTCCATTTCGTGCCCCGTGCGCCGGATCAGTCGACCTATCTCGCGCGCTACGCCCTCGCGGACCTGGTGCTCGACACCTATCCCTACGGCTCGCACAGCACGGCCATGGACGTGCTGTGGGCCGGATCCCCGCTGCTCGCGCTGGCCGGCCCGTCGATGGCGAGCCGCGTCTCGAGTTCAGTGCTCTTGGCGGCCGGCCTCGCCGACCTCGTGGCGCATGGCCTGGAAGCGTACGGCAGGACGTTGCAGGACCTCGTCCGTGATCCGCCAAAACTCGCCGCACTGCGCGTGGCGGTCACCGAAGCCCGGTCGCGCTCGCCGCTGTTCGACCTGCCCCGATTCACGGCACACCTCGAGGCGGCCTACACGGCCATGCACCAAACGGCGCTGGCCGGGCATTCGCCGGCGTCATTCTCGATCGCGGCAGCGGACCGACGCGAACGGTCCACTGGCGCCCTCGATTCCGATCCATAGCTGCGGAAGGCGTCCCGGCTCCGGCCCTCACCGAGGATGGCTCCGGCACCCCGAGTTCCGGGTCGAGAAAGGCAACGGAGTGCACGCCCGAGGGCACCGCGTCATTCGACCGCGACCGGCGCGGCGACTTCTGCCCATGCCTCACTGCCGCAGCAGGCGCCCGACGTCTCGCAGCGCAAGATCTCGGCGTTGAGCAGCCCTGCGTCGACGCTCAGCCGGATTGCGTGCGGTCGGCCTGCAAGGGCAGCGCAACCGCGCGTTCGGCGGGATCCGAAGGAGTGGCCGTCCCCACGTCGCGCGGGGTGAGCTGGTGGGTCTCGTTGGCGATGTCCCGGGCCAGGTCACCGACCCGCTCTAGCGTCTTGATGACGAACACGGTCTTGATCGTGTTGCGCAGGTGCCGCTGGTCCTCGAGAACGTAGGTCAGCAGGTCACGCATCGCCATCTGGAACTCGGCGTCGAGATCGCCGTCGCGATCGGCGACGGCGGCAGCGCCGGCGACGTCGACGCGATCAAAGCAATCCAGCGCGTCTCGCAGCATGCCGCCAGCGAGGCGACTCATCTTCCTGACGTCATGGTAAAAGTGAGTCAGTGGTGCATCGCCCGCGAGGAGATGTAATTCGATCGCGAGACGCGCTATGCGGCGCGCGCAGAACCCGACCCGTTCCAAGTTCACCGCGACGCGTCCGGCGGTGAGCACGATCCGGAGGTCTGTCGCAACCGGCTGGCGCCGCGCGATCAGGCTAATGATCTCGTCCTCGACCCCCTTGGCGAGCGCCGACAGCTCCGGGGTGCGCCCGACAACCACCCGCGCCTCGTCATCGTCGCCTGTCGTCAGCGCCGCGACCGAACGCCGCACTTGCTCGATCGAGAGCCCGCCCAGCCGAAGGACCTGCAGGCGCAGGTTGTGGATGTCGCCGTCGAATGTCCTGACGATGTGCCCTTCCATCGCGAGTTCGTCTCAGCCGAACCGACCGGTGATATAGTCTTCTGTGAGCTTGTGGCGCGGGTTCGTGAACACCTGCTCGGTGGCGCCGACCTCGATCAGGTCGCCGAGGTGGAAGTACGCCGTGCGCTGCGATACGCGCGCCGCCTGCTGCATGTTGTGCGTAACGATGACGATGGCGTAGTTCTGGCGCAACTCGTCAATGAGATCCTCGATCTTCGCCGTCGCGATCGGATCGAGCGCGGAACAGGGTTCATCCATCAAGATCACTTCGGGGTCAACCGCGATCGCGCGCGCGATGCACAAGCGCTGCTGCTGGCCTCCTGACAGGCCCGTGCCCGGGTGGTCGAGGCGATCCTTGACCTCCTCCCAGAGGCCCGCCTTCTGTAGCGAAGTCTGCACCACCTCGTCGAGGTCCGCCTTGGTTGCAGCGAGCCCATGGATTCGAGGACCGTAGGCGACGTTCTCGTAGATCGACTTCGGGAACGGGTTTGGCTTCTGGAACACCATGCCGACTCGCGCGCGCAATTGAACGACATCTTGTCTCTTGTCGTAGATGTCCTGACCATCAAGCGTGATCAGGCCCTCGACCTTTGCGCCCTCGATCGTGTCGTTCATTCGATTCAGGCAGCGAAGGAACGTCGACTTTCCGCAGCCAGACGGCCCGATGAAGGCGATGACCGCGTTGCGAGCTACGTCGATGCTGACGTCCTTAATCGCATGCTTCGCGCCGTAGTGGACGTTGACCTTGCGCGCGCCCATCACCGGGTCCGCGACGGTGACCTGGCCGACCGTCGTCGTATCGATGAAGCCCCCCGGCAGCGATTGATCGGCTGCCGCGGATACTGAAACGCCTCCACGGGAGCCAGCGGCACGCACAGCTTCATTGGGTGTGGCGACGGAAGTGGACATTCGGACTACCTCTACGCTACCAGCGCCGTTCAAATCGACTGCGAAGCACGACCGCGATCGCGTTCATGAGCAGCAGGAAGGCGAGCAATACAATGATCGCGCCCGATGTACGTTCCACGAAGGCCCGTTCGGGGCTCGTCGCCCAAAGGAAGATCTGCACCGGAAGGACCGTGGACGGATCTGCGAATCCCTTCGGTACATCTACGATAAATGCGACCATGCCGATCATTAGCAGCGGCGCGCTCTCTCCGAGCGCACGCGCCATGCCGATGATAGCTCCCGTGAGCATGCCGGGCAGCGCCAGCGGCAGCACGTGGTGCGTCACCGTCTGCACCTTAGACGCGCCCATGCCGAGCGCGGCCTCACGAATCGACGGGGGTACTGCTTTCAGAGCCGAACGGCTGGCAATGATGATGGTTGGCAGCGTCATCAGCGAGAGCACCAACCCGCCGACGAGCGGAGCCGACCGCGGCATCCCGAAGAACTGGATGAACATCGCCAGCCCGAGCAACCCGAACACGATCGATGGCACGGCCGCGAGGTTGTTGATGTTGACCTCGATGAGATCAGTCAGGCGGCTGCGGCGCGCAAATTCCTCGAGGTACACCGCAGCTGCGACGCCGATCGGAAACGACAAAATGAGCGTGACGAGCAGCGTCAGAAATGTCCCGACCAGTGCGCCGAGGACGCCCGCCTGCTCGGGTTCGCGCGAATCGCCGCTGAGAAAGAACTGCGGGTTGAATCGCGTACGGATGTCGCCCGTCGCACGCAGCGCGCCGATCCACCCGAGTTCCTGGTCATCCGCGGCGCGGTCCGCCTCCGGCAGCGTCAGGTCGACCTGCCCCTTCATGACCATGTCGGTCTTCGAGCCGGCGAGCAGCCACAACCGCTCGTGCTTGCCGATCAGCGCGTGCTCGTGTTCCACGCGCTTCTGGAGGGTCGTGGGCGCAGCGGTGCTGACGAGGGCGTAGAGCTTGCGCAGTTCGGCACGCTCGGTGACCGCTGGGAAGCGGGCGCGGAGCGCCGCACGGATGGGGGCCTGGAAGTCGGCCGAGGCGATATCCGCCACGTCGATGTCGTCCGCGGGATAGGCCACGTCGAGTTGGATATACGCCTGCTCGAAAGCCGTGTGGCCCTTCTGGATGATGGTGCCGAAGAGCAGCACGACGAACAGCACGCCAATCATGACCGCCGCCAACCCGTACGCGCGAAAGCGACGCTCGGCCCAGTAGCGGCGCTTGAGCGACGCGGCGACTTTCTCCTGCGAGGTCATGCGACCCGCGATCTCGGTCGGCTTACTCATACTGCTCCCGGTACTTGCGGACGACCCGCAGGGCGACCACGTTGAGCGCGAGTGTCACGACGAAGAGCACCAGACCCAGCGCGAACGCCGCGAGCGTCTTCGGGCTGTCGAACTCTGAATCACCGACCAGCAGCGTGACGATCTGCACCGTGACCGTCGTGACCGCTTCGAACGGGTTGGCGGTGAGCTTCGCCGACAGGCCCGCCGCCATCACGACGATCATGGTCTCGCCGATGGCACGGGAGGCCGCGAGCAGCACGCCACCGACGATGCCGGGCAGCGCCGCCGGCAGCACCACATTGCGGATGGTCTCCGAGCGGGTGGCACCGAGCGCGTACGCCCCGTCGCGCAGCGACTGCGGCACGGAGGTGATCATGTCGTCCGACAGCGAGGACACGAACGGAATGATCATGACGCCCATGACGAGTCCAGCCGAGAGCGCGCTCTCGGACGAGACGGTCAGCCCGAATGTCTGGCCGACGCTGCTCAGCAGAGGACCGACGGTGAGGGCGGCGAAGAAGCCGTAGACGACCGTCGGGATGCCGGCGAGGATCTCCAGCAGCGGCTTGACGATCGCGCGGAAGCGGCGGTCTGCGTATTCGGCAAGGTAGATCGCCGAAAACAGGCCGATCGGGACCGACACCGCCATCGCGATCACCGCGATCAGCAGCGTCCCGGTGAACAGCGGCACGGCTCCGAAGGCGCCGGACGAACCGACCTGGTCGGCGCGGATCGCCATCTGCGGGCTCCACTTGGTGCCGAACAGGAACTCCGTGATCGGCACCAGGCGGAAGAAGTGGATCGCCTCGTACAGCACGGAAATGATGATGCCGATGGTCGTGAGGATCGCGACGCCGGCGCAGCCGATCAGCAGGACCTCGACGATGCTCTCGACGCTATTGCGCGCGCGCAGTTCCGGGTTGATCCGCCGCCATGCGAGCGCGGCGCCGAGCATCCCGACACAGAGCGCCACGACCGTGCCTGAAATTTGGCTCAGGCGATCGAGTCGGCGCCATTCCGTCGCCGCGGCCCGCACCGGACCGCTCGCGTCGGCCTCGGAGACGTTGCCGGCCAGCACGTTGCGCACGTCGTTGAGCATCAGTCCCTGCTCGGCCGCAGTCCTGCCACGAACGTCGGCAGGCAGGTCGGCGAGCACGCTGGCGACGACGATGCGGTCCCCGGCAATGTGCCAGCCCGTCAGCAACACCACGGCCGGGATCGCGCACCACAGCGCAACGAGCAGGCCGTAGTAACCGGGCAGCGAGTGCAGGTTACGGGCACCCAGCCGCCCACCGACGGCCGACAGCGACCGGCGACGGCCGGCCTGGTAGCCCACCGACGACAGAATGAGGATCAATACCAGTACGGCTGAAAAGTGCATGCAGTCCCGACGGAACGGGTTCGGATCGCGGTCGTGCGGGCGGCCTCGGGCGACCCGTCCCGCCACCCGCCACTTTAGGGTGCAACTGACCCGCCCATTATCCGATTGATTTGTGACATTTTTGTTTCAGAAAGACTGCAGAAAGCCCAAAAGTGGTGGGTAACTAACCGCATGGGCGGGTGTCATACACGACTAGCCAACGGGCACGGCCGTCACTCTTTGCCTTGCCGCCCCTGCGCGCGCCCCGTATAAAGGCGCGCTGCAGACTGCGGAGATCGCATGGCCGACACGCTCGCCCTGACCCAGGAACTGATGCGCCGCGCCTCGATCAGCCCCGAGGACGGCGGGTGTCAGGACCTGATGATCGAACGCCTCGAGGCGATCGGCTTTTCCATCGAGCGCCTGCCATTCGGGCCGGTGCGCAACTTCTGGGCGACCCGCGGCACGACCGACGCCCCGACCCTGTGCCTTGCAGGCCATACCGACGTCGTGCCCACCGGCCCCCTCGACGCCTGGCATTCCGACCCGTTTGCGCCCTCGATCCGCGACGGGGTGCTGTACGGGCGCGGCGCGGCGGACATGAAGAGCGGCCTCGCGGCCATGGTCACGGCGACCGAGACCTTCGTCGCCGAGCACCCGCGCCATCGGGGCCGTCTCGCCTACCTGATCACGAGCGACGAGGAGGGCCCCTCGGTGGACGGCACCCGGCGGGTCGCCGAATACCTCGCCGCCCGCTCGGAACGCATCGACTGGTGCATCGTCGGCGAACCGTCGAGCGAGGAGCGCTTCGGCGACACGATCAAGATCGGCCGCCGCGGCTCGCTCAGCGGCCGCCTGACCGTCCATGGCATCCAGGGCCATATCGCCTATCCGCAACTGGCCGACAATCCCGTCCATCGCTTCGCGCCGGCGCTCGCGGAGCTGTGTGCCCGACGCTGGGACGAGGGGAACGCCCACTTCGAGCCGACGTCCTTCCAGGTCGCGAACATCGCCGCCGGCACCGGCGCGCCGAACGTGATTCCGGGCGAGCTCAAGGCGCGCTTCAATCTGCGCTTCGGACCCACCCAGACGGTCGAATCGCTGCAAGGGATCGTGGCGGAGGTCCTCGGGCGACACGGCGTGAACCACTCGCTCGAGTGGTTCGTGTCAGGTCTGCCCTTCTACACGCCACCCGGCGACCTGTCGGGCGCCGTGATCGGCGCGCTGCAGGACGTGGCCTCGATGACGCCGAAACTGTCGACCGGCGGCGGGACTTCGGACGGCCGCTTCATCGCCCCGCTCGGTGCGCAGATCGTCGAACTCGGGGTCGTGAACCGGTCGATCCACAAGATCAACGAGCACGTCCGGGTCGAGGACATCGGCCTGCTGGCCGCGACCTACCGCCGCGTATTCGAACGACTGCTGACCTGAGCCCGGTCGCCCTCAGGCGGTCTCGCCCCGTCCCCGCGGCAGCACGAAGCCGCCGACCACGCCGGCGCCGCCAAGCACCGTCACGGCGATCAGCAGCCACGCCGGCATCGACAGTCCGAACAGCGACCACACGATGGCCTGGCACTCTCCACCACCGGCGAGGATGCGCGTGACGACGGTCGTGAACGGCAGCATGTCAACCATCGTGAAGAAGTCCGCGCCGCAGGAGGGCAGGCTGCCGGGCGGCTGCATCTGCATCCAGATGTGCTTGGCTGACAGCGCGATCGCGGCGCCCGACGCGACGAGGATGAGGAGCGCGTAGAGCCGCGCCCCGACCCGCCGCGGATCGTGGAGGGTCGCGACCAGGAACGCGAGGCCGAGCGCACTGACCGCGATGCGCTGCAGCATGCACATGTTGCATGGCGTCAGCTTCATCACGTACTCGAAGAAGAACGCCGCCCCCATCAGGGCCGCACAGCCGACGAATCCGCCTAAATTCACGGCGCGGCGCGTCAGCCCGCGCATCGCGAAGGACGCCATCAGGTGCGACCCGCGGCGCGAAGCTCACGCTCCACGTCGTCGAGCGATGTGTGGCGGATGTCCTTGCCATGCACCATGTAGACGACGTACTCGCAGATGTTCTTCGCATGGTCGCCGATCCGCTCCAGCGCGCGGGCCACCCACACGACCTCGAGTGCCCGGCGGATGGTGCGCGGGTCTTCCATCATGAAGGTGATGCACTGCCGCTGGATGGACTCGAACTCGTCGTCCAGCACCCGATCCTCACGACAGATCCGCAGCGCCGCATCGGCATCGAGTCGCGCGAACGCGTCGAGCGAGTCGTGCGCCATCTGGTGGGCGAGCCGGCCCAGGTGCTTGATTTCGCGATAACGATCCGCGGGGCGCTCCATCGAGGCGAGCCGGGACGCGATGTAGCCGATCTTCTCGGCTTCGTCTCCAATGCGTTCGAGGTCGGTGATGGTCTTGATGACCGCGACGATCAGCCGCAGGTCGGACGCCGCCGGGGCGCGCGTGGCCAGGATGCGGCTGCACTCCTCGTCGATGGCCACCTCCATCGCGTTGACCTTGTGGTCGCCACGGGCGACGGAATCGCCCAGCTGGCTGTCCCCCTCCACCAGCGCATGCACGGCGTTGGCGAGCTGCTCCTCGACGAAGCCACCCATTTGCAGCGTCCGACTGCGGATCCCCTCGAGGTCCTCGTTGAAGCGCCTGGAGATGTGGGGGCCAAGTTCGGTCATTGCCTGGTTCCGTATCAAGGGAGTGCCTGCCGATAACTATAGCGGCTTACCGCGATTGCTGTCAGCGATCGCCCACGGCCATATTTCGGTCACAAACAGGCGATCGTCACATTAACGTCATACACCTGTAGAACAATATTGCGGATCCACTTACACGTCAGCGACACCTTTTGTCGCATTGAAATAATTGGACTCAGTAGTGTCCGGACGTTAGTGGGCGACATGCCCATAAATGACTGATCCGTTTAGGATAAATCGTGACTTTGTCTGGTCTCGATTTCGACTTCGGCATGCGCCGGTGCGACCCTGCGAAGACCCTGTTCGCGGACGTTTCC
>CAISEB010000011.1 GCA_903884235.1 uncultured Pseudomonadota bacterium
AGGACCGGAGTGGACAGATCTCTGGTGTACCGGTTATCACGCCAGTGGTATTGCCGGGTAGCTAAATCTGGAAGAGATTACCGCTGAAAGCATCTAAGCGGGAAGCCCCCACCAAGATTAGTTCTCGCTGGGGACTTGATCCCCCTGAAGGGCCGTCGAAGACTACGACGTTGATAGGCTGGGTGTGTACGCGCAGTAATGCGTTTAGCTAACCAGTACTAATTGCCCGTGAGGCTTGACCATATAGCCCCAAGCTGTCTGACAGCCTGGTGGCGGTTTCTAGAATTGCGACACCATTAGATAGTGTCTTCACGAATTTCCAGATTGCGGTGATCCGCGAGGGGCTTTGCCCCGGGCGAATCGCTGTTACAAGTTTTCCTGGCGGTCATAGCGAACGGGAACCACCCGATCCCATTCCGAACTCGGAAGTGAAAACGTTCTGCGCCGATGGTAGTGTGCCCTTCGGGCATGTGAGAGTAGGTCACTGCCAGGATCTAATTGAAGGCCCCGGAGACGAAAGTCTCCGGGGCTTTTCTCTTTGCGCGGCTATGATTCGGGGACATGCCCCGAGCGCTGCCGAGGAAGTCGATGGCCTGGTTCCGTGGTGTCCCGCAGAGCACGCCCCCGTCGCCGGGGACGGGCGTGCTGCTCGTGAACCTCGGCACCCCGACGGCACCGAAGCCGGGCCCGATCCGCCGCTACCTCGGCCAGTTCCTCGGGGACCGACGCGTGGTCGAGGCGTGTCCCGCGTACTGGTACCCGCTGCTCTACGGCCCGATCCTGACCTTCCGGCCGCGCCGAACCGCCAAGCTCTACGAGGCGATCTGGACCGAGGAAGGCTCGCCCCTGCTCGTGCACTCGCGCCGGCTTGCCGACGCCCTGCAGGCGAGGCTCGGCGATCCCGCGCACATCCGCGTCGAACTGGCGATGACCTACGGCGAACCGTCGGTCGGGGCCGCGATCGAGCGACTGCAGAACGCCGGGTTCTCGAAACTCGTGGTCCTGCCGCTCTATCCGCAGTATTCGGGCAGCACGACCGGCGCCGTGTGGGACATCGTCGCGAAGGAACTGAGCCACTGGCGCCGCGTGCCGGACCTCAAGTTCATCGCCGACTACCACGACTCACCGGCCTTCATCGCGGCGCTCGCGGACAGCGTGCGCGCGGCCTGGGCCGATGGCGGCCCCACCCACCTCGTCTTCTCGAACCACGGCGTCCCGGTCAAGTACGTCGAGCAGGGCGATCCTTACCAGGCGCAGGTCGAGCGCACGAATGCGCTGGTCGCCGCCGAGCTCGGGCTTGCCCCTGGCGAGTATTCCGGGTGCTTCCAGTCGCGGTTCGGTCCGACGATCTGGCTGCAGCCGTACACGGATGACCGCCTGCTCGAACTCGTCGCGGCGGGCACGAAGGCGGTCACGATCGTGACGCCCTCCTTCGCCGTCGACTGCCTCGAGACGATCGAGGAGATCGGCGTCGCCTCGCGCGAGAAGTTCCTGCACGCGGGCGGCGAGCGCTTCACGCTGGTCGCGCCGCTCAACGAGTCGGCCGCCCACGTCGAGGCGCTGAGCGCGGTCCTGGCCGCGGCCGGCGTGCCGGTGCCCGGCGCCTGATCCCGACGGGCGAGGCCCCGTCGATGCTAGACTTGCGCCCGCCGCGGGGGCCGCATGCTCGAACTCGCCGTCAAGACCCTGGTCGCCTACCTGCTCGGCTCCCTGATGGGTGCGCTGATCCTCGGTGCATTCCGCGGGGTCGACATCCGCACGCAGGGCAGCGGCAATGCGGGCGGCACCAACGCGCTGCGCACGCAGGGCAAGGCGTTCGCGCTCGGCGTGATCGTCATCGACGTCGCGAAGGGCTGGTTCGCGGCGGCGATCCTGCCGGCCCTCGCGCTGCCGGGCCTCGCCGCCGACCCCGCGCTCGCCCGCGACTGGCTCGCCGTCGCCTGTGCGATGGCCGCGACCGCGGGCCACGTCTGGCCGGTCTGGTTTGAGTTCCGCGGCGGCAAGGGCGCGGCGACCGTGATCGGCGTGATCCTCGGCATCGCCCCAACGCTCCTGCCCGCGCTGCTCGGCGTCTGGCTCCTCGTCGTGATGATCACCGGCTTCGTCGGACTCGGCACGATGCTCGGCGTCGCGGCGCTGCCGGTCGCGATCCTGCTGCGCTCGCCCGCCGACCCGGCGCTGCTGGCGTTCGCGGTGGTGATCGCCGCCTTCGTCGTCTACACGCATCGCAGCAACATCCAGCGGATGCTCGCCGGCAACGAGAACCGCGCGCGCAAGCTCTGGCTCGTCGGCCGCCTGCGGGCGCGCGCGGGATGACGCGCCGGGCCGCGCTCGTCGGGCTGCTCGCCGACGGCGGGCTGCACAGCGGCGAGGTGCTCGCCGCCGAGCTCGGCGTGACCCGCGCCGCGATCGCGAAGCAGGTGCAGTCGCTGGCCGCCTGGGGCCTCGCGGTCGACGCCATCCCGCGCCGTGGCTACCGGCTCGCGACGCCCCTCGAACTACTCGACGCCGCCCGGATCGAGGCACGGCTCGCACCCGCGACCCGCGCGCGCGGCGGCGCGATCGCGCTCCATGAGCAGCTCGAGTCCACCAATTCGCACCTGCTCGCAGAGCCGGCGCCGGCCGCCGGTGCGTTCCGCGCCTGCCTCGCGGAATACCAGAGCGCCGGGCGCGGCCGCCGCGGCCGGCGCTGGCTCGCGCCGTACGGCAGCGGGCTGTGCCTCAGCTTCGCCTGGCTCTACGAGACGCCGCCGGCCGACCTCGGCGCGCTCAGCCTCGCCGCCGGCGTCGCGGTGCTGCGCGCGCTCGCGACCCAGGGCATCGGCGGGCTGCAGCTGAAATGGCCCAATGACATCCACCGTGGTGGCGGCAAGCTCGGCGGCATCCTGTCGGAGCTGCGCTTCGAGGCGGCGGGACCCGCCCACGTCGTGATCGGCCTCGGCCTCAACGTGCACCTGCCGGCGGGACTCGCCGCCGCGGTCGCACGGGAGGGCGGCGTGCCGCCGGCGGACCTCGCCGATGCCGGGCCGCCGTCGCGCAATGCGCTCGCCGCGGCGATCCTCGATGCGCTGGCCGAAGTCGCCGCGGGGTTCGGGGCGGAGGGCCTGCGACCGTACGCGGCCGAATGGCGCGCCGCCGACGTGCTGCTCGATCGCGCGGTCCACGTGCACGGACCGGCCGGCGTGCGCGACGGCATCGCGCGCGGGATCGACCCGCACGGCGGGCTGCGGGTCCAGTTCGGGGACGCCATCGAGTCCCTGACTGCGGGCGACATCTCGCTGCGGGCGGTCGCCTGATGCTGCTGGTCGACGCCAGCGGCGGGATGCTGCGCCACGCGCGGCTCGCCGGCGGTGCGCTGACGCAGCTCGGCTCGGCGCCGCATCGTGGCATCGAGCCCGACGAATGGGATGCCGCGCTCGGCTCGCTCGCCCCGGCGCCGCGGCGGGTGCTGGTCGCCAACGGCTCGGGCGGCGGATTTGCGCTGCGCTTCGCGGAGTGGGTCGAGCGGCGCTGGGGTGTCGTCGCCGAATTTCCGGCCGCGGCCGCGGGGCTGTCCGTGGATCGCTGGCTCAGCCTCGTCGGCGCGCGCGCGCGCGCGGCCGGGCCGTTCGTCGTCGTCGTCGCGGGGCCCGCGTTCAGCGTCGACCTCGTCGATGCGGGCGGCCGCCATCGCGGCGGCTATCGGATCCCCGGTGAGCGCCTGATGCGCGAAGTGCTGCACGCGCAGACCAGCGGCGTCGCCGCCGCGGCGCTGCTCGACGGGCCGGAAGTGCAGGGCGCCTTCGGCGTGACGACCGCCGGCGCCGTGCAGCAGGGTGCGCGCCTCGCGCTCGCGGCGCTGGTCGAACGACTCGTCGTGCGCCTCGCGGGAGACGGCGCCGGGGCGCGCGTGCTCCTCACCGGCGCCGGCGGGCGCGACGTCGCCTCGCTTGTCGATCATCCCGCGGAAGTCGTGCCCGATCTCGTGCTGGAAGGCCTCGCGCGGGTCGCGCAGGGCGGTGCGCCATGAAGCGCTGGATCGCCGGCCTCGTCTTCGCCAACGTCGCGGTCTACGCCTACCTGCACCTCGTCGCGCCGCCGCCGCCGCCACCCGCGCCAGCGCCGGCGCCCCATCCGCTGCGACTCGCCGGCGAGCCGGTCGCCGCGGCCGCGACGCCGGCGTGCCGCAGCATCGGTCCGCTGCACGACGCCGACGTCGCCCAGCTCGTCGCCGACTGGCTGAAGGGGGCGAAGCGCACCGCGACCGAGCGCACGGTCGAGGCCGCGGCGCCGCCGTCCTACTGGGTCATCACCACGCGCAAGTCCGCCGCCCTCGCGCTCAGGCTCGTGCAGCAGCTGCGCGCGGCGGGCGTCTCCGACGTCGAGGCCGTGCCGCCGGACGTGCCGGACGGCGAGACGCGCGTCTCGCTCGGCGTGTACACCGAGCGCGCGCGTGCCGAGCGCCGCATCCTCGACCTGAAGGGCTATTCGCTGGCGCCGACCATCGTCGAGCAGCCGCGCCGCGCGATGCAGTGGTGGCTCGACGTGGAGCCGGCAGCCGATGGGGCGCAGGTCGACGTCGCGGCACTGCAGCGCGCGGTTCCCGCCGCCGCGGGTGTCGCGCTCGGGCCGTGCGTGCTGTCGCTGCCGCCGGCCGATGCGATGCCGGACACGCCGGACTCGAAGCCAGCGCCCGCACCGGGTGCGCCGGCGGCGCCACCGCCGAAGAAGCCCGCCGCCGCCGCCTGATCCGGCCCGTGCAGCGCATCCGCGCGGGCATGTCGATTCAAAAGGGAGAGATCATGCCGAGGAAGTTCCGCCGGATCCGGGTCATCGCGGGCGCCTGTGTGGTGCTGCTCGGCTTCGCGCTGGCCGTCGCGCCCGTGCATGCTCGCACCCTCGTGCCCGAGGACACGCTGCAATTCGCGGAGGTCTCCGAGCCCCAGCTGTCGCCGGATGGCCGCACGGTCGCGTACCTCGTCACGACGGCGCATGCCGAGGAGGACACGCTGGCGCCGGCGCTGTGGATGGTCGACTGGGACGGCGGCACGCCGCTCGAGCTGACGCGAACGCTGAAGGACGTCGCGGCGCCCCGCTGGAGCCCGGACGGCCTCACGCTCGCGCTGCTCGCGACGCCGGGCGGTGCCAGACACGTGCAGCTGCTGCTGCTCGACCGCCGCGGCGGCGAGCCGCGCACGCTGACGCACGTCGCGGGCGACATCGACGACTACGCCTGGTCGCCCGACGGCCGGCGCCTCGTCGTCGCGATGCACGGCGAGGAGGCCCCGGCGGCGGGCAAGGTGCCACGGCCGATCGTGCTCGGCGCGCTGCACTTCAAGGAAGACGTAGAGGGCTACCTGCCGGCCGACGCCCTCTCGCACCTCTATCTCGTCGATGCCCTGACTGGCGTCGTCGAGCCGCTCACCGTCGCCGACGCGGCGCACGATTCGGGACCCGCCTGGTCGGCCGACGGACAGCGCATCGCGTTCGTGCGTGGCCGCGAGCACGGCGCGGATGCCGACAACATGCAGGACGTGATGGTCGTCGACGCTCGCGCCGGCGCCGTCGCGCGTCGCCTCGCGCGCGTGCCCGCGCCGAACGTCCAGAAGCTGCAGTGGTTGCGCGACGGCAGCGCGCTCGTGCTGTCGGTGGGCGAGACGGCGGCCCTGTCCGCGTACCGTTCCGACCGGCTCGGCGTCCTCGCCCTCGTCGGCGGCGAGGTCCGCGTGCCGGCGGGCATGCCGGATCGCGCGGTGACGCCGTACGCGCTCGCGGGCGATGGCCGCTACGCGCAGGTGCTCGTCGAGGACGACCTGCATGCGTACCCGGCACGGCTGCCGCTCGGCGGGGGTGCGCTCGAGCGGACCTGGCGCGGGCCCGAGGTCGTCACCGCGGCTGCGCAGGCCGCGGGCCACACCGTCGTGCTCGCGACTAGCGACGCCTCGCCGCCCGAACTGTACGCGCTCGACAAGGGAACGCTGCGCCCGCTCACGCACCATAACGACGCGCTGTTCGCGGACCTGACGCTCGGCGCCGTCGAGGAGCTGCGCTTCCGGAGTGCCGACGGCACCGACGTCCACGGGGTGCTCGTCAAGCCGCCGGGGTTCGTCGCCGGCCGGCGCTATCCGACGGTCGTGTGGATCCATGGCGGCCCGCAGGGCGAGGACGAGCACTCGCTGTCGCTCGGGGTGTATTCGCCGGAGATGAAGCGCCAGCTGCTGGCCGCGGCGGGCTACGTCGTGCTTGGCATCAACTACCGCGGCAGCAGTGGCCGCGGCGCGGCGTTCCAGTCGGCGATCGCGGGCCACTGGTGCGGCAAGGAAGTGGCGGACCTGAACGCCGGGGTCGATGCGGCGATCGCGGCAGGACTCGTGGATCCCGACCGGCTCGGGGTCGGCGGCTGGAGCTACGGTGGCATCCTCACCGACTGCCTGGTCGTCGACTCGACGCGCTGGAAAGCCGGGGTCAGCGGCGCGGGCAGCGGCAACCAGCTGTCGATGTACGGCACCGACGAGTACATCCACCAGTACAACGCCGAGCTGCCGCCGCCCTGGCGGGACCTGCAGGCGTGGGTCGAGGTGTCGGCGCCGTTCTTCCATGCCGACCGGATCCGCACGCCGGTGCTGTTCGTCGGCGGCCAGAAGGACTTCAACGTGCCGATCGCCGGCGGCGAGCAGATGTACGCGGCGCTGCGCACGCTCGGCGTGCCGAGCGCGCTCGTCGTCTACCCCGACCAGTTCCACATCTTCACCCGGCCGAGCTACGTGGTGGATTTCGAGCAGCGCATGCTCGCCTGGTACGCCCGGTACCTCGCGCCCGCGGTGCCCACACGCTAGGATCGGGGCTCCACCCCTCGCAACGGACCGCCGATGGATGAAGTATTCGCACGCCGGGACGTCATCGACGCCCCGACCCTGAAGCGGCTGTGCGCGCCGTCGGACCTGAAGGGCGCCGTGCAGACGCTGTCGCACCTGGGCGCGCTCGGCGTCACGGGAACCGCGCTCTCGGCGACGTGGGGCAGCGCGTGGGCGATCCTGCCGTTCATGGTGCACGGCGCGCTGCTCAACTTCCTGTATGCGGGCCAGCACGAGCTCAGCCACTGGACGGTGTTCCAGACGCGTGCGCTCAACGAGTGGGTCGGCCGGCTGTTCGGCTTCGTGCTGTTCTACCCGCGCACCTTCGACCAGGTGCAGCACGTCGCGCACCACCGGTTCACGCAGGACTGGGCCCGCGACGGCGAGCTCGCGCGCGAGCGCTACACGCTCGGCTCCTACCTGCTGTGGATGACCGGCGTCACGTACTGGTACACGCGCTGGCGCCGCATCGCGCGATTCGCCGCCGGCATCGTCACCGAGCCCTACCTGCCGGCGCAGCGACGCGGGGAGTTCGTGCTCGAGGCGCGCCTGCACGTCGCCGGCTACGCGGCGATCGCGGCGCTCTCGGTCGCCGCCCACAGCGCGCTCGCCCTCGAGCTGTGGCTCGCGCCGATGCTGGCGATGAAGTTCATGCACCAGCTGCAGAACACGATCGAGCACCTCGGGCTGCCGCACGAGCCGAACGTGCTCGCCAACACGCGCAGCACGCGCACCAACGCGCTGATGCGCTGGGCCTGCTGGCAGATGCAGTACCACACGGCGCACCACGCATTCCCGGGCGTGCCGTTCCATCGACTGCGGGAACTCGACGACCTGATCTTCGCGAGGCGCGGCGCCCGGGCGCCATCGATGACGTACCTCGGGTTCCAGCTCGCGGTGCTGCGCGCGTTCTCGGGCGGGCGCGGCGAGGCGGACTATCCGGACGACGCCACCTGGATCGCCGATCCCGTCCACGACTGAGCGCCTGAAGGTCCACCAGGCGCCCTCGGCGATGGGCCGTCCCTGCGTGCCGGGGCGGCGCCATGAGCGCCAGCTCGCCGATCGAGCGGTGCCGTGCCCGCCGACGCCCGCCAGGCCGGACGCGGCCCGCGTCCGATGGAGCGCTCGGCAGGAATCCCCTATGCTTGCGCGGCGGACGGGCCGAGCCGGGTTAGCACAGCGGTAGTGCAGCGGTTTTGTAAACCGAAGGTCGGGAGTTCGATCCTCTCACCCGGCACCACCGCCCTGTCCCGCATGCGCGCACCGGATTGATTTGAAAGGCAATCCGGCCGGCATCCGCCACCGGCTCCAGGCGCGCATCGGCGCCGGGGCAGGTTCCCCCGCGCCGCACCGATGGGAACGACGAGCGCGAGCGCCATCGCGGCGTGCACGCCGGGCGCGCCGATGGCCCTGCCGTTGCGCCACGGCCGCGGACCCGGCGGCTGCGGCACGTCGGGGGCCCATGCTAGGCTCGGAATTCAGGCTCAAATGCCGAGGAGTTGCGATGCGCAGTGCAGGGAAGCCGTGGAACCTGTTCCCCATTCTCGCGGTGCTCGCCGCGTGCGGCGGCGGTGGTGGCGGCGGCGGCGGATCGCCCCCACCCCCGGCGACGTACACCATCGGCGGGACCGTCTCCGGCCTCGCCGGCAGTGGCCTCGTGCTGCAGAACAATGGCGCGAACGATCTGTCGATCAGCGCGAACGGCAGCTTCACGTTCACGACCGCAGTCGCCCCCGGGGGCGGCTACTCGGTGACGGTCGCGGCCAACCCGTCGACGCCGACCCAGACCTGCATCGTCACCGCGGGGTCGGGGTCGGTCGGGAGTGCCAACGTCTCGAGCGTCGCGGTCGCCTGCACCACGAGCAGCTTCGTGGTCGGCGGCTCGGTGACCGGGCTGACCGGGTCGGGACTGCAGATCCGCAGTGCCGATGGCACGACGCTCACGGTCGGCAACGGCCCGTTCTCGTTCCCGACGCCTGCGCTGAGCGGTTCCGCCTATCACGCCGCGATCGTCACCCAGCCGTCCTCGCCCACGCAGTACTGCACCGCGAGTGGTGCCCACGGCGTCGTCGGCGCGAGCGACGTGTCGATGTCGATCACCTGCAACTCGGGGACGGCGCGCTACCTCTACGTGACGGACCTGTTCCACAACACCGTGTACGGGCTCGCGGTGGACGCGACCACCGGCGCGCTGGCGCCGATCATGGGATCGCCATTCGACACCGGCCAGGGTGCGCAGCCGAGCGTCATCACGCCCTCCGGCAGCTTCGTCTACGTGCTGAATGAGGGCGACGGCACGATCACGGGGTTCGCCGCCCACGCGGCGACCGGTGCGCTGACGCAGATCGGCGGATCGCCGTTCAGCGTCACCGGCACCGGCTTCTCGACGTTGCCGACGATGGTCATGGATCCCTCGGGACGCTTCCTGTACGTGCTGGTCGAGGGCACCGGGTCGATCGCGGGCTTCGCGATCGACCCGACGACCGGCGCGCTGACGCGCTTCATGGGCGCCGATTTCGCGGCGCCCGGGGTCGGCTGGGCCGGGTTCGATCCGCTCGACCGGTTCCTCTACTACACCGGCACGACACCGAGCGGTACCTATGTCGCGACCGCCCGCATCGACGCGCAGACCGGGGCGCTCGTTCAGGCCGGGACGCAGACGTTCATCAGTGGCACGCTGCCGGTGAATCCGCCGCAGGCCGCCGTCAAGCCGTCCGGGAACTTCGTCTACGTGATGATCGGCGACCTCGTCTACCCCGTCTCCCTCGACCCGGCCACCGGGCAGCCGTCCCAGAGCGACGCGTCGGTGTCCGTCACTGGCGCGAACCACCTGAAGTTCGATCCGTCGGGCCGGTTCCTCTATGTGGACAGCATCAACTTCGCGCTCGCCGGGTTCTCGATCGATGCCACGACCGGCGGTCTCACGCCGCTGCCGGGCTCGCCGTACGCGTCCGGCGCGAAGGACACGCATGACTTCGATCTCGATCCGCAGGGACACTTCCTCTACCTGCCCGTGCTGGATAACTGGCTGAACGCCTACGCCATCGACGGCACCGCCGGCGCACTCGCGCCGCTCGGCGCGTCCCCGTACACGGTGGACGCGGCTCCGGCGCAGGTGCGCGTCGACCTGTCGGGGCGCTTCCTGTATCTCGCGAGCTCCGGGACGAGCACGGTCTCGAGCTTCAGCCTGGATCCCGTCACGGGCGCGGTGACGCTGATCGGGTCGGTGCCGGTGGGCGCGCCGACGAGCATCGCCGCCAGCAATTTCACGCTCGCCGGGACGCAGTAGCGACGGCGAAGGCAGGGTCGACGCCGGCATCCGGGCCGGCGCACCCGGCCCGGTCGCTCACCGGGCGAGGACGGCGCTGGCCACGGCCGCGTACAGCGGGATCCCGACGAGGATGTTCAGCGGGAACGTCACGCCGAGCGACAGCCCGAAGTAGAGCGGGGGTCGCGCCTCCGGGATCGCGTAGCGCAGTACCGCGGGCACCGCGATGTAGGATGCGCTCGCACCCAGCACCATCAGGAGCGTGGCGTCCCCGGCATCGGCACCGACCAGGATGGCGAGCGCGAGCGCGATCGCAGCGTGCACGACGGGCCCGGCGATGGCATAGGCGACGAGCCAGGGCGAGGTGCCCTTCAGCTGCGGCAGGTTGCGGGCCGTCAGCAGCCCCATGTCGAGCAGGAAGAACGCCAGCAGTCCCTTGAACAGGTCGACCGAGAACGGCTGCAGCGCCGCCTTGCCCGCCTCGCCACTCAACAGGCCCACTGCCATCGAGCCGAGCAGCAGCAGCTGGGCGCCATCCGTCAGCGATTCGTGCAGGACCCCGCCGATCGACATGCCGGGCGGCGTCGCCGCGCCCGGGTGGGCCCGCGCGCTCGCGCGCTTGCGCAGGGCGCCCGCGGCCAGCACGGCAAGGATGATCGCGGGCGATTCCATCAGCGCCATCGCCGCGGCCATGTGCCCGCCGTACGGGATCGCGCGGCCGTCCAGGTACTGGGTCGTGGTCACGAACGTCACGGCGCTCACCGAGCCGTAGGTCGCGGCGATCGCGGCGGCGTCGAAGGCGGGAACGACCCGCTTGAGCGCCTGGTATCCGATCGCGGGCACGATCAGCGCGAGCGCGACCGCGGCGCCGAGCTCGGCACCGACCCGGGGGGTCAGCCCGGAGTGGGCGAGTGCGAAGCCGCCCTTCAGGCCGAGCGCCATCAGCAGGTACAGCGACAGGAATCGGGAGATCGGCTGCGGGATCTCGAGGTTCGAGCGCAGCGCGCCCGCGAGCAGGCCGAACAGGAAGAACAGGATCGCCGGATCGAGCAGGTTGCGCATGGGTGCCTCCGTTCGCGGCGGATGGTACGCACGGCCATGAATCGTGGATAATCGATTCCAAAGCGGACTTATATAGAGTTTTATCTATGAATGTGACCTTCCGGCAGCTGCGCCTCTTCCTCGCGCTCGCCGAGACCGGCAGCGTGAGCGCGGCGGCAAGGCGCGTGCATGTCACGCAGCCGACCGCCTCGATGCAGCTGCGCGACGTGACCCGCGCCGTCGGTGTCCCGCTCTACGACGTCGTCTCGCGGCGCGTCCAGCTGACCGCGACAGGCGTCGAACTCGCCCGGACGGCGCGCGCGATCACGGCGGAGTGGGGCGCGTTCGAGCAGCGCGTCGACGCGCTGCACGGGCTGACGCGCGGGCGGCTCAGCGTCGCGCTGGTCAGCACCGCGAAGTACTTCGTGCCGCGCCTGCTCGGCGCCTTCTGCGCGGCGCACCCGGACGTGGAGCTCTCGCTCGAGGTGCTCAACCGGGACGGTGTCGTGGCACGGCTGCGCGAGAATCGCGACGACCTCTACGTCATGTCGACGCCGCCGCGGGACATCCGTCTGGACAAGGCCTCGTTCCTGCCGAACCCGCTCGTCGTGATCGCGGCGGCCAGCCATCCACTCGCCGCACGGCGGCGACTCGGACTTCCCGACCTCGCGGGCAGCCGGTTCATCCTGCGCGAACGGGGATCCGGGACGCGCATGGCGGTCGACGCGCACTTCCGGCGCCACCGCTTCAAGCCGGAACTGCGGCTCGAGCTCGGCAGCAACGAGGCGATCCGCGAGGCGGTGGCGGGCAACCTCGGCATCGCCGTGCTTTCGCGCCACGCGCTGCCTGCCCGGCCGCAGGAACAGGGCGTGGCGATCCTGCCGGTGCGCGGCTTCCCGATCGCGTCGGCCTGGTACGTCGTCCACCCGTCGGTGCGGCACCTGTCGCCGATCGCGCGGGTCTTCCGCCAGCACCTGCTGCGTGCGGCGGATCCCGGCGGCGCATGACGCCGGCGGCTCAGAGCGTGCGCGTCAGGAACACGCGGTTCGGGTCGGCCCGGTAGTCGCCGAACGGCGGGCACTCGAGGAAGCCGTGCGCCCGGTACAGGGCGCGCGCCGGCGCGAAATACTCCCACGAGCCGGTCTCGAGGCCGACCCGCTCGAGCCCCATGGACCGCGCCAGGTCGACGAGGTGCAGCAGCATCGCGCGGCCAATGCCGCGACGCCGGTGCGTGGCGGCGGTGTGCATGGATTTCAGCTCCCCCGCTGCGGGCGACAGGATGCGCAACGCGCCGATCCCGGCGAGCTGCGCGCCGTCCCAGGCGGCACGGACGTGCAGGTCGGCCGCGCGCAGCGCCGCGACGTCGAGCGCATGGGCACTCCCGGCCGCGGTCTGTGCGCGCGCCGTCTCGGCGTGGAATTGCAGCAGCGCGACGACGCGGGAATCGTCGAGGTCCGCCGGCACGATCCGCAGCATGTCCAAGCTCACGACGCGAACACCCCCGCCCGCCAGCCACCCGCCCGGCTCGCCGCGGCACGGATTGACGGCACGATGGCAAGCCGCAGGACGCGTCGCCGCTTCACGCAGGGCCCTCCATGGATCGCGCGCCAACCCGGTCCGTCCCCGGACCGGAGGTGGGTGCCGCTCAGTCCGGGACGCCGTACTCGCGCGCGAGGTAGGCGACGAGCGCCGCGGCGTCCGCGTCGCTGATCGGTGCACCCATCACGGCGGTCATCTTCTTGACCTCGGCTTCCCAGCCCGCGCGCTTGAGGAACGGCGAGTTCATCTGGATGTAGTCGAGGCTGTGGCAGCCGCTGCAGTTCGCGACGAGCAGCCCGCGCTCCGCGCCGTCCTTCATCCGGATCGACCGCTCGTCGGCGCTGCCGGCGAACGGAACGGCGAGCGCGGCGAGCAGGACCCACGTGCGGATCGTGTCCATGCGCGTCACTCCGCCTCCAGCGCCAGGCGCTGGATCACGTTGTTGTGGTAGCCGGGGCCATTGAAGATCAGCTTGTCGACCTGCGTCGCGCCGACGCCGTTGCTCGCGCGCGCGGACAGCACGTGACCGCCGCGGGCCGGCGTGAACGAGTACGACCAGGGCCGGAAGGAGAACCGCCCGGCGTCGCTGCCGAGTTCCGCAGCCTGCCACGAGCGTCCGCCGTCGAGGGAGACATCGACCGAGCGGATGCCGAAGCCGCCATCCCAGGCGATGCCGGCGACCGTCGTCGGCGTGCCGGCGCGGATGTGCTGGCCCTCGAGGTGGGAGGTGATCAGCGAGTTCACGACCATTTCGGTGATCGGCGTCGTGTCCGCGTTCTCCTGGGTCGTGAAGCGGTCGACGACGGGGAACTTGCCCTTCGGGATGCGGTAGGCCTTCTGCATCCAGAAGCCCTCGAGCGGCTTGCGCAGCGCGCGGATCGAAACGACCTTCTTCATCCAGTAGGTCGCCGTCCAGCCCGGCACCACGATGCGGGCCGGCGCGCCGTTCAGGTGCGGCAGCGGTTCGCCGTTCATCTCGTAGGCGATGAGGGTGTTCTCGTCCAGCGCCTTCCACGCCGGGATGCTCTTGATGAAGTCCGGCGTCTTCTCGAGCGCGCCCTGGTCGGCACCGTCGAAGGCGACCTCGACCGCGTCGGCGGCGATGCCTGCCTTCGCGAGCACGTCCTTCAGGCGCACGCCCGCCCAGCGCGCATTGCCCATCGCGCCACTGCCCCACTGCACGCCCGCGACGTGCGGGTCCGACAGTCCCCGCCGGTTGCCGGCGCACTGGCAGACGGCCACGACCTCGACGCGCTCGAAGCCGTGCTTCAGATCCTCGAGCGACAGCTCGAGCGGGGTCGCCGCCGCGTCGCCGGCGACCGAGAGCCGCCAGTCGCGCGGATCGATCTCCGGGATCGAGGCCAGGTGCCAGCGCACGAAGAAGCGGTCGTTGGGCGTCAGCAGCGAGGCGTACTCGCCAATCGGGGTTTCGTAATTGGGTGGCCGGAAGCTGCGCTTGATCAGCGGCCGCTTGCCCGGCAGCACGCCGAGCTCCTCGCCGGCGAGCGCGCCGGCGGGCAGGGCCGCGAAGGCGGCGCGCGGCAGCAGCAAGGGACCCGCCGCGAGCGCGGCGCCGCCGGCCATGCCACGTACGAACGAGCGTCGGTCCATCGGCGGTCCCCTGTCGCGACTGCCGGCGCTCTGGCCGCCGGTGGACGGAAATTACCACGCCGGACGCGTCGGCGGCGACGGTGCCGCGGGCCCGTTCCGGTATGCTCGGGTCCGGGACGGCATCGCGCCCGCCGATGCGCCGCCCGGACCCCGGAGAGTGCCGCGATGACCGCCATCACGCCCCTGTGCGCGACCGAATTCGACGACTGGCTGCCGCTCTGGCAGGGGTACCTGCAGTTCTACAAGGCCGAGGTCGCCGCCGCGACGACCGCCGTGACGTTCCAGCGCCTCACCGGTGGCGCGGAGCCGATGGGCGGCTTCATCGCACGCGACGGCGCGGGCGCCGCAGTCGGCATCGTGCACTGGATCCGCCATCGCTCGTGCTGGACGGTCGGCGACTACTGCTACCTGCAGGACCTGTTCGTGGCGCCGACGTGCCGCGCTGGTGGCATCGGTCGCCTGCTGATCGATGCGGTGTACGGGCACGCGAGCACCCTCGGCTGCTCGCGCGTCTGGTGGCTGACGCACGAGACCAACACCGATGCCATGCACCTCTACGACAAGGTCGCGACACGGTCGGGGTTCGTGCAGTACCGCAAGATGCTCTGACGTGCGGTTCCTGGCCGACGCATGACCGCCATGATCCCCGCACCCCGTGATGACATCCTCGCGGCGCTGCGCGCCTGCCTGCCGGGCGATGCGCTGCTCACGGAACAGGCCGAGCTCGCCCCGTACGAATGCGACGGGCTGTCGGCCCTCGCGCGGCGACCGCTCGCGGTGGCGTTGCCGAAGACGGAGGCCGAGGTCGTGGCCGTGCTCGCGTGCTGCCGCCGATTCGACGTGCCGGTCGTCGCGCGCGGCGCCGGGACGGGGCTGTCCGGCGGTGCGCTACCCCATCCCGAGGGCGTCGTGCTGTCGCTCGCGCGGCTGAACCGGATCCTCGCGATCGACGCGGCCGCCGGCACCGCCCGCGTCGAGCCCGGCGTGCGCAACCTCGCGCTGTCGGAGGCCGCGGCGCCGCATGGCCTCTACTACGCGCCGGATCCGTCCTCGCAGATCGCCTGCACGATCGGCGGCAACGTCGCCGAGAACTCGGGCGGCGTGCACTGCCTGAAGTACGGCCTCACGCTGCACAACGTGGTCGGTGTGCGGGGCTACACGAGCGACGGCGACGAGCTCGTGCTCGGCGCGGGCGCCCCGGACGGTCCCGGGCTCGACCTGCTGCCGATCGTCATCGGCTCCGAGGGCATGCTGCTCGTCCTCGTCGAGGTCACGGTCCGGCTGCTGCCGCGACCGCCGCTCGCGCGGGTTGCCATGGCGTCGTTCCCCGACGTCGGCCGCGCCTGCGATGCGGTCGCGCAGATCATCGCCGCCGGCATCGTGCCAGCCGGCCTCGAGATGATGGATCGCGGCGCGGCCGCGGCCGTCGAGCCGTTCTGCGGGGCGGGCTACGACCTCGATGCGGCGGCGATCCTGCTGGTCGAATCCGACGGCACGCCCGCCGAGGTCGAGGACGAGATCGCGCGCGTCGGCGCGATCGTGCGCGCGGCCGGCGCATCCGCGGTCCGGGTATCGCGCGACGAGGCCGAGCGCATTCGGCTCTGGTCGGGCCGCAAGAACGCGTTCCCGGCGGCCGGGCGCATCTCGCCCGACTACTACTGCATGGACGGCACGATCCCGCGCAAGCACCTGGCGCGGATGCTCGATGCCATCGCGGCGATGGCAGGGCGATACGGTCTGCGCTGCATCAACGTGTTCCACGCCGGCGACGGCAACCTGCACCCGCTGATCCTGTTCGATGCCAACGCGCCGGGCGAGTGGCCCCGTGCCGAGGCGTTCGGGGCCGAGATCCTCGAGCTCTGCGTCGAGCTCGGCGGCACGATCACCGGCGAGCACGGCGTCGGCGAGGAAAAGCTCGGCTCGATGTGCGTGCAGTTCTCGCCCGCCGAGCGCGGTGTGTTCCTCGCGGTCAAGGCGGCGTTCGACCCGGCCGGCATCCTGAACCCCGGCAAGGTGATCCCGACGCTGCATCGCTGCGCGGAGTACGGGCGGATGCGCGTGCACCGCGGCGCCACGCCGTTCGCCCACCTCGAGCGGTTCTGAGGTGGGCGACGACCTCCAGCGGATCATCGACGCCGTCCGCGAGGCCGCCGCGACCGGCGTGCCGCTCGCGATCCGTGGCGGCGGCACCAAGGACTTCCTCGGCGAGCGGATCATCGGCACGCCGCTCGAGATCGGCGGCCACGCGGGCATCGTCGACTACGACCCGAGCGAGCTCGTCGTCACGGCGCGCGCCGGCACGCCGCTCGCGGAACTCGAGGCGCTGCTCGCCTCCCGTGGCCAGATGCTGGCGTTCGAACCGCCGCACTTCGCGCCGGGCGGCACGGTGGGCGGCGCGGTCGCCGCCGGGCTCGCCGGTCCGCGGCGCGCGAGCGCGGGGGGCGTGCGCGACTTCGTGCTCGGCGCGTCGATCGTCTCCGGCGGCGGCGAGCTGCTGCGCTTCGGTGGCCGCGTGATGAAGAACGTGGCCGGCTACGACGTCTCGCGGCTGCTGTGTGGCTCGCTCGGCGTGCTCGGCCCGATCGTCGAGGTGTCGCTCAAGGTGTTGCCGAAGCCCGCGCTCGAACGCACGCTCGAGTACGAGCTCGATGCGCCGGCGGCGGTCGCCGCCTTCAATCGGGCGGCGCGCCAGCCACTGCCCGTGTCGGCGACGAGCTGGTGCGCGGGGCGGGCGCGCATCCGCCTGTCCGGGGCCCCTGCCGCGGTCGAGTCCGCGCGGCACGTGCTCGGGGGGCGCGAGGTCGAGTCGGGCGACGCCGCGGCCTGGTGGGAGGCGCTGCGCCATCACCGCGCGCCTCTCCTCGCCGCGCGCACGCCGCTGTGGCGGGTCGTCGTGCCGGCCACCGCGCCGCTGCTCCCGCTCGAGACCCCGGAGCTGGTCGAGTGGGCCGGTGCATTGCGATGGTGCCGGGCCGGGGAGGATGGCGCCGCGGTGCGCGCCCGCGCCCGCGCGGCGGGCGGCGCGGCTGCGCTGTGGCACGGCCCGGCAGGCAGCCGCATGTTCGACGACCTGCCGGCGGCGGCGCTCGCGATCCACCGACGCCTCAAGGCGAGCTTCGATCCGGCGGCGATCTTCAACCGCGGCCGCCTGGATCCGGGGCTCTGACGGTGGAGACCCGCCTCGCCGACTGGATCCGGGACACCGACGCGGGCCGCGAGGCGGACGCGATCCTGCGGTCCTGCGTGCACTGCGGGTTCTGCAACGCGACCTGCCCGACCTACCAGCTGCTCGGCGACGAACTCGACGGCCCACGGGGTCGCATCTACCAGATCAAGGGCGTGCTTGAGGGTGCGCCGGCGACGCGCACGACGCAGCGCCATCTCGACCGCTGCCTGACGTGCCGCGCCTGCGAGACGACGTGCCCGTCCGGCGTGCAGTACGGGCGCCTGCTCGAGATCGGCCGCGAGGTCGTCGATGCCCGGGTCGCGCGCCCGCTTGGCGAGCGGCTCGCCCGGGCGCTGCTGCGCGAGGGCGTCTCGAGGCGGCGGCTGTTCGCGTTCGGCGTCGGCCTCGCGCGCCGCCTCGGGCCCCTGCTGCCGGCCCGCCTGCGCGCGAAGCTGGGCGATCGCGGACGCACCGGGTCCGCGCCCACGACGCGCCACGCGCGTCGCGTCATCCTGCTGACGAGCTGCAGCCAGGACGCGCTGCTGCCGTCGATCGACCGTGCCGCGGTGCGCGTGCTCGACCGGCTCGGCGTCAGCGCGATCGTCGAGCCACGCGCAGGCTGCTGCGGTGCGCTCAGCGCGCACCTGTCGGACCCCAATGGCGCGCGCGCGGCGGCCCGGCGCAACGTCGACGCGTGGTGGGGGCACGTCGCGGCCGGCGCCGAGGCCCTCGTGATGACCGCCTCCGGCTGTGGCGTGCAGGTGAAGGACTACGGCCACCTGCTGGCCGCAGAGCCCGCCTACGCCGAGCGCGCGGCGCGCATCGCCGCGCTCACCCGCGACCTCTCCGAGTGGCTGCGCGAGCACGGTCGCATGCCGCGCCATGACCTGGCAGCGCCGGTGACCGTCGCGTTCCACGCGCCGTGCACGCTGCAGCACGGCCAGAAGCTCGTCGGCGTGGTCGAGCCCATCCTCGAGGGGCTCGGCGCCCGCCTCGTGCCGGTCGCCGGGGCGCACCTGTGCTGCGGATCGGCCGGCAGCTACTCGCTGCTGCAGCCGGCGCTCGCGTCGGCGCTGCGGGATGCCAAGCTCGAATCACTCACGGCCCACGCACCGAGCGTGATCCTCTCGGCGAACGTCGGCTGCATCGCCCACCTTGGCGCGGCCGCCCGCATCCCGGTGCGGCACTGGATCGAATGGGTCGAGGAGCGCCTGCACGCGGACGGACGCAGCGGATGATCGGTGCGGCGTTGGTGGTGCTGCTGGCGTTCGCGTTCGGCCTCGCCGCTGCACGCACGAGCCTGTGCTGCGTCGCCGCGGTGATCGGCGCGGTGCACGATCGGAATTCGGACGGCCTGCTGGTGCTGGCAACGACGGCGGTGACGTGCGCTGGGCTCGTGCTCGTCGCCTCGATGCTCGATCCGCTGGCGCCACACCTGCCGGCGGCTGCAGGGATCTCGATCCCGGTGGTCGCCGGGGCGGTCGTGCTCGCCGCCGGCTCGCTCGTGAATGGCGCGTGCTATCTCGGCACCGCGCTCTTCGTCGGTCGGGGCCGCCTGGATTTCCTGTGGACGCTGGCCGGCATCGCGCTGGCGAGCCACTTGCGCTGGATGCCGTGGGGCGCCACGTCCATCGGCCCGCTGCGGCGCCTGTCGCAGCTGCCGGGTGGCGCGGCGCCGTACCTGATCGGTGCGGCGGCGCTCGGCGTCGCGTTGGCCACGGGCGCGTTGCGCAGCACGTCCTCGGCGCGGGGCGCGGCGCTTCGCGGTGCGCTCGGGATCGGAGTCGCCGCCGGCCTGCTCGAGGGCATCTCGCCGGGCTGGACGTCGGCCGCCGTGTTTGGCACGGCGGACCTCGCGATGGTCGTCACCGCGCTGGCGTTCTTCGCCGGCGGCCTCGTGGGCGCCCGCATCGCGCACACCTTCGCGCTGCGTCGCTTCACGTGGCGCGGGATGGTCCGCCATCTCGCCGGCGGCTGGCTGATGGGAACCGGGGCGGCCTGGGTGCCGGGTGGAAACGACACGCTGCTGACCTGGGCCGCGCCCGGCGCCGCGGTCTACGGCGTGATGGCCCTGCTGCTCTACCTCGGGACGCTCGCGCTCGCGGTGACGATGGCGCCGAGGACGCCCGCGATGCGCTAACGTCGAGGATGCGGCACCTGCCGTCCGGGAGGAGGACTCGCCATGACCGAGCGCTACACGGGACGCTGCCTGTGCGGGTCGATCCGCTACCAGTGCGGCCCGCTGCTCTATCCGCCGACCCTCTGCCACTGCGAGTCGTGCCGGCGGGCATCCGGCGCCCACGCGCTCGGCTGGTGCACGGTCGCGTGCCGGGACCTCGAGTTCACGCAGGGGCGTCCGGTCGAGTTTCCATCCTCGCCGGGGCGGCTGCGCGGCTTCTGCGGCACCTGCGGCAGCCCGCTGACCTATCGCAGCGAGGCGCGTGCGGACGAGGTGGACGTGACGCTCGGGACGCTGGATGCGCCGGGGCGCGTCGCGCCGGGCGACCACATCTGGATGGAGGACGCGGTGTCATGGGACCGGCCGCAGGACGGGCTGCCCTGCTACGCCCGGGGACGCGGGGCCTGAGCGTCAGTTCTTCAGCGAGAACGGCGTGAAGTTCGTGTCGCGATCGTAGTAGTCCTCGTGCTCGGAGCGCTTGAGGAAGCCGACGATCCAGTACGTCAGCGGCGTCGCGAGCACTTCCCAGAGCACCTTGAAGCCGTACTGCGCGGCGGTGACCGCGACGAGGTGGGCCGGCTCCCACGTGCCGTAGAAGGCGATCGTGTAGAAGAGCACCGAATCGACGAGTTCGCCGCACATGGTCGAGCCGATCGCGCGCATCCACAGGAAGCGCCCGTTCGTCAGGATCTTCATCCTCGCGAGCGCGTAGCTGTTGACGAAGGAGCCGCACCAGAACGCGGTCATCGACCCGGCGACGATGCGTGGCGTCGAGCCGAAAATGGTTTCCACCGCGCCCTGGTTGTGCCACCAGGACGCGCCCGGGAGCGCGACGATGGTCGTCGTCATGATCGCCGCGAACACGAGCGCACCGAAGCCCGCCCAGACGACGCGGCGGTCGCGGCCGTAGCCGTACACCTCGGTCAGCACGTCGCCGAAGAAGTACGAGATCGGGAAGAACAGCACGCCGGCGACGTAGTCGACCTGGCCGAGCAGCGGCAGGTTGATGGTCGCGACCTTGGCCGGTCCGATCAGGTTCGCGCACAGCAGGATGCAGACGTAGGCCGCCATGCAGAAGTCGTAGTACTTGTAGCTGCGTTCGGCGCTCTTCATGGTGGCGCGTGCTCGGTGGTTTTCGGGGGCCGCAAATAAAAGAGGCGCCGAGCCTCGCGACTACGGCGCCACTGACATGGAACTGGTTTCGATCCGTCAGGCCTCATCGGCCGACATACGTCTCCATCTTGAGCCCGGTGCCGCCACTCGAGACGTGCGCGACGACCGCCGTGCGGCGATGGATCTTCGTGACCGAGCCGAGGTTGATCGCGAACGCAAGCTCCACGACGGAGCCCTTCTGCAGACCCAGGTTCTCGGTCTCCACGAACACGCCGTTGGCGCTCAGGTTGCGTGCGCGGCAGAGTCTTCCGCGACGGCCGGGGATCTGGACGTACACAGTGGTGCGCGCCCGATGGCGCGTATGCAGCCGCCGTTCCATGGAACCCCGTCTCCAGATCGTTAATCAGCGTGTCCGGCGATCAGTATGCCTCAGGGTCGGCGGAGGCAAAACGACGCGGGGTCTCAAAAACAAAAAAACGCAGTGCAGCAGGGCCGGGCGGTGCTGCCGGATGGCTAATAAGTCGATTTATATCAGAGACTTAAAGTCAAAAAGAGGGCGTTCGCCCGGGCCAGCCAAGGGTCGCCCCGACCTTGACAGGGCGACCCGATCGGCATATTCACGCCGCCGCCTCAGGGGCGGGCCGGGGTGCCCTTCAGTTCGGTCGGGATGTCCTCGACGAATGCGGCGAGCGCGGCGTCGGCGCGCTTCCACAGGGTATAGGTCTGGCGCACGCCACCGACCAGCACGTCGATGGACGCCGGCGGCGCAGCCGAGAGCGCGCGCAGGTCCGCGGCGCTGACGATGAACCAGCTGTCGCCGATGTAGCCGGAGGGCGGCTCGAGGATCGAGGTGCCGACGCCGATGCTGCGCGCCTCGTGCGTCTTGAGCGGGTATTCGCGTGCGAGCGTGCCGAGCGCGAGTTCGAGGCGATCCGGCAGCTCGGCGGGCGGGACGCCCGCGCGCTTGCGGTCGATCGTGCTCCAGGAGACGAGCGCGAGGTAGTGGTTGCGGTGCCCCATGTTGTTGGTCTCGACCGCGCCGAGGTACACGTAGTCGCGGACGTTGGCCGCGAGCTCCGGGACGTCCCGGGCGTACACGAACGGCTCCGCGACGACGCGAACGGTCATCGCGGTCTGCGGGTCGAGGAACTCGGCCGCGGCCGGACGTTCCGGTTCGCCGGCGCAGCCGGCGGCCAGGACGGTCGAGGCGAGGAGCAGGGCGGCGGTACGAAAGGCGGTCGGCATGGCGGGCTTCCTGGACACAATGCCCGGACGCCGGGCTTCCGGACGGGTCGGGCAGGACGCCCGTCACGATGCCCGACTTCGGTTCCGGCGGCTAGATGATGTGACCTGCGTCGGACTTTACAAAGCCTGTGGCGCTGTCGCGCTCGGGCGACGACTTTGTGGGTTGCGTTTTGGCAGGACCAAAATAAGATCAAGGACGTACGCGTTATGTCGGGCGTCGGTTCGCGACCGTCTTGACCGAAGCCCGAAACCGCGACCCTGGTAAGCATGGACCCCAGAGCACCATCCGTGAACACACTTCGACCGAAGGGACGCCTCCAGTCCGCCTGCCTCGCGATGGCGGCCCTGCTGCTCGCAGCGGTGGGCCTGCTGGCGGCACCGGCGAGCCTCGCCAAGGCGGGGGGCTTCGACCACTTCACGACCGGGTTCGACCTCGTCGGCCAGCACCAGGACGTGCCGTGCGAGAGCTGCCATGTCGGCGGCATCTTCAAGGGGACGCCCACCGACTGCTTCTCCTGCCACGCGGCCGGTTCCAGGATCGGCGCGTCTGCCAAGCCGACCAACCACATCCTGTCCTCGAACGACTGCGGCTCGTGCCATACGACCTACGGCTGGCGCCCGGTCGCGATGTTCAACCACATCAACGTCCTCGGCACCTGCAGCAGCTGCCACAACGGCGTGCAGACGGTCGGCAAGGGTCCGACCCACATCGCGACCACGGCCGAGTGCAGCACCTGCCACCTGGTCACGCTGCCCTGGAAGTCCGCGCATTTCGACCACACCGGCATCACCGACAACTGCGTCCGCTGCCACGACAACACCCACGCGCCGGGCAAGCCGCCGAAGCACATCCCGGCCTCGAATCTCTGCGAGGGCTGCCATCTCTGGCAGCAGCCGATTGCGCTGAACTACACGACGTTCGTGGTTCCGAACGACAAGATGAATCACAGCGGCATCACGAACAACTGCCAGGCCTGCCACGAGACCGGCATGGCGTGGGACTACGTGAAGGTCATGGTCGACCGGCCGACGCCGGCGCAGGACCCGAACCACCCGCTCGCGACGGCGCCGGGCGGCGCGGACTGTTCGAGCTGCCATTCCGGCTTCGGCATCGGCGACTTCAACAAGGCCAACAAGCCCGCGAACCACATCCCGACGAAGCCCGGCGCGCTGTGCGTGGCCTGCCACGACCTCTCGAACATGGCGAAGCTGGGCACGTTAGGCGCGATCCACTCGAACGCGCCGAGCTCGACGACGAACTGCACGGACTGCCACCTGCCGGAGCCGACGACGAAGTTCGACCTGCCGGCGATCAACTTCCACGTCCTCGGCGTGCCCGTCGGCCACGTCCCGATCAAGGCCTCCTGCGAGGCCTGCCACCTGGGCTCGAGCTTCCCGGCAGTGCCGGTGCAGGACGGCGCCAAGTTCACGAACTCGAAGTTCGCGCACCTGGGCTACACCGCCGACAGCTGCGCCCAGTGCCACGGCCCGAATTCGACCGCGATCAGCCCGTTCATCGGCGTGCCGAGCATCGTGACGATGCCGCCGAGCGGCTCGCAGCCGGGCGGCCCGACGCTGCACCTGCCTTCGACGACCACCTGCGGGAACTGCCATGCCGCGCCGACCGGCCTGATCGCCCCCTCGGCCTCGGGCACGGTGCCGGGTGGAACGCTGTTCGGGCCGTCGATGCTGCCGGGCAGCGCCGCCATCCACAGCGACCTCGCGAAGACGACCACCTGCAAGAGCTGCCACGAGCGGGATTCGAACTGGCTGGGCATGACCAGCTACCCGGCCACGCCGAACAAGTTCGTCATCACCACCCAGTATTCCGGCTTCGTGACCCGGCCGTACGGCTCGCCGTCGCCGTTCTCGATCGTCGACGCCGCGCATCCGACCGATGGCGACTGCGGCCAGTGCCACACCGAGGCGCTCTCGTTCAAGTACTTCGACAGCGCGGTGAAGCCGACCAATCACATCCCGTACTCGAGCACGGCGACCTGTTCGAACTGCCACATCATCGGCGACTTCTCGACCATCCCGTCGGTGACGAACATCCATTCGTACCTGCAGAATCCGACGACGAACTGCGCGCAGTGCCATGAGAAGGGCAACGCGGCCAGCTTTGCCATCCCGGCGGCGCATTTCTATATCACCTCGACGGCGACCGACAAGACCGGCGCGGGCCTGCCGGCGACCCACCTGCCGACGACCCAGTCGTGCGAGATCTGCCATCTGGCGGCGGGCGCCGGCCTCGCGCTGCCGATCGGCGATACTTCGACGTTCGCCAAGTCCATGATGAACCACCAGGGTTCGACGACCTGCAACGGCTGCCACGAGCAGGTGGACAAGGGGATCACGACGTTCCTCGGCATCTCGCAGATCGTCCGCATGCCGACGACGTCCCCGGGCGCGAGCTCGCACATCCCGACCCCCGTTGCGGCCTCCTGCGAGGTCTGCCACCTGTCGAGCATGCCGGCCACCGTCATCGGGCCGAATTCAACCCAGGTGCAGCCGCCCGGGACCCAGTTCATGCCGACGCTGTCGCTGAAGACCGCGACGATCCACACGAACATCGCCAAGGGATGCCAGGCCTGCCACGAGAGCACCGACCAGTGGCTGGACATGAGCCTGTACCCGATCAGCCCGACGGCCGCCTCGTCCGACCCCACCGTGAAGTACACGGGCTTCCAGCTGCGCCCGGGCGCGGCGGCCGGGACCTACACGATCCTCGACGCGCTGCACCCGAAGGCGGGCGATCCGGGTGGTGCCGACTGCGAGTCGTGCCACGGCACGAACTTCGACGCGTGGACCGGGCAGGTGAAGCCGGCGAACCACATCCCGTATGTGTCCGGCACGGCCTGCACGTCCTGCCACACGACGACCGACTTCTCGGCATCGCCGACGGTCACGAACATCCACAAGTACGCGCAGAGCACGACGACCAACTGCGCGCAGTGCCACGACAAGACCAACGCCGCGTACTACGCGATCCCGGCGGCGAAGTTCGCGATCACCTCGACGGCGAGCGTCGTCTCGACCGGTGCGACGGTCGTGCACATGCCGGTCACGCAGAGCTGCGAGGTCTGCCACGTCGGTGCGGGCTCGAGCGTCACCGTGACCCCGGTTGCGACCGGCGCGGCGTTCGCCAAGTCCCTGATGAACCACCAGGGCGTGACCACCTGCGCGGAGTGCCACGCGCCGCCGGTCACTGCGACGACGTTCTCCGGGATCACCAAGCTCGTCGTGATGCCGCCAACGTCGCCGGCGGCCAGCACCTCGCACATCCCGACCAGCACCAGCTGCGAGTCCTGCCACCTCTCCTCGATGCCGTCCGGCCTGATCGCGGCCAACGCGACGACGCTGACGCTCGGCGGCACGAAGTTCCTGACGCCCGCGCCGAAGACGGACGCGATTCACTCGGGGATCTCGGCGAATTGCCAGAACTGCCATGAAGGCGGCTACGTCTGGGCGGGCATGACGCAATACCAGATCGCGCCGACCCAGCTCAGCGCGGTCACGACCACGCAGTACACCGGCTTCCAGACGCGGCCGAGCACGACGACTTCCAGCACGTACATGCTGAAGGACGCGAATCACCCGACCGCGGCCCAGGGCGCGGACTGCGTGACCTGCCACACGACCAACTTCAATTACTTCGCGGGCTCCGTGAAGCCGGCCAATCACATCCCGTACGTATCGACCGCGCTGTGCACGGACTGCCACACGAACATCTCCGACTTCTCGGTGGCGCCGACGCTGACGAACATCCACAAGTTCGCGCCGAGCACGACCTCGAACTGCATCCAGTGCCACGGCGCGTCGCAGTCCCTGGCCCTGGACCTGACGGCAAATCCGACGTACCACATCACCTCGACCACGCGGGACAAGACCGGCATCGCGTTCACGCCGACCCACATGCCAACTGCACAGTCCTGCGAGGTGTGCCATGTCGGCGCGGGCACGAGCGTCGCGACGACGCCGGTCGTGGACGGCGCGTCCTTCGCCAACTCGACGATGAACCACACCGGCACGGCGACCGGATGCGCGGGCTGCCACACCGTGAACGGCGCGGTCGCGACGAAGTTCCTCGGCGTGACGAACATGGTCGGCGAGCCGCCGACCACCGGCCCTGGCGCGGGCAACCACCTGCCCACGGTGGTGTCGACCTGCGAGACATGCCACCTGGCGAACGTGCCGTCGGGCGCCATCGCGCCGAACTCGACCACGCCGGCGCCCGGCTCGAAGTTCAAGCTGCCCTTCCCGCAGCCCGCCGCGATCCACACCGGCGTGACCGAGACGACCGGCTGCGGGCAGTGCCATGAAGCCAATCAGGCGTTCATGAGCATCGACGTGTATCCGATCCAGCCGTCCAGCACGACCGGCGGCACGTCCTCGACGCTGTACACGGGCTTCCAGCAGCGGCCGGGGGCCACCGTCGGCACGTACGTCATCCTCGACGCGCTGCATCCGCTGAAGGCGGCCGGCGACTGCTGGGCCTGCCACGGCATGGACTTCACCACGGGGTTCATCGCCTCCGGCAAGCCGAGCAACCACTATCCGACGACCCCCACGGCGCCGTGCGCGGACTGCCACGTGGCGGGCAACTACGCCGACTACTCGAAGATGAACACGGCGAATCCGACCGTGTTGACCGCAATGCACAACGATTGGCTGACGCCGACCGCCTGCAGCTCCTGCCACGCCGACACGACGGCCACCTATGCCGCGGCGTCGGGCTTCGCGATCATGCGCATGGACGGGGCGACGCCGAACGCCTGGATTCACATCCCGATCACGAACGCAGGCACGCCGGTTGAATGCTCCGGCTGCCACAAGAGCACGACCGCGTTCTCCGGCACGGTCATGAGCCACACCGCGATCGGCGATTTCGGATCGATGACGAGCGGCTCGAAGAACTTCACGGCGGTCGCGACCGGCAATGCCTGCGACGCCTGCCACGAAGTCGGCATGAAGTCGCTGTTCAAGGGCGTCACGGTCAATTTCACGCGCGACAAGAAGAGCGCAACCCACGAGCTGTGCGGTTCACCCGGCACGTACAAGGCCCCGAACGTGACGAACTGCGGGTCGAGCGGCGGCTCGGACTGCCTGATGGGCTGCCACCAGCACACCAGCATCTCGGCCACCTACAAGCGCGTGCCGCGCAAGGTCGTGCCCGTGGCCCGCCCGACCGCACCGCCGGCGCCGATGCGCGGCGGACGGCCGGCGACGCTGCTGACCGCGACCGGCGCGTTCGACCACTCGGCGGCGGTGGGCGAGACCTGCCAGAGCTGCCATGTCGGTGGCTTCATCGCCGGCAAGGGACCGGGCCATCCGAAGACGACCGACGCCTGCGCGGACTGCCACTCGACGACCGCGTGGATCCCCGTGGCTCGGCTCGACCATGCTGACGTGCTCGATCGCTGCGTGACCTGCCACAACGGCAAGGCCGCGACGGGCAAGTCGCCGGGACACATCCTGTCCGACACCGGCTGCGAGCGTTGCCACACGACGAGCGCCTGGAAGCCGGCGACGGTCGACCACTCGGCGCTGCTCGCCGCCAACTGCATCAGCTGTCACAATGGCCTGAAGGCCGTCGGCAAGCCGACGCGACACGTGTTGACCACCGAATCGTGCGAGACCTGCCACTACGTACTCAGCTGGACGCCGGTGAAGCCGGTGGCGCCGAAGCTGCACCGACTCATGCCGCCGGCGCGCAAACCCGCGGTGCCGCCGCGCGGTCGGCTGACCGGCGGATCGACGCCCCCGTCCGAGCAATAGTGGGGGCGTTCGACGTGGCGGCCATCAACTCACGGCGGGCGCAGCTCCGCTCCTCGGCGCGGCTGCGGGTCGCCGTCGGCGCGGCGCTCCTCGGCGTCGCGATCGCGACGCCCGCCGAGGCTGACGATCGGGCGCTGGAACAGGTCACGATCGAGTCCTCGACGATCGTGGTGCAGTTCAGCTGCCCGATGAGCTACGTCTCGAACTATCCGCTGCGCACCGGTGACGAGCTGCGCATCGAACTGCAGCCGCTGCCGGGGTGCAGGCCGCAGTCGGGCATCGGCGAGACCCTGCCGGTGCCGGCCGACAACTCGGCCGGGCTCGTGGAGCTGCGGATCGACCAGTCGCTCGGGTCGCGCCGCTCGCTGACGCTGCACTTCTCGCGCACCGTCGACTTCCTGATCCGGCCGCGCTCGGGCCTGACCGGCATCGAGATCGCGCTGACCATGCGCGCCGGCCGCGTCAAGGTCGAATCCGCCGAGGCGCCGCCGCGACCCTCGCGCAATTCGACGCGCGAGCTGCCGCCGAAGGAAGAGCTCGACGAGATCCTGGCCAATGCCCGCACGGCGATGCAGGACCGGGACTACGACACCGCCATCCGCCTGTACACGAAGCTGCTCGAGTACCCCGAGCACGCAGCCCGCTCCCAGGCGCAGGAGTACGTCGGCCTCGCGCACGAGCGCAAGGGCGACATGGCGCTGGCCAAGGCCGAATACGAGGAATACCTCAGGCGCTACCCGGACGGCTCCGACATCGAATCGGTCCGCCAGCGCCTGGCCGCGATCGTGACCCTCGATGGCGCATCGCGGCCCTCGCGCGGCGCCGTCGACTCGAGCCCGTGGTCGATCACCGGCGGCATCGCCCAGGACATCCGCCACGACAACAACACGGTCACCGCCAACGGCATCACCTCGAACGGCGTCGGCCAGTCGGCGATCGACTCCGAGGCCGACGTGCAGGTCAAGCACCGCGGCGAGATCTACGACTTCAAGGCCAGGATGTTCGCCGGCTACATCCACGACATGCTGAGCGGCACCGGCGCCACCGCCAACCAGGTGCGCCTGCCCCAGGCGTTCGTGGAACTCGACAACAAGGCCTCGAACTGGCTCGGCCGCGTCGGTCGCCAGTCGCAGAGCACGGGCGGCTCCTACGGCAACTTCGACGGCGGGTACTTCAGCTGGCAGATGCGGCCGGGCCTGCGCCTCGGCGTGGCCGCCGGATCGCCGGTGCAGACCTACGACGCGAGCGTCAGCCACGACCGGACGTTCGGCAACGTCAGCCTCGAGGCCATGGGCGTGCTGCCCGGCCTCGACGTGACCGGCTATGTCTTCAACCAGCAGACCGCCGGCGTGCTCGATTCGAGGCAGCTCGGCCTCGAGACGCGCTACTACCGCAACGGTCGGTCCGTCTCGACCCAGCTGGACTACGACCTGAGCTTCAAGGAGTTGAACTCGGTGACGCTGCTCGGCAGCTGGTCGCTCGAGAGCCGCTGGGTGCTCACCGCGCTCCTCGACCATCGCCATGCGCCGTTCTACTCGGTCTACAGCGCGCTGATCGGCCAGCCGACCACGGACATCAAGGAACTCATCTCGACCCTGGGCATCGACCAGGTGCGCCAGCTGGCCCGCGATCGCAGCGCGCTCAGCGACATGGTGACCTTCGGCGTGCAGCGCCCGATCGGCGAGCAGATCCAGTGGGGCGCGGACCTGTACATGAGTCGCGTGGGCGGCACCCCTGCGTCGGGCGGGGTGGCGGCGACCCCGGCGACGGGCACGGCGGTGGGGTTCTCGACCCAGCTGACCGGCGGAGGGTGGCTGGTCGATGGCGACGTCGACACGGTCGGCGTCAGCTATACGACCCGGCAGGGGACGCGCTCGATCAGCACCTATTTCAGCTCCCGCTACCCGGTCGGGCCGTCCCTGCGGATCGGCCCACGCCTGCAGGTCAGCCACAATTCCGGATCGGATCCGGCCACCGGGACGAGTTCGGGGTGGTCGTTGAGCCCGTCGCTGCTCGCGGACTGGCGCCTGAAGCACGGCTCCGTGCAGTTCCAGGCCGGCTACGAGCACGCGACCCTCGACTCGAGCTTCGCGCAGGGCGTCCCCATCGATCCGACGCTGCCGCCCACCACCGACCAGCGCACCAGTCGCTACTGGGTCGGTCTCGGTTACAACCTGAGCTTCTGAGGCGCTGCGCGACCGGGGACCGGCCGCGCCCATCCGCCGCGCCGATCGGCCGCGCGCCTAGCGCCGGACTCCGGCGCCCTTCCAGGTGATCGCCGTGTGGCAGCGGGCGCAGTCGCGCCCGAACCGGCCGCGATGGGCGTCATCGCGCGCGTGGCATTCGCCACATTCCTTCGAGATCTTGACCTCGTCCGGCGGCTTCACGTGGCAGGCCTCGCACGCGATCTTGGCGTGCGCGCCCTCGAGCGCGAATTTGGTCGCCTTGCCGTGGTCGAACTGCCAGAACTTCCAGCCGTTCGGGTTGTGGCAGGTGGCGCAGGCCTTGCCGAAGCGGCCCTTGTGGACGTCGTCGGCCTTGTGGCAGGAGACGCACTCGCGCGAGGTATTGCGGTAGGCCCCGTTGGCGTGGCACTCCTCGCAGGCGACGGTGCCGTGCAGCCCGACCAGCGGGAAGCGCGTCATGTCGTGGTCGAAGCGCACCTTGTCCTTCCAGCCGGACTCCGTGTGGCACGACGCGCACTGCGTGCCCATCGAGCCGCGGTGGACGTCGTCGGCCTTGTGGCAGCCGCCGCAGTCCTTCGGCAGCTTGGTGGGGCCGCCGACCGCGATCGTGTGGCAGGCGTGGCAGTCGAGCTTGGCGTGCTTGCCCTTCAGCGCGAACTTGGCCTTGAGCTCGTGGTCGTACTTCGCTTCCTTCCACTTCTGCTCGTTGTGGCAGGAGGCGCAGTCGTCACCGAAGCGCCCGCCGTGGCGGTCGTCGGCGGCGTGGCAGCCGGCGCACTTGTCCGGGATCTTCTGCTTCATGTCACCGGAGCGGTGGCATGACTCGCAGGCGACCTTGGCGTGGGCGCCGTTCAGGGCGAACTTGCCGACCTTCTCGTGATCGAAGTTCGCCTGCTTCCACTTCTCGGTGTTGTGGCAGCTGCCGCACAGCGGGCCGCGGCCACCCTTGTGCGAGTCGTCGCGGGCGTGGCACGCGACGCACTCCATCGGGGTGTTCTTGTAGGACGGGTCGCGATGGCAGTCGGCGCAGGCCGCGCGGCTGTGCGCGCCCTTCAGCGCGAAGTGCGTCTTCGAGTGATCGAACTGGGTCGACTTGGTCCAGCTCGTGGTGTTGTGGCAGTTGCCGCACTCCTTGCCGAGCTTGCCCTTGTGCGAGTCATTCTTCTCGTGGCAGCCGAAGCAGGTCAGCGGCGCGACGCGGAACTTCTTGCCCTTGGCGTGGCAGGACTCGCAGGCGGCCGTCGTGTGGTGGCCATCCAGCTTGAAGCCGGTGATGGAGTGGTCGAAGGACTCCCTGTCGAAGCGCACGATGTCCGCGCCACGGCCCTTGTGCTCGTTGTGGCAGGTCGTGCAGGCGGCGCCGGGCTTCAGCGCATGGCCGTGGAAGCCGCGCTTGTCACGCAGGTCGGTGCCGATGTCCTTGTGGCAATCGACGCACAGGCTCGTCTGCCTGTTCTGGTCGCTGCGGTCGTGGCACTTGGTGCACTCGACCTCGTACTTGGCGTGGGCCTGGGTGACCTCGCCGGGCATCAGCAGCTTCTCGAGCTGGCCCGCAGACGCGCCCGCGCTCCAGCTGCCGACCAGGGCGACCAGGATTGCCGAGATCCAGTAGCGCATCAGTAGATATTGACCGCGATGACGTGGACGATGCCCGCGACGAACAGCATACCGAACATGGGCAGGTGGAGGATATGCCACAGCGAGAACAGGCGCTCGCAGCTGTGGAACTCCGCCACCCGGCGGGCGGCCCCGAGCCGGGCGTCCGAGTAGCGGACCGCGGCCGCCAGCAGCGTGGCGCGGTGCTCGGAAATCGCGAGCGAGTTCGCGGCGGCCTGCTTCAGCGTGCGCTTGATGAACAGGCGCATCTGCACGCGCCCGATCCACCACATCGTGTACGACGAGGACGCCTTCGGGATCAGCGGGATGTCCATCGAGATCCGGCCCTCGGCGGCATCGAGCTTCGGTGCGAAGCCGGGCAGCAGGCGCCCGGCGCCGCTGCCGTCGATCTTCAGGTTGTTGGCCTGGCGGCGCAGGTCGTCCGCGGTCGCCTTGCTGCCGTACAGGCCGTTGTGGATCCGGCTATAGAGGTAGCGCCCGACGATGCCGCTGCCGGCGACGATGATCATCGACCACAGCGCGACGTTGCTGTTGGTCGCGCCGGTCCTGTAGGTGCAGTGATAGAGGATGAACAGGGGCCCCGCGACGCCGAGCACCATGTGGAAGCGGAACCACATCAGCGGCGAGCCGATGACGGCGAGCGACTGGATGCGCTTGCGCGCCGGGTAGATCAGCAGCGCCAGCATCAGCGAACCGCCGATGATGCCGAACCAGTAGCCCACGCCCGAGCGCGGCGTGATGTAGTCGCGCAGCGGCACGACCCAGCCGATCGCGAGGACCGCGGCGGCGATCAGGAGCCCGACCAGGGCACTGCTGACCTTGGGTTGGGCGGCGGCGCCCACGCCGGCCGGGGAAGCGTCCGTTGCTGCATTCATCGTCCTGCTCCTTGCTGAGCGGCCAGATTCCGGGATTCCTCAAGGTTCGCGCGCACGATCTGCGCGTCGTTCGAGGCCGGGTCGAGCTGGCCGAGCAAACGTTGCCATAAATCCGCTGCGCTGGAATAGCGCTGTTCCTGCAGTTCCAGGCTGGCCTTGAGCCAGAGGGACTTCGGATGCCTGGGGTCGATCTGCAGCGCCCGGTCGATCGCCTGGACGCCCGCCTTCAGGTCGCCGCCCGCGGCGGCCGCGCTGGAATCGCCGAGGTCGGCCCAGGCATCGGCGTCGAACGGCGCCATCCGCGTGATCTTCGCGTAGATTTCTTTCGCTTCCGCGAAGCGCTTGTTACGGCGCAGTTCCTCGGCCTCGTGGCGCAGGCCGTCGACGACACCGCCGGCGGCCGGGGCGGGGGCGGCCGGCG